>CP014963.1:2722500-3022500 GCA_001628815.1 Geobacter anodireducens
CGGGGGTATATGTCACGACATCCGTGTTCACATTATTCATCAGCAATACGGCATGTGCGGTGCTGCTCGCCCCGATCGCGCTGAACGCAGCGGTCCAGCTCGGCGTCAGTCCCTACCCGTTCATGTTCGCTGTCTCGATTGGAGCCAGCATGTGCTTTGCATCGCCATTCTCGACGCCTCCCAACGCGCTCGTCATGTCGCCGGCCGCTATACATTCGGTGATTATATAAAGGTAGGGCTGCCCCTTCAGGTTGTCATGGGGATAGTGATGATTTCGGTTCTGCCGCTTTTCTTCCCGCTGTGAGCCGTGGAGAGAGCCGGGCAAATCTGTCCGAACCTTTGGAGGCGATCAGATGAAAACGGTAATACTTGGCGGAGTAGCCGGCGGGCTGTCCGCCGCCAGCCAGATCAAGCGCGCGGATCGGGATGCAGAGGTGATTGTCCTGGAAAAGTCGGGCGATCCTTCCTACGCCGCGTGCGGCATGCCCTACAACCTCTTCTTCAAGGATACGCCGGTGGAAGCTCTCTATGCCCTGAGCCTCGACACGATCCGGAACGGACGCGGCATCGACTACCGGCTCCGCCATGAAGCTGTCGCCATCGATCCCCTGCGGCAGGAGGTTACGGTTGTCGACCATGAGCAGAACCGGGAGTACCGCGAACGCTACGACTTCCTGGTCTATGCCACGGGCAACCGGCCCGCGCCCCTTCCCCTGCCCGGATTCGATGATCCGGCGGTCTGCTACTTCAAGACCCTGGACGACACGAGGCGGGTCAAACGTCTGATCCATGACCAGGCACCAGCCTGTGCGATTCTGGTGGGGGCCGGGTATACCAATCTGGAGGTGGCCGACGTCCTCTACAACATGAGGATCCGGCCGGTTATCGTGGAAAAGGCCCCGGCGATCCTCCCCGCCTTTGCAGCGGAGATCCGGGACAAGGTGATGGAGAAGATTGCTGAAAAAGGGATCGAATTCCACGCCGGCGTGGACGTCCAGGGGAAGGAAGGCGCCACGGTGCGGACCACGGCAGGCGATTTCGACGCCGGCCTCGTGGTCGTTGCCATCGGCGTGAAGCCGAACACCGGCCTCTTCGCCGCGGCCGGGGGCGAGCTCGGGGCTGCCGGAGCCGTCAAGGTAGACCGCTTCCTGCGCACGAGCCTCCCCGGCGTCTTTGCCGCCGGAGACTGCGCAGAGCACTATGTCCGCCAACTGGGGAGGAACAGCTACATGCCGCTCGGCCCCGTGGCCAATAAACAGGGGCGTCTTGCGGGCAACAACATAGCCCGCCACGATGCCATGACGATGTTTCACGGCATCGATCAGACCGCGGCGTTCAAATTTTTCGACCTGACGGTTGCCACAACCGGCCTCAACGAACGACAGCTTCAGGAGATGGGCCAGGAGTTCAGAAAAATCCACGTGGACACACCGACGAGGGGATCATTCCCCGGCGGAGGCACCATGCGGACCGTGCTTCTGTTCGAGAGGGGAACCGGCCTGCTCCTCGGCGGCCAGATGGTGGGACAGGATGTGGTGGCGAAACGGCTCGACGTCCTTGCCGCCGCCGTGTACAAGCAGATGACCGTTTTCGAGCTGGCAGAGCTCGACCTGAGCTATGCGCCTCCCTACGCACCGGTGTGGGACCCCCTCCTCATTGCGGCGAACCAGGCGGTCAAGGCCGTGTGACCTGATGTCTGGACAGTAAAGGACGAGCCGTCATGGACATCGCGACAGAGTCCCCACCCCTGACCATATACACCGTGGGTCATTCCACGCGCAGCCTGGAGCAATTCGCCGGGCTGTTGCGGGTCCACGGCATCAGGCAGCTCGTGGACGTGCGCACCATCCCCCGCTCGCGGCACAACCCCCAGTTCAATCGCGACACCCTGAGCGCATACCTTCGTAACCGTCGCATCGGCTACCGGCACATGAAGGAGCTGGGAGGATTGCGGCACCCCCGGGCCGATTCGCCCAACATGGGGTGGCACAACGCCTCTTTCCGGGGCTTTGCCGACTATATGCAGACGCCGCAGTTTGCCGCGGCCCTGGAAAAGCTCGTTGCGCTGTCCCGCAGAAAAGCGACCGCCATCATGTGTGCCGAAGCCGTTCCCTGGCGCTGCCACCGCTCGCTCATCGGCGATGCCCTTGTGATCCGCGGTGTTGAGGTCATGAATATCATGGGCCGAGGCAGCGCAACGCAGCACAGCCTCACCGCCATGGCGGCCGTGGAGGGGATGCGGATAACGTATCCGCCCGAACAGGATTAAGCGGCGTTTCCCCCAAAGGCCACCCCATGGCCGTGGGCAATGGAGATGGCCTGATGCCTGTCCTGTACAGCAAGAATTTTCCTGCAGCGCAGGAGACTCCTTTGGTGGCAGGAACGCAAGTGCGGCCGGGCATACCGCAGCGGGATGCAATCCGCTGGAATGACAGGGAGTTGCGACAGGCTTGGTCTTGGTATGTGCCGTGCAACCGTCATGACGGAAATGGAATCGGGTAATGGGGGCGTGAATCGCGTGAGCGACAGCCAGCGCACGAGAAACCGGCAATGAACGCGAGAGATAACCTCGGCAATCTGCCCAGGCCCCTTGTAATCACGTTGGGTGCTATCATCCTTGTGATGGTTGGCGTAATTGACTATCTTACGGGTCCCAACTTTTCGCTCTCCATTTTCTACCTGATCCCCGTCTTACTGGTTTCCTGGTATGCGGGGAGGGTGCCCGGCATTGCCATATCCTTTGCCTGCGCCCTGACATGGCTCATTGCCGGCCTGCTGGAGAAAACGTATTGCGAATATCCCGTTGTTCTCTATTGGAACGACTTGATGGAGTTGGCATTTTTTCTAACCGTAACGATTCTGATAACAGCGCTCAAAAGTTCATTGCAGCGCGAGATGGTTCTGGCCAAAACCGATTATCTGACAAAACTACCCAATAGAAGGTGTTTTTTCGAATTTTCAGAAAGGGAACTGGGCAGAAGTCTTCGTTACCATCACCCGCTCACGATCATATATCTCGATATTGACAATTTCAAAACCGTTAACGACACGATGGGGCACAGTGCCGGGAATGACCTGCTCTGCTTGGTGGCAGAGACCCTCAGCCGCATCATCCGATCAACCGATATGGTGGCAAGGCTGGGCGGCGATGAATTTGCGTTGCTCCTGCCGGAGAGTGACCCCGAATCGGCACGGAATGCCATCCATAAAGTGATGAACAGCCTTACGGAAGCTCTCAATGACAAGTGGCCGGTGACTTTCAGCGTGGGGATGGTAACATACATGCTCCCGCCGGCATCGGTAGACGAAATGGTGAAAAAAGCCGACAATGTGATGTATGCCGTAAAACTGGCCGGCAAGGGCGCGGTTCGGCACGAGGTAGTGGAACAGTGAACCTGGTGCCGGCCTGCAATGCATTCATCAGGCATCCTGAGTGACAACGCGGTAGGTCAGGAAAAGACGATCCCATGTCCATGACGATTCCTTCTGTGTTCAAATCAAGGCAGACTCCCCTGTCGATCGCACTCGTCTATGCTCTGGCCGGGGGAGCGTGGCTGTTGGGGACAAACGCTCTGACCGCCACGCTATTCAAGGGTCAGCCATTGGTGATATGGCTGACCGTGCTGAACGGCGTGCTTCTGATTGGTGTGTCGGCGGTTCTGCTGTTTCTGCTGATCCGCCGCAGAGAGGCGACCATAACGCGTTCACAGGAGTCGCTGCGCAGGACCAACCGTGCGCTTGCGACCCTCAGCGAGTGCGATCAGGCGCTTCTGCATGCCGCTGACGAACAGGGGTTCATCAGGGATGTGTGCCGGATTGCAGTGGAACATGGAGGCTATCGCCAGGCGTGGGCCTGGTTTGCGGAGGCCGATGGGGTAGCATCCATGCGGCCGGTTGCGTGCTGGGAAAACAAGGCCGCTGACATGAAGTCTCATCTCGACTCGGACATGGGTCAGGGAGTTGCCCGGGAGGCCCTCTCTACCGGCTGTCATGTGATCCGGAATATCACTACCAGGCTGGGTGCCGGCGAACTGTTCAGGCGCATCGCTTGTTCAGTCATATCGCTGCCGCTGTCCGACGACGAGGGGGTCTTCGGCGCCCTTGTCATATACGCCGATGGCGCCGATGCCTTTGCCCCGGAAGAGGCCGACCTCTTGCGGAAGCTGGCCGGCAACCTCGCACACGGAATCACGACTCTCCGGGTCCAGGCGGAAAAGTGTCAGTTAGAGAAACAGCATGCGATTCTCGCTGCCGTTATTGACCAGTTCATGCAGGGCGTCATTCTTTTTGCCCCCGACGGACTGATAAGCTACGTCAATCAGGCATTTGAGCGAATCAGCGGGACAGACCACGCCGACATCATCAATACACGCATCCACAGCTACGGCAAATCGCTCTTGGGATCTCCATTCATTCAGGCACTGAACGATGTCGTGGCTCAGTCGAAGCCCCGAACCGGAAGGTATGTCATCGTGAGGGACGACGACAGCAACCTGGATGTCGAAGTAATCCTTTCCCCGGTCAGGGAGGCTTCCGGCGCCGTTGCAAGCTATGTCGCCATTGTCCGTGACATGACGCCGGAGATGCACCTGGAAAGTCAACTGCGCCATGCGCAGAAAATGGAAGCCGTCGGGACGCTGGCCGGGGGAATCGCCCATGATTTCAACAATATTCTGGGAGCCATAATCATCAGCACCGAGTTGGCTCTTGATGACGCAAAAGAGGGGGCAAGCAACCCTGAACTGCTTGAAATTGTGCTCAATGCGGCCGAGCGCGGCCGGAACCTGGTCACTCAGATCCTTGCCTTCAGCAGGCAAGGCGAGCAGAAACGGCAGACGGTGCGAATGGCCCCGATCGTGAAAGAATGCCTGAAACTGCTGCGGGCCTCCCTGCCGACCACCATCGACATTCGTCCAACCATCCGCTGCGAAGACGCAATGGCCTCGATCGACCCGACCCAGATCCACCAGGTCATCGTGAATCTTTGCACCAATGCGGCCCATGCCATGCACGGCAAGGTCGGGACGCTCGAAGTTGTCCTGACCGACGTCACCCTCCATGAGGATGAGGCAGGCACCCATCCCGACCTGCATGCCGGCCCCTATGTGGAACTCTCGGTCAAAGACACGGGACATGGGATGGGGAGCGAGGTTCTGGAGCGAATCTTCGATCCGTTTTTCACCACGAAGGAGCAAGGACGGGGAACGGGGCTGGGACTGCCCGTTGTCTACGGCATCGTGAAGGACCATGGCGGGGGGATCGTGGTGGAGAGCGAGCCCGACAGGGGGACAACCGTGCGGGTCCTGATCCCGAGGGCGGAGCAGGTCGAGGAACAGCCAGATGCCGCCCCGGACGGGATTCCCGCCGGAGGAAACGAGAGGATTCTCTATGTGGATGACGAAGAAGACCTGGTCGCCACCACCGGCGAGATGTTGCGGCGGCTCGGCTATGAGGTGGTTGCCACCACCGGCAGTGTCGAGGCGCTGAAGCTCTTCACCGCTCACCCCGGACAATTCGACCTGATTATCACCGATCAGACCATGCCACTGCTGACCGGGACGGAACTGACCAGGGGAATACGCCGCCTCAGGCCGGAGGTGCCGGTTCTGCTCTGCTCCGGTTTCATCGACCAGGACGAACGCACCATCCTTCAGGAAGCCCGGGCCGCGGGCATTGCCGAGGTTCTGCGGAAGCCGGTTGACAGAGACGAAATGGCCCGGGCTATTCGGCGGGCATTGGACAGGAGTGTATAAGAAATCATGGCTGAGATCCTTATCATCGATGATGACGACTCCATGCGCTCTTCCCTGTGGCACATGGTGAAGCGGATGGGGCACCAGGCGGAAAGTGCCTCGACCCTCAGGGAAGGCCTTGAAAAAGCCTCCTCAGGGGCATTCGACGTGGTACTGCTCGATGTGAGCATGCCGGATGGAAACGGGCTCGACATTCTGCCGGATATCCAGCGGACTCCGGCCGAACCGGAGGTGATCATCATCACCGGTTACGGCAACCCGGACTCAGCCGAGCTGGCCATCAGGAGCGGGGCCTGGGACTACATTGAAAAGGGGACCTCGCTCAAGGCGATGACCCTGCATCTCGTGCGCGCACTCCAGTACCGGCAGGAGAAAATCGCCAGCCGCGGCGCGAGCGTCACCGCGCTCAAGCGTCACGACATCGTCGGCAACAGCCATAAGATCAGGGACTGCCTGGACCTGGTGGCCCAGGCAGCCGCCGGCGACACCTCTGTGATGATTACCGGAGAAACCGGCACGGGAAAAGAGCTTTTTGCCCGGGCCATCCACAGCAACAGCCGCCGGGCCGAGGGCAACTTCGTGGTGGTGGATTGTGCCGCTTTGCCGGAAACCCTGGTGGAAAGCCTCCTGTTCGGCCATGAAAAGGGGACGTTCACGGGAGCGGAAAAGGCCCGGGAAGGGCTCATCCAGCAGGCGCACGGGGGATCGCTCTTTCTGGACGAGGTCGGCGAGCTTCCCCTGTCGGTCCAGAAGGCTTTCCTGCGGGTCCTCCAGGAGCGCCGGTTCCGCCCCCTTGGCAGCCAGCGCGAGCAGGTGAGCGATTTCCGCCTCATCTCCGCGACCAACCGGGATCTCGACCAGATGGTGCGTGACGGCAGTTTTCGCGATGACCTGCTGTTCCGGCTCCGCGCGTTCGCCATCGAGCTTCCGCCGCTCCGGGAGCGTCCGGAGGACATCAAGGAATTGGCGCGTCACCATGTGGACAGACTCTGTGAGCGTTACGGATTTGCCACCAAAGGGTTTGCGCCGGAATTCCTGGAAACCCTGACCCAGCACTCGTGGCCCGGAAACGTGCGTGAACTGGTCAATACGCTGGAGCGGGCGCTCGCATCAGCCCGCCTGGAACCGACCCTCTTCCCCCAGCACCTGCCCCTTGACATCCGCGTACAGATCGCCCGGGCGGCAGTGGAGCAGCCCGAGCCCGGCGCAGCGCCCCAGCGGGTCACCCAATCGCTGCCCCGACTCCAGGACTTTCGCGAAACAGTGTTCGCCCAGGCTGAAAAGCAATACCTCAGCGACTTACTCTCCCTCACCGGCAATGATCTCAAGGAGGCGTGCCGCATTGCCGGACTTTCACTGTCGCGTTTGTACGCCCTTCTCAGCAAGCACGGCGTAAAACCGACCTAGAGCGAGGCAGCCCTGCGACGCAGCGGTACCCGCCCCGCGCACGTCGCCACAGGCTCCCGTCTCTGCCGTGCCCCGGGAATCTATACAAACGACAAAACCCTTACGCCGGCGAAGGAATGCTATCCCCATATTGACTGCTGACAGACATATCAGCGTCTCGCTTGGTACGCCACTGGAAGTACGTGTGGTCAAAAGGACCGGAACAACGGCAGTAGCTCCCCGCACGAAACACCAGTATCCCCTTCCGGTTCCAGCCGTACAGAGATTTCCTGTACGGCTGGAATCATTCTTGCCCCACAGGAAAAATTTTCCACCCTCCTGACAGCAGCCATGCGTATCTAGCCGTAATTACACAGCAGGCAGCAAAGCCCCATTCTGGCACGTGCCATGCTTTAGTACCCATTGAATATGAATGGGCGAGGTCATGGGAGGAGTTCACTGCCCGCGTCGTTTCGACGCGCAAGGAGCGGGCCGGGCAACCGAGGCAGGGTGAACCGTGCCCTCCCGATGATGAATGGCTGGTCGGCAGTACTGACATGTTCCCGGAAGAACCGATGGTGGCTACTTCAAAAACGGTCATGCTTGATCGTGCGTTCTGCCAAGGAGCGAGAGCTATGAAAGAGCCGGTCAACGGAGCCAAACACATCTACATTACCGAGTACGATCTGATCAGACTGCGAGATTTGCTTGTGGTGGCAAGAGAATATCTTTCTGAAAAAGGAGAGTACCTTGATGAGCTGGATAACGAATTGGAGCAAGCAAGCATAGTTGGGCCAGAAGAGATACCATCCGATGTTGTTACCATGAATTCAACAGTAGTACTGAAAGCATTGATGGGTGAGCAGGAATTTATTTATAGTTTGGTATTTCCCGCTGAAGCCGGAGTCGAGCAGAACAAAGTTTCGATCATCAGCCCGATGGTACATCAATGATTGGTTGTAGAGTCGGTGATATTATTGAATGGCAAGACGTGGCTGGCTTGAGGAGATTGCAAATCATCAAAGTCATCTATCAGCCAGAAGCTGCCGGTGACTACCATCTCTGACCCCATAGCCACACATTCAATCTATTACCTATCGATCAATGATCATCGATAGCAAAGCGCCATAGAGACACTAATAAAACTAAAAGTGAGGTACGTGTGAGCGATATAATAATCACGGTCGATCTGGGCATTATGAATGCCTACGAGATTGTCAGGGATCCTCTGAAGATTGAAAGCGACAGGCTGGAACCGATAAAAAGCCCTGTTGCCGTTGAATCGTCTGCCAAGGTAACGGATAAATACGGGGATGCAGCGGGGAGATTCTACCAGGGCGGCGGTACAGGCACGAGGGCAGCGGGATTCGGAGAACAGCATACTGTCGAACTGGAAACCAAAAGGCGGCTGATAAGACTGCTCGCTGAAAACATCAACAGGCTGGTAAGCGAAAAGGACTGCGACAGGTGGTTTTTGGCCGCGGACAGAAGCATAAACAATCAGATACTCGAAAGTCTGGCCCCGGCAGTGAAGGCGAAGTTAAAAAGAAACATTGCGGCAAACCTCACAAAGATCGACAAGTCGGAGGTCATGAGCCATTTTGCCTGACATGGCCCGGCAGGACGCATGAATGCGCTGTAAGCGTGCGCACCGTGGCGGCATTTCATTGGGTGCAACCTGTGGAACGCTCCACCAGCCGGCCGGTTGTGCCAAGGCCCTGGCTCCGGACCAGGACTGCCAGGTCAAGCAGGGCTCGAACCAGGCTTGAGTGATCCGCATCCGGCGCATCGAGCCGTCCCCTGATGCGCGCCGGGCCGTTGTTCCACGCCTCTCCGCTCGCCTTCATCCTCCTGCGAATACCTCTCCCAAAGACCGCCGGAATTGTTCGCGGGGATCAAGCAAGACCTCGAAAATTTCCTGTACAACTGGAATAATTCCCACCCGGCAGGAAAATTCCCGGTTTCTCCAGGCAACACCAACAGGGTATCTAGTTGAAATTACGGCATTGTCAACAGCGCCTCCTTCTGGCACGTGCCGTGCTTTAACGATTATTGAATACTCAGAAGCGGAGCGAGGTTATTGCCTATGGATGTACTTTTCTACGCCCCTGAAGGAGTTGGCGAGGATATCCGAAAAACGGTTTCGGGAGTTATTCCCGGCCTTGAGGTATTTCGGTCACAGGCAGCGCTTGCCGAACGATTCCGCCGGGTACTGGAGCAACCTGCGATCACCGTTCTGATCGCCCAGGACAGGGATGAACTGGAGCGCCTGCTTACCATGCGAACTGCTTTCCGCGACACGAAGACCGTTCTGGTCCTTCCCGACAGGCGGGCCGAGACGGTCTCCCGTGGGCACTGCCTGGAACCGCGGTTTATGACGTACCTGGACCAGAACCCGGCGGAGGTGGTCGCCGTGCTCGTAAAAATGGCGAACCCCGGCAACGGGAACCGGGAGCCTTGAGGGAACGGATTTCGCTGCCATAGCGGCAGCAGGGACGCAAAAGCCGGGGAGAATGAACGGCAGAACACGCTGCAACGAAGCGATGCCGCCGCGCATCGGTCCGGGCGGCCTCTGCCCGGAGGAGTTGCCGTTCCCGCGGGCGCATGGCGCGGCAGGGATGCGGCATACCCCCCAGTCAGCGGCCGGGGCAGGAAGAGCCCCCGGCCCCAGGGTCCTGCTCCATTGCTCCGTCCGGAGTCGGGACACGGAACGGACCAGCCGGTTTCGACGGATCTGGATATCGTGCATTGGCGATGGAGGAGTCTGCAATGCGTACACGATTGTCACCCAAGGGCGGAAGGCGGGGCACCGTACCGCCTGCCTGCGGTATCTGCAGCAAACAATGCAGGGCCATCGGGAGCGTCGAGCATGACCTGGCCGGTGGAGTTGGCCACGGTGCCGGCCGGAGGCGGCGTATCGGCTGCGGCACCATCTGCCATGAGGAATACCGTTTGGCCATGACCGATGACGCCGTGTGTCCGGACCTGACCGGGTAGCGGCACTAACAGGTCGTTGAAAATCGGCCCTATTTGAGATTGAAGAACTTTTAGTTCGATTTTTTTGAATCAGTTGAGCGCTTTATCGGGTTTCAGTCCGCCGTTTTGCTCTTTATCAACCTCATATGCTGCTGTTGTTGCCTGATTCGAGGGATGTTCCCCCTGTCAGGTGACACCAAGGCCCAGGTTTTTCATCCGAACCAGGTTGTAAGCCGCTGCGTGCAGGTCAAGTTGCATGGCGATTTTCTCGATTCCCCGGTACATCGTTTTGCGTAACCTGCCTACGGTCTTCATCCAGCCAAAGCCTTCTTCGATCCGTTTCCTGATCTTCTGGCTGATGGCGTAGTTCGGATGATTGGTGGTTCTACCGTCAATGGCCGACTTTCTGTTCGTGGTGTTCTGCGCCACGTGCGGTGTGATCCTGAGCCGGCGGAGTTCTCTGACGAAGGCTTCCGTGTCGTAGCCTTTGTCACCGCCAAGCGATATGCGGCGGGTGGTCCGGGGGAGACGCTGCACCATTGTCTTTGCCGCTTCGCGTTCGCCGGAACCGGATGCCATTGTTACCTTGGTCCTGACAATCAGGCCACTGCGGTTCTCCATCAGGGTGTGCCCCTGGTAGCAGAGCTTGGCTTCCTTGGTCTTTCCCTTGCGGTAGAGACGGGCATCGGGATCGGTAACAGAACCATGGGTTTCGTTGGTAAGCTTCTGCCCTTTGAAATCCACGGTCTCGTTTCTGCCTCCACCGCCAGCTGACGGTGGACCATCCTTGGGCTTGAAGCTCTTGATGGATGCCCAGGCTTCGATGAGGGTGCCATCAACCGTGAAGTGCTCGCGTGACAAAAGGCGCTTTCTTTCCGCCTGAGCCAGTATCCGTGACAGAAACTCGGCAGCAACCTCGGAACCGATCAACCGTTCGCTGTTCTTGGTAAAACTGGAATGGTCCCAGACCTTCTCATCCAGGCCCATACCAAGGAACCAGCGGAACAGGAAGTTGTAGTGGATCTGCTCCACCAGCTGCCGGTTGCTACGGATGGAGTAAAGAATCATCAGCAGTTGGGCTTTCAAGAGCTTCTCCGGCGGGATCGACGATCTGCCGGTTGTGGCATACATACTGTCAAAGAGCTTGTCCATCCCTGCCAGGGCTTCGTCAGCCATTTTACGAATGGCCCGCAAGGGGTGGTCCTTCGGGACAAAGGATTCAGGAGTCACATAGGTAAAAAGTGCTTCTGTGTTGCTGTCAAAACCGCGCATAACTTTCCTCAATAATTGCAAAGTGTTATGCGCGATAAACTACCATAAAACGGCTGTTTTCTCTATTTGAATTTCAACAGCCTGCTAACACCTTTGAGAAAGGAGCGACTCAATGGCTGCTTCGAAAATACTGTTTGCTGCCGGGAGTGATTGTGACTTCACCCTCCTGGAAGAGCTTTTCGACAGAAACAACACAACAGTCCATCGTGTCCGCAGCGGAGAAGAGGCCCTTGCCACGCTGCGCACCACATCCTTTGAGCTCATGCTCACCGATCTGGAGATGCCGGACATGGATGCCATCACGTTGGCCCGCAGGGCCCGCAGGGCCCGTCCCGGACTCACCGTCTTCATGTATACCGACTTGCCGACGCAGGCCCTGCGGCGCGAGATCGGCGAAGCGGGCATTGAGCGGATCTTTGACAAGCCCTTGTCCCCCAAGCTGGTGCGGTATCTGCTGTGGGAAGCCCGCAGGGCATCCGAAAGAGGGGGTGGCGGGGATGCTGCGTCAGCGAAAGGAGTGTAGGGATTGCCCATGCTCACGTGGTCTGAATACATAAAAATATTCACCGCTCTGCTGGTGATCATCAACCCCGTTGGCGCCATTCCCGTTTTCGTGGCGACGACCAATGACGATCCCCCAAAGGACCGACTGAGAACGGCACGTGTTACTGCATGCTCGGTGGGGATCGTTCTGACGGTGACCGTATTGGTCGGGGAGGCACTGCTGCGCTTTTTCGGCGTCAGCATCGCATCGTTCCGCGTCGGAGGAGGAATCCTCATTCTGCTGAATGCCATTGCCATGTTTTACGCCCAGAGCAGCCAAAGCAGGTATACCGATGAGGAGGCCCGAGAGGCGGAAGAAAAGGAGGACATCGCCGTGGTGCCTCTCTCAATCCCCCTTCTTGCGGGGCCCGGGGCTATCAGCACGGTAATCATCTACAGCAATCAGGCGGAAAGCTGGGGTCACGACGGCATCCTGATTTTCATCAGCGCGGCCGCGGCGTGCCTCGTATGGCTCGTCCTGCGTCTGGCTATTCCCATCGGAAAGATGATGGGGAAAACAGGCATCAATATCGCGACACGGCTCATGGGGCTACTTCTGGCCGCCATTGCCATAGAATTCATTGCCGGCGGACTGAGCCAGCTCCTTCCCGGCCTGCTGTGAGCACATTCACTGAAACGTTCTCTGACAGAACAGAACCATCCGGAAACTCAGCAGACGGTTGGACGCCCCGGCAGCGCCCGGAGCGGAGCAGCCGGGACATATTCAGTTGGACAGGCGAGGACGCGGGCACCGCGCAACGCAGCAGATGCCCCCGCAGGGGCTTTGCAACAGCCTGTCAGAAGATACTTTTCATCATGAGGAGGATACAGCCATATGGATGCACGAGCTATCTACGTAACCGAGGACGATCTCTCAAGGCTTGAGGAGATTCTTGACACGATAACGTCCCGCGACCGCAAGGATCTCCAGAAACTGGAAGACGAACTGGCATCGGCAACGATCGTCGATCCCCAGAATGTCCCACCGAATGTCGTAACCATGAACTCGCGGGTGAAGCTGCGCGATATCCGTGCCGACAAGGAAATGACCATATCGTTGGTCTTTCCCAATGACGCAAACATCGCGGAAGGAAAAATCTCAGTTCTGTCACCCATCGGAACCGCGATCCTCGGCTTTGGCGCCGGCGACACCCTGGACCTGTCCGTCCGCTCGTTTGCCAAAAAAATCAGGATCGAGGAAATTCTCCATCAGCCCGGCGCGGCAGGGAGCCATGATTTGTAGGGCATCGGCGGGAGATCAGTGCTCATCGGACAAATAACTATCGAAAAGGAGATGATGCACCATGAAATGTCCCATCTGTAACGATCGCACGACAATCGAAATCGTCATGCACTCTGACGGATATGCCGACAACCTGCTCGAATGCACCCGCTGCGGTACCATCTGGATCGCTAACGCGGAGGGAATCATTCTGCTTAACAACAACGTTGTTTCCGGGTGACAAGGACTCTCCGCAGCCGGGCCCGACGTGCCCGTCGCAGAAGGCGGGCCAGGGTGGCGAGGCGCGCGTCCGTTGCCCGCGCAGCACATCGGCCACCTGTGCCCCCTGATGACAAAAGCCCATGGATTCATCGTCCATGGGCTTTTTGCTGCAGCTCCCGCCGGCCTGCGGCAGGAGGAAAAGGCATCGGCAGGAGGCAGGTGCCTGCCCGAGTGCTAGCGCCTGCCCCCCAGCATCAGGACGCGCAGCATGTCCTTTGCCCCGTCACGCTTCCGTTCGAGACGGTCCAACTCCGTCTTGGTATAGACGCGCTCCCCCTTGGCGATTTCTTTCTCCAGCCTGGCGATGCGTTCGGGCAGGCTGTCCCGGGAGGAACAGCTCGCAAGGCGGCCGTCCTTGCCCGTCGGTTCCGTCTGGGCAAAGGCAGGCAGCGCGTAACAGCCGAATGATACGATTGCTGCAAGAACAAGTCGCTTTTTCATGTATTCACTCTCCGTTTTTTTTGTAATTCACGGCCGGCATTCCCGGGGAACCCCGGCCGCGGCATTGGCTGGTGCGGAGTTCCGCTCATGTTCTCCGTGGTGGGCAGCCACTGCCGGACGTGGAGGGTGGAATATCGACCTGGGGGGCGGATCGGGCGGAGACCCGTCACCATCGCCCCCATTGACCCAATGGCTGGCCGGAGGCTCATGGCCAGCGCCGTGTCGGAAAGGATGGTGGTCGTGCAGTGGCACCGGTGGCAATCGGGATCGGGACATGGCGCGGGACAGGGGCTATGCCCGCCCCGATCATGCCCGTCCGCATGCGCCGCGGCTCCGCCCGCAGGGTGCGGGATGGCGCCGGCCCCTGCAACAGCGCCCGCCGTGACGGCGAGAACGATCAGCACCATCAGAGCCGCACCCCGCGCCAGCATGACGTGTCTGGATGGAAGCGGTGGTGTCATTGTCTGCACCCGACCTCTCGGCGTAGTATTCTCTGGTTCTTTCTGCCGCCGCGGCAACCGGGCGGGACGAGTTAAAAAGCGGCGCACTCCCGAAGGAAGAGCACAAAGGAGTGCGCCCATTGCAACCTGACATCTGCCGGAGCCTGTCGGCCCTTACTTCTCCACGCCGTTGAGCACGACCCGCAGCGACCGGATTCCCTCCTTGAAATCGGTCGCGTTGTAATTCCAGGGCCGGCTCCGCACGGGCATCTTCCGGTACACCGGCTCCAGCACCAGGGTGTTGCGGCTGCCCTCGGCGAGGGTGATCTCTTTTTCAACGGCAATGGCGTCGGCAGGAATGGCCATCACGGTTCGGTGGGTGCCGGCCTTGACGTGCAGGGTCCGGGAGAACTGATACCTCATCCCGTCTCCGGCTTCCGGGTCGCGCGGCCCCACCGGCTCCTTGCGTTCGGGCCGGGGGTCGCCCGACAGCTCCAGGGCCTGGCCGCCGATATTCAGCAACAGCGTGTAGCCCGGGGTACCGTGAGCGTCGGCGGCGGAATACACCCCCGGCTTGTGTGTCTTCAGGAGCGAGACGATCCGGAGCTCAGCATAGCCCGGAGGCAGGGGCCGGCCCTCTGCCTGTGTGACAAATACGTCCTGGCGCTCGGCCATGGCTGCGGTCCGGATGAGATCCGCGGACCTCGCACAGCCGCTGAGCAGGGCAAGGGTGAAAACGGTCAGCACTATCCTGGTGACCCTGTTCATGGTTCTCCTTTCATCGCTTGCATCGCAGTAATCCGTTGCGCGCCGAAGCGGTCAGATGGCAGCTCTGCCCCGTTCGTTCGTCCTGATCTTGATGATGTCGTCAACCGTGGAAACGAAGATCTTGCCGTCTCCGGCAGTGCCGGTGTGGGCATGTTTCCGGATCACGGAGACGACTTTTTCGACCATATCCTCATCAACCACAACCTCCAGTTGGATGAGGGGAACGAGCTCCACCATTTCATACACAATCTTGTCTTGTGCATTCTGGGCCCTGCTTTTGCCGAAGCCCTTGATTTCCGATACGGTCACTCCCGGCAACCCGTCAATGGCGTGAAGCTCCTCGGTTACTTCCAGTAATTTGGCCGGCCTGATAATCGCTTTTATCTCTTTCATGGAATTCTCCTCGGCTACCTGCGTTGTGAGCTGTCTGTCAGGAAGGGGACCGTTACATCTCCTCCTCGACGTCTCTCTTCTCAAACCAACTGTACACCGACGGGATGACCAGCAGCGTCAGCAGGGTGGACGTTACCAGACCGCCGACCACAACCGTTGCCAGCGGTTTCTGGATTTCGGACCCGGTGCCGCTGGCAAGAAGCATGGGAATCAGGCTGAATATGGCGATGGATGCGGTCATCAGCACCGGACGCAGGCGGTCGGCGGTCCCCCGCCGGATGGCCTCCTGCAGCTCGAAGCCCTCATCCCGCAATTGGGATATCCGCGACACCAGCACCAGGCCGTTCAGCACTGCAACGCCGAAGAGAACCACGAAGCCGACGGATGCCGGCACCGACAGGTACTGGCCCGAAATGAAGAGCGAGAACACGCCGCCGATCAGGGCGAACGGGAGGTTGGAGATGACCAGGAGCGCCAGGCGGATGGACCGGAAGGTCACGTAGAGCAACAGCAGGATCAGGCCGATGGCCACCGGCCCGATGATCATCAGCTTTTTCATGGCCCGCTGCTGGTTCTCGAACTGTCCGCCCCAGGTGAGGTAGTAACCGGGGGGAAGCTTGACCTGCTCTTTGATCTTCTGTTTCGCCTCGGCCACGAAACCGCCGATATCCCGGCCGGTGATGTTCATTTCGATGCCGATGCGGCGCACCCCGTCCTGGCGGCTGATCTGCACCGGGCCCTCGATCATCTTCACCTCGGCCAGTTGTTCGAGGGGCACGTTGATGCCGGTTTTCGTGGTGATGATCAGGTTCTTGATGGCGTCCAGCGAGTTCCGTTTCTCTTCTGGCAGGCGCACGGTTATGTCGAAGCTGCGGTTCTCCTCGTAGAGCTGCGACGCCGCCTTGCCGGCAACCGCGATCTCGATCACCTTCTGCACGTCGCTGATGTTCAGGCCGTATCGGGCGATCCTGGACCGGTCGATGTCAACGGTGAGATACGGCTGGCCCGAGATCTTCTCCGCGTTCAGGTCGGTCCCTCCCCTGACGGTGGAGAGCACCTTGGCGATTTCCTGGGATTTAGCGCTGAGCACGTCGATATCGTCGCCAAAGAGCTTCAGGATCAACTGGGCCCGGGTGCCGGCCACCAGTTCGTCGATGCGGCACTGGATCGGCTGGCTGAAGCCGAAGGTGATGCCGGCTACCGATTCCAGGGACTCGCGCATCTCGTTGGTCAGCTCCTCCTTCGAGATGTCCCGTTTCCATTCGTCCTTGGGCTTGAAGATCCCCACGTAGCCGGTCTTGTCCGAGCCCCTGGTGTCCAGGGCCACCCCGGTCTGACCGGTCCGCGACACCACCGTGCCCAGCTCGGGGAACTGCTTCAGCTTTTCCGCCACGCGCTGGTTGACCTCCATGGTCTTGTCCAGGGAAACGCCGGGGAGCATGGAAACGTCCATGTCGAATGCGCCTTCGTCCATGGTCGGAATGAACTCGGTGCCCAGCCGGGAGACCAGGAGCACCGACGCCACCAGGAGCACGCCGGCAACGCCCAGCACCACGCGCTTTTTGGCCATGGCGTAGTCGAGCAGCGGCAGGTAGAGCCGGTGGGCGTGCCGCATGATGAAGCTCTCCTGCTCCGGCTGCGGTTTCAGGAACAGGCTGCAGAGCACCGGGATGATGAAAATGGAGAGAAACAGGGAGGAGAGCAACGCAATTGCCACGGTGATGGCCAGGGGCCCGAACATCTTCCCTTCGATTCCCTCCAGGGACAGGATCGGGATAAAGGTGAGCGCGATGATCAGTTCGCCGAAGATGCTCGGCTTGCGGACTTCCATGACGGCCTTCAGCACCGTCAGCAGCCTGGGATGGCGCTCCCCCTCCCCGCTCAGGTGGCGCTGGACGTTTTCCACCTGGATGATCGTGGTGTCGATGATCATCCCGATGGAGATGGCCAGGCCGCCCAGCGACATGAGGTTGGCGCTGATCCCCGTGAGCCTCATCACGATGAAGGTGGCCAGCAGGGAGAGCGGCAGCGCGATCAGGACTACGATGCTCCCCCTGACGCTGTTCAGGAGCAGGTACAGGACGATCAGGACGAGGATCGACCCCTCGATGAGCGCCCTGTTCACCGTCCCCACGCTTGCCTTGACAATGTCGCTGCGGTCGTAGAAGGGGACGATCTTGACCCCCTCGGGCAGCACGTTGTTTTCGTTGATTTCCTTCACTTTCTCCGCGACCCGGCGCACCACGTCGCGGCTGTTTTCCCCCCGCAACATCATGACGATGCCGCCGACGCACTCGTCCTTGCCGTCCTTCATGGCCGCGCCCATGCGGACCGCCTCGCCCACCGTCACCTGGGCCACGTCGCGGATGTAGGTGGGGGTGCCTCCGGCCGACTTGAGGACGATGGTTTCGATGTCGCCCACGTCCTTGATCAGGCCGACTCCGCGGACGATGTACTGGTCCGTCCCCCGCTCCAGGAGGTTGCCGCCGACGTTTTCGTTGTTGCTGCCGATGGCGGTATGGACGTCATCCACGGTGACGCCGTACTTCAAGAGCTTTTCCGGCGACACGATCACCTGGTACTGCTTGAAATAGCCGCCAAAGGAGTTGATCTCGTTGACCCCGGCGACACTTTTCAACTGCGGGGTGACGATCCACTCCTGGATGGTCCGCAGGTTGGTCAGGTACGCGATCTTCTGCCGGGGGTCCCGGGGCATCTCCCTTCCAGGGTGTACTGATAGATCTCCCCCATGGCCGTGCCGATGGGCCCCATGGCGACCTCGACCCCCTTCGGCACCTTTTCCCTGGCCTCGGCCAGGCGCTCGAACACCAGTTGCCGGGCAAAGTAGATGTCCACGTTGTCCTTGAAGACAATGGTAACGATGGACAAGCCGAACTTGGTGACCGAGCGCATCTGCTCGATGTCGGGCAGGCCGCGCATGGCCATCTCGATCGGGTAGGTGACGTTCCGCTCGATCTCGATCGCCGACAGGCCGTCGGCATGGCTGACGACCTCCACCTGGATGTTGGTCACGTCCGGGAAGGCGTCGATGGGCAGTTTCGCGTAGGAATACAATCCTATGGCGATAATCAGCAGCGCCAGGAAGATGACCATCCCTTTCTGGCGCAGCGTATAGGCAATCAGTTTCTCCAGCATCGGAACCTCGCTTCCGTCAGGAGCATGTCCGTAACCAACGGGAGCCGTGGTTACGCGCACGCTCTACCCATGGTCGGTGGTGATCATTCGCCGTGGCCGTGTTCGTCCGTCATCTCGCCCTTTTTCAGCTCTGACTTAAGAATGAACGAGCCCTTCACGGCGTAGCGTTCCCCCTCCTTCAGGCCGGAAACGATCTCCACCAGGCCGCCGGCGGCCCGGCCGGTCTGCACCGGACGGGCCGCGAATTCCGATTCCTTCTCCGCCACGAAAACCACCTTTTTCCCGTCCAGATCCTGCAGGGCATCCTCGGGGACCGCCAGGACCGGCGGAGCGTCGGCCGCCAGCGTCAGCTCCACCGTGGCGAACATCTCCGGCTTCAGCTTCCGCCCCGGATTGGCCACCTCGACCCGGGCCTTGACGGTGCGGCTGCTGACGTCGACGAGATCGGCGATGTAGGTGATGCGCCCTTTCAGCTTCACGTCCGGAAACGCGCCGAGGGTGACGGTGGCGGACTGCCCCCGGTGGACCTTGGCCAGATCCTTTTCGTTGATGTCCACCATCACCCAGACCGACGAGAGGTCGGCCACGGTAAAGAGGCTTTTGGAGGGATCGGCCAGTTCGCCGACGATGGCGTGTTTTTCGGTGATGACGCCGCCGATGGGAGAGCGGACCGGCAACAGCGGCTTCCTGTGGCCGGCGCTTGTGAGGTCAGGCGCCGAGACACCGTACAGGGCGAGGCGCTCCTCGTCGGTATGCAGTTCGGTCTGGGCCATTGTGTAGTCGGTCTCCGCCTGGAGGATGTCCTTGCGGGCCGCGATCTTCTTTTCCACCAGGGCCTTGATCCGGTCCATGCTGGACTGGGCCAGGGCCAGCCGCGTCTTCGACTGGTGGTAGCGGTTCAGGGCTTCGCCCAACTCGACGCTGTCCAGGGTCACGAGGGGCTGGCCGGCGGCGACGCTGTCGCCGAGGGAGGCCCGGACGCTGACGATCTTGCCGGAGATGCGCGGCGAGACATGGGCGATCCGGTCGGCGTTTGCCTCCACCTTGCCGGTGGCGCTGATCACGCCGGCCAGCCGCTGTGGTGCGGCCGCGGCCACGACCACGCCGTTCTGCTTCTGTGCCTCGACAGTCATGGAGACGGCGCCTTCTTCCCCGTGCCCCCCATGGCCGTCCTTCTCTCCCGCGTGCTCCTTCCCTTCATCGTGACCACCCGTGCCTTCGCTATGGCCGGCTTCCTTTGATTCGGCATGTTCGCCGGCGCCCCCCGGCACATGGGCAGAGCGATACGCAATGCCGCCCCCGATGGCCACGGCCAGGACAAGGCCGATGATGATTCCATGGTTCCTGTTCACTGCGCACCTCCGCTGGTTCTGTTCTGGAAATCGGTCCCGACAGAGGCTTCGAGCCGGGCCAGGGCCGTCTGCCGGTTGGCGAGCGCGGCAAGGTAACCGTCGTGGACTTCGATGTACTTTTTCTGCTCTTCAATGACCGAGAGGATTCCGACCTCGCCCAGCCGGTACGCCTCCTGCACGAGCTTCAGGTTGTCCTCCAGTTGGGGAAGAATGCCGTCAGCGTACAGCTTGAGGGTCTTCTCGGCCGCAGCGAGCCGCGCGTAATCGCCCTCGATCTCCCGGGGCACGCTCGAACGGGCGAACTCCAGCCGGTTGCCGGCCCCCTGCCTGACGGCCCGGGCCTGCCGGATGCCGGCCTGGTTGCGGTCGAAAAGGGGGAGCGGAATCGACAGGGTCACCCCCAGCAGGTTGTCGCGGGTCTTTTCGTCGCCGGAGCCTGTGGCGTCCGTGCTCCGCTCGTGGGTGAAGCCGAGCCCGAGCGTCACGTTCGGGATGCGCTCCGCCTCGGCCAGCTCAACGGCGGCCTCCCCCTGTGCGCGGGCGGCTTGGAGCGCCTTCAGGTCGGGCCGGTTTTCCAGGGCCAGACGAACGAGGTCGTCGAGAGGAATCGACAGGGGCCGTTGCTCGGAAATGCCGTCAAAGCCGACCTCCTCCCCCGCCGGAACCCCCAGCAGGGTCCTCAGCCTGGCCAGCAGCGGGGCGAGATCCCGTTCCGCCTCGATGTTCCGTCCTTCGCTCCGGGCCACTTCCACCCGGGCGAGGCTGACCTCCAGTTCCGGAATATCGCCCGCGGCCAGGCGCTCCCGCGTTATCACCAGCAGCGTTTCGTTCAGTTCTGCTGCCCGTTGGGCCAGTTCCCTCCGTTTCCGGGCCAGCATCAGTTCGGAGAAGGTACTCTTCACCTCCTGGGATATCTGCCGCTCCCGGTCGGCAATCTGGAAATGAACCGCCTCCGCCTCGCGCTCGGCAACGGCTCGGCGCTTGGCCCGCTTTCCGCCGGTCAGGAACTCCTGGGAAATGCCGATGGAAACGGTTGTTTCGTCGGGGCTGCCGGTCATGACGCCGGAGTCGGCCGACAATTCCAGGGTGGGATTGGGCAGAAGCACGGCGCGCTCCAGCCCTGCCCGCGCCACGTCCTTTTCGCTGCGCAGTGCCTTCAGTTCGCCGTTGTGTGCCAGGGCATACTCGACAGCCTGAGGCAGGGTCAGCGGACGGACCTCCCCTGAAGCCCCCGGGGGGGCGAGAATTACAGCGGTCAGGAACAGATGGACTGCTCCGGACACGAAACGAGATGCTCGTACCAAGACAGTACCTCCTTGCAGGTATTCGATGTCTGATTGATTGTGGGTAAGGAACGTGTGCTGAAGAACGGGAATCCGGGCGCTGGACGCACCACTCCCCAACGGCCTGGCGGCCGCTACTTCAGCAGGTTAGGCGAGGATCTGGGGTGGAACGAAAATGGAGAGATACACGTCGGGTGGCGTGGTGCGATGTTCGAGGAAAGAGATGCTGGCAATCAGGGGAGCATAGGAAACCATGGCCCCGGGGCTGCTCAGGGGGGCGCTGCAGGGGCAGGAGAAACAGGTACTGCAATGGTCCGAAGCGGAATCGTTGTCAGTGGGACAACAGGGAGCCTCATCCCCGCAACAGGCCTTGAGCAGGGTTTTATCGGCTTTTTCGTACGAGGACTGAAGGAAATTGCCCGCGTCCAGTGCAAAGCAACGACCATTGCCCGCAATGGCGACCACAGCCACGAGGAGCACGACGGCTATCATTTTGTTGAGCACACTGGATCGCATACGCACTGGACACGCTTTCATGAGTTGCGCCATCATAGTCACGCGTTGTTGAGCATGTCAATAGGCAATTTTCAGGACATTGCCCACAATTGTGTCACAGTTGACCAAAGATCGACAACGCCATACACGCGTCAAACGAATAAGGCATGGCTGCATGCCGGCGACGGACCACAGTCACCCGTGGCGCGCCGGTCATGGGGATGCCTCCCCCGGCCGCTGCGCGCTGTCCAGCAGTTCCCGCACCTTTGTCACCAGTTCCAGGGGGGCGACCGGCTTGTTCAGCAGTTCCACCCCGTCGTCGAGATCGCCCCTGCTCCGGATGAAGTCGGTGGTATAGCCGCTGAAGAACAGGACCTTCACGCCCGGCTTCAGTTTTCTGATCTCCTCGTAGGCCCGCTTGCCGCTCATTTTCGGCATGATCATGTCCATGACGACCAGCTTGATCCGATCCTGCCGGGCGGCAAACTGCGCCACGGCGTCCTCGCCGTCAACGGCGAGGATCACGTCGTAACCGAAGCGGCCAAGGGTGTCATTGACGGTAGCGCGGACGCTTTCATCGTCTTCCGCCACCAGAATCGTCTCGCTCCCCCCCCGGGGACGGGCCGGTGCGGCGCCTGCCGCGAGTTCCGCGGCCCTCTCCTCCACGATGGGGAGATAGACCTTGAACGTGGTCCCGTTCCCCTCCTCGCTGGCAACGGTCACAAAACCGTTGTGCTGCTTGACGATCCCGTAGGCGATGGCCATGCCGAGGCCCGTTCCCTTGCCCACGTCTTTGGTGGTGAAAAACGGCTCGAAAAGCCGTTTCAGGGTCTCCTCGTCCATGCCGGTGCCGGTGTCCGACACCGAGATGACGGCATAGGGGCCGGGCTGGGCGTTGTCCTGGCTCTTGACGAACGGGGCATCGACCTGTTCCAGCGCCGTCTCGATGGTGAGCAACCCTCCCCTGGGCATGGCATCCCGGGCATTGGCGGCCATATTGATGAGAACCTGCTCGATCTGGCCGCTGTCGGCCGAAACCGTGAGCCCCGCACCGTTGAAGATGGATTTGAATTGAATATCCTCGCCGATGACCCTGCCCAGAAACTTCTGTACACCCCGGACAATCTCGTCCAGATCGACATTCTGGGGCTTGATCACCTGCCTGCGGCTGAAGGCGAGCAGACCGCGGGTCAACTGGGCAGCCCGCTCGGCGGAGCGGATGATCTGGCCCAGCATCTCGTTCTGGCGGTCGGCCAGTGTTCCGTCCATCTTCAGAATGGTTCCGCACCCCATGATCACGGTGAGGATGTTGTTGAAGTCATGGGCAATGCCGCCGGCGAGCCGACCCACGGCCTCCAGTTTCTGGGAATGGCGGAGTTGTTCCTCGAGTTGCGCGTGCTCCGTGACATCGAGGACGATGGAGAGCAGGCGGGTGCGGCCGCTGACGGTTATGAGCTCGCCGAAGTAGGAGCAGTTGAGGACCCGTCCCTCCCTGGTATGCACCTTGAGAGCAAACTCCGAAACCCTGCCCTCCCGCGCCAGGAGCTCCAGGAACCGGGCCCGGTCCCCGGCCGTGATCAGCCCCAGCCTGGCCGATGTGGCGCCGATGGCCTCCTCGCGCGTGTATCCGCTCAGTTCGACGAACTTGTCGTTCACCTCCAGGAACGCCCCATCCTCGATGTCGCTGATGGTCATCATCAGCGGGGCAAGCTGAAAGGCCCTGAAAAACTTCTCCTCGCTCTGGCGGATGGTCTCTTCGGCATTGATCCGCTCGGCGATCTCTTCCTCCAGGACCACGGCCTGCTCCTGGAGCGATTCCTGGGCGGCCTGCCGCTCGGTCACTTCCTGCTCGAGCTGGACCGTCTGCTCCTGGAGCAGATCTTCCGCCCGCTTGCGGTCGGTGATGTCCCGGTTGCTCACCCGCCGGCCGATCACGGTGCCGTCTCCACCGTACACCGTGCGGCAGACATGGGAAATCCAGCGCTCCTGGCCGTCCCGCGTGATGATCGGGAAGTCGATGGGCTCAGGGTAGCCCGTTGCCGACTCCGCGTGCCAGTGATCATTGTAGCGCTGCCAGCTTGCCGGATGAATGATCCGCTCCAGCAGCGACGGGTCGCGGTAAAACTCCTCCTGGGTGTATCCGCACACATTCCTGCAACTGGGCGATACGTACTCGAACCGGCCGTCGGGGGTGAGCCAGTACTCCCAGTCCGCCGTGTAGTCGGCCACCGTCCGGTAGCGCTCCTCGCTCTTCTGCAATTCTTGGGAGCTTCGGGAGAGTGCCCGCCTGCCCGCCTCGATCATGCCGAGCCCCAGGAGCCAGATGATCCCGTGGGCTGCGGCACCGCCCGCCACGAGCCTGCCCGTGAAGCCCGAATATTCCGCCAGCGGCACCGACACGCTGACGCCGCCCCGCACCTGGCCCACGGCATATCCCTGGAAGGCGTGGCACTTGAGGCATCGTTCCTCCACCACGAAAGGCTGGATCAGGCGCATATGGCGCTGTCCGTCCATGATCTGCAGCCCGCTGATCTCCCCCTCCCCCCGCTCGAAGGCGCGCAACGCCCGTTCCTCCCACGGGTCGGGCTCATTTGCCGGATTGAGGGGCCTCAGGCTGGTGATGTGGCCGCGGACCAGCGCCTTTTCCCGGTTGGCCAACTGAAATACTTCGCGCGTCATATAGGCCGGATTGATGAGGGTGAGAAGCCTGCCGGAGGGGGTCCTGACATCCCGTTCCGGGATGTGGGCCAAGTAGGGCGACGGAGGGGTCCTGTCCGTGGCCGGCACGTACAGGCCGCCGTGATCAGCGGCCCACTTGCGATACAGGGTGTCCTTCTCGAAGGTGGCCCTCGCCTCGGCCCGCGCCACGTCCAGGGCATTGTTCCACTGCTGGTAAGAGAGCCAGCCAAAGGCGCATGCAATGACAGCCGTCCAAAAGATTGACACAAACAGGGCATACCGGTTGATGCGACCGACTTGCGTAATCATCGGCGGTTCCTTTCAGAATGCGGGCCCACGGGGAGGCAGGCCGGCAACTCACCGTCATCTATCCGGAATATCACTCGTTTTTTGCAATTTTCAGGCCCGGCGGACGTGGGGTAGCATGGCGGGGCAGTGGGAGACGGACGTGTCCCCCACCGGTCCGGCTGAGAGGAACACGGACAAAAAGGAGGCACAGGCCCGCCCATGGTGGGCAGGGAAGGAGACGTGCGGTGTGAAGGAGGGTCGACCGGGGTGGACGGTCAGGCGGCTAGCCGTCGCTCGGGTCCGATGTACGGCGCTCTGGTGCTCCTGCGGCGAACCGGGTCTTCACCGATGACGACCCAGCCGCTGGAGCGGAGGAACCGGGAAATCTGCACCGCATCGATCAAGTCATCGAGACGCGTGTGCTTCACGTAGTCATAACGGCCGTCGGGATACTGGACACGGATCAGCATGGTTGATCACCCCCAGAAAAAAATGAATACACATTACATACCGGCTTAGTATCTATATAGGACTAAAACCGTTACACGTCAAGGGGATACACGTTACATTCCCATAAAATTCCGGAACACCTCCTTCTGGTCCTGCTGCGCCTACCGGTGCTTGATGAACGTCCCCTTCTCGTACTCCTCAAAGGCGGTCCGCAGTTCTTCGTTGGTATTCATGACAATGGGACCGTACCAGGCCACCGGCTCGTTGAGGGGCTTGCCGGAAAGGAAGAGGAAGCGGACCGGCCGGTCGCCGGCGGTCACCGCCACCGCAGCACCGTCGCGCCCGTAGAGGACCACCGTTTCGGGGCCGCAGACGCAGCGCCGCGTCACATCCATCCAGCCCGAGCCCGTCATTTCGAAGGCAAAGGGATCGCGGCGGTCGTCGAAATACCCCTCGCCGTCGAGGACATAGGCCACGGCCGTATGCCCCTCCTTGACCGGATGGGTGAAGACCGCCCCGGCCGGGACGCTGACGTCGAGCATTTCCGGGTCGATGACGATGTCGCGCACCGGCCCCTGAACGTCGTTGACTGTGCCGCTGACGATCTTGATGCGGATGCCCTGCTCCAGAACCACCTCCGGGATATCTGCGGCCCTCACGTCGCGGTAGCGGGGATCCATCATCTTGCGGTCCGCCGGCAGGTTGGCCCAGAACTGGAATCCCCACATCATGCCGGTGGGGCTCGACTGGGGCATCTCCTGGTGGATGATGCCGCTGCCGGCGGTCATCCACTGCACGTCCCCCGCGCCGATGACCCCCTTGTTTCCCATGCTGTCGCCGTGCTCCACCAGGCCTTCCAGCACATAGGTGATGGTTTCGATGCCCCGGTGGGGGTGCCAGGGGAAGCCCGGCAGGTACTCGGCAGGGTTGGCGGTGTGAAAGTCATCCAGCATGAGGAACGGGTCGAACAGCGGCACCTGCGAATAGCCGAAGGCGCGCTTGAGGTGGACGCCGGCCCCCTCCACGGTGGGCCGGCTTTTGAAAACGCGGGAGATGCGGCGTGCGGTCATGGCAGACTCCTTTCCGGATGGCCCGCGAGAACGGGCCTCCTTCAGACGCGGAATACCGGGTTTTCCGACAGCATCACGGCAACGGCCCCGCCGGGAGGCAGGGAGGAACAGCTCACCCTTGCTGCTTCGCGGCCGCCGCGTTGCAGCGTTCGACCACATCCCTCAGCCATGCGATCTCGTCGGGGAGAAACTGCTTGGAGTACTCGGTGCCGGCATTCAGCGCCCAGTGCAGCGGCGGCATGGTGGTGGCGGCCAGCACGTACCCCGGCACTTCCACGTAGCGGGCATCGGCCTGCGTCCATTCCTGCAGGCGCTCCTTCGTGTCGAACAGCATCAGGTAGTCATTGCCCTCCGCTTCGATGACGAGCGGCAGCACCTCACCCTTCTGAGCGGCGTTGTCTTCCACTTCCGCGGCTTCGTCCAGAATCGGGACATAGAAGGTAGCGTTGAGGAACAGGTCGTAAAAGGCCGACTGGCTCTTGGCATCGGCCATGTCCTGACGCAGGACGGTCAGGGCTTTATCGAGTTCGGTCATGGGTGTGTCTGTCCTTTCAGGGCGTCGTTTCGGTTACCAGCGCTTGGTGATTTCGATGAGATGGTACCCGAACTGGGTCCGGACCGGACCGAGCACCTTGTTGATCTCGCCGGAGAAGACGATATCGTCGAATTCCTTTACCATCTGTCCCTGGGTAAAGGTCCCGAGATCGCCTCCCTGGGCGCGTGAGGGGCAGAGGGAATGCCGGCGGGCGACATCGGCGAATTCGGCGCCGGCCTCGATCTCGGCCTTGAGCTGCAGGCACTCGGCTTCCGAAGCGACGAGGATGTGACGGGCAGTTGCTGTGGGCATGAACGGTTCTCCTTGCTAAGTGGCGGATAGGGAAATCTTTAGGGAACAGGGTATCGGGAAAGGGAGGCCTCGGCAACCGGAAAGCTCTCTCTGCTTCGATCTACTGGATGCAAACCCTCTGCAACCGGACGAACGGGTCAGGCAAAATTATTAATTCTTGTGAAGATATGGCGCTTAACTATAATGGTACACACAATACGGCAACAAGCCGACATGAATTTTGAACCGGATCTTCGGGAATCCGGCCGGCAGGGCAGAGGCGGGATACGACGTATGCCCGGCACCGGCGCGGTTCCACCAATAATCACGCTGCCATGAAACTCAGGACAAAACTCATTATTCTGGTGTCGATTCTCGTAATCATCCTGATGGTGGTGACCTCGAGGATCACGCTGGGCTACCTGGAGCGGCACCTCCATGACTCCATCGCCGCCCAGCAGACCGCCACCGTCGTCCACGTGGCCACGGACATCGACAGCACCCTCCGCTCCATGCTGGAGCTGCTGACGGCAAGCGCCCGGGTCGTCCCGCCCGCAGCACTGGCCGACCCCTCGGGTGCCAAGGCGTTTCTGGAAAGCCGGACCGGCCTGCGCACGCTGTTCAACAATCACCTCTTCGTCGTTGATGCCGCCGGCAACCTCCTGGCAGAAGTGACCAACCAGGAAGTCCGACGGGTAGAAAACTACTCCGATCACGCCTTCTTCAACAAAGCCAGGGCGACCCGCAAGCCGCTCATCTCCGAGCTGACCACCTGCTGCACCGGCACCGCCAACTTGAGGGAAATCGTCTTTATCAGCCCCATCCTCGGGGAAAACGGATCATTCAAGGGAGCCTTGCTGGGGGGAATTGACCTGAGCGAGGAAAACGCCCTGAGCCGGTTCGGCCGGATCACCGTGGGCAACAAGGGGTTCATCCGCATCATCGACCGCAACCATATGGTGCTGATCCATGCAGAACGGGAGCACACCCTGATCAAGGCGGTTCCCGAAGTTGCGCGCCTGGCCGACGCCGCCCGGGAGGGCTACGTGGGCACCCGCGAAACAAAGGGGCGATACGGCGACATCCTTCTGACATCGGTAACGAAGCTCGGCAGCAAGGATTGGGTCGTGGCGGCGAGCTATCCGCTCACAGTGGCCTACGAGCCCGTGAAGGTGGTACGTCGGCTGTTCATCATCAGTACCGTGGCCGCCATCCTCGGCGTTCTGGTAGTGGTCTCGCTCTCCATGCAGTACCTGACCCGCCCCATTCTGGCGCTGGAGCGGCACATCAACGAACTGAGCGGCAAAAAAGGCAAGGAACGGCTGGTGCCGGTATCGAACGAGGACGAGTTGAGCCGGCTCACCGAAACCTTCAACACTATGCTTGCGGAGATCGACCGGCAAACCGAGAGCCTCAGGGAGAGCGAGGACCGTTTCCGGGGGGCTTTCGAGCAGGCGGCGGTGGGCATGGCCATCATCGACCGCGAAGGGCTGCTGATCAGGACAAACCGGCGCTTCTGCGACATTACCGGTCGCCATGACGACGATCTGGCCGGGCTCGATTGCCTTGCCCTGGTGCACACGGAGGACCGCAACGCCGCCCGGGAGATCATGACGACCATGGCCGCCACTGAAGGGGAGCCGTTGACGCGCGAGTTCCGATTCACCCATGGCACGGGCCGGACCGTCTGGGCAAATACCGCGTTTTCGCCGGTCCGGGGGAGGAGCGGCACCGACGATTCCTTCATAATGGTGGTGGAGGATGTCACCGAGCGCAAGCGTGCCGAAGAGGAAATCCTGCGGTTGAACTCCGACCTGGAACAGCGGGTGGCGGATCGTACCGCCGCACTGGAGAATGCCAACCGGGAGCTGGAGGCATTCAGCTACACCGTCTCCCACGACCTGAAGGCCCCGGCCCGCCATATCTCCGGGATCGTCGACATGGTGCTGGAAGATTGGGGTGGCTGCATGGAGCCTGCGCACCGCGAGTTGATGGAGCGCGTGGCCGCGGCAGCCGGCAGGATGCAGTCCATGATCGACGGATTGCTGGAACTGAGCCGCGTGAGTAGCGACGAACTGCGGCGCCAGGAGGTTCGCCCGGCCGACCTGGCCCGGGAGATATGCATCGAGCTGGCCGCGGCAGAGCCGGCGCGGCAGGTGGACTGGAGCGTAAAGGATGTGCCGCCGGCCAATGCCGATCCCGAACTCCTCATGACCGTGCTGGAAAATCTCCTGGGCAACGCCTGGAAGTATACCTCGCGAAACGAACGGGCTGAGGTGGAATTCGGCTGCGAATATTGTTCGGGAAAAGACATGTACTATGTAAAGGACAACGGCGCCGGGTTCGACATACGCGAGGCCCAGCGGCTGTTCGCCCCCTTCCAGCGCTTCCATCCGGCATCCGAGTTCGAAGGAAACGGCATCGGGCTCGCCACGGTCGCCCGGATCATCCATCGCCACGGCGGCACCATCCGCGCCGAGTCGGCTCCCGGCCGGGGAGCCACCTTCTATTTCTCCCTCGACTGATACCCCGTCTCCAGCCGAATGTGCCATTCCGGCCGTCACGTCCCCCCGGCTCCTGTCGCCGCCTTGCCGGCATGCGCCACGCAGGGATGGGCCATCCGCTCCCCGTCGTCACGGGCCGGATCCGCACCCGCCCGATTAACCGGTGGACTTATGGCGAGAGTACGGCTATGGTCAGCAGGGCCAGGGTGCAGAATCACACGGGGAGAACAGGGAGAGCTCAATGACCCACCAGATCGACGAACTGATCCGCAGGATAAAAGAGCTGCAAGAGGAATTGGAAGTCGAGTTCAGGCAGAAGCGGGAGGAATTCCAGTTTGTCATCGAAAAGAAGCGGATCCGCTTCGCCGAGGAGGTGGCCCGGCAGCAGCGGCGCCTGAAAACGGGACTCTTTCGCTACCTGATCGAGGCGCGCCCCCTGAACATTCTCACCGCGCCGGTCATCTACGCCGGGTTCATCCCGTTCATGGCGCTGGATCTGTTCCTCTTCATCTACCAGACCATCTGCTTCCCGGTTTACGGCATTCCGAAAGTGAAGCGCGCCGACTACCTGGTCTTCGACCGGGAGGACCTCCCCTACCTGAACATCATCGAAAAGTTCAACTGCTTCTACTGCTCCTACGGCAACGGTCTGGCCGCCTACGCGCGGGAGATTTCAGCCCGCACCGAGCAGTACTGGTGCCCCATCAAACACGCCCGTAGAATCAAGGCGGCCCATGACCGCTATCCCCGCTTTTTCGAGTTCGGCGATGCCGAAAGCTTCAGCAAGGGGCTGGAGCGTCTCCGGCAGGAACTGGAAAAGGAAGGGGAACAGGGCGAAGAGCGCTGCTAAACCCGGCCACTGGCGGGCTGTCGATCACCAGGGGCGCCAGAGATACATGAACTGGCCGCCGCCAGTCATGTCGAACCCGCCCAGCAGGTCCGCCATGGACGGCTCGACGGCCGACTCCGCATAGATGCTCCCCTGGTAGCTGCCGGGCCGGAAGTAGGTGACCACCCGGGCGTCGGGATCTCCTATGCGGTCACGCAGGGAGGCGATGACGTCGTCCAGGTAGCCGATCCGGTCGATGAGGCCCGCGGCAAGGGCGTCGGCGGCGGAGAAGATGCGGCCGTCGGCCAGCGTGAGCAGATCCTGGCGCGAAAGCCGGTTCCCCGGCCGGGCCTGGACCACGTCCACGAAGCGCCCGTGGAACTGGTCGATGACCCTCTGCACCAGCCGCTCTTCCTCCGGGGTGGCGCGGCGGAACGGCGACAGGAGGTCCTTTTTCCCGCCCGACTTGATGGTCTTCTCCTCCACGCCTACCTTCCCCAGCAAGCCCTCCACGTTGAAGGTCATCAGCAGCACCCCGATGCTCCCGGTCACGGCCGTGGGATGGGCGGTTATCCCGTCGGCGGCGGTGGCCACGTAGTAGCCTCCCGAGGCGCCGATCCCCATGATGCAGGCGGACACCGGCAGATTCCGGCGCTCCTTGAAGGCGAGCAGGTCGTGGCGGATGATGTCGCTGGCCGTCACCGTCCCCCCGGGCGAATTGATCCGCAGGATAAGTCCGGCCACCTTGGGATCGCGCTCGGCCTTCAGGATGACCTCACGCACCAGGGAGACCGTGGAGGGGGTTCCCCGGCTCAGCAGGCCGCCCCCCTTGGCCTGATCGCCGATGGCGCCGCTGATGTCCACGATCAGGATCTTTTTCGCCCCTTCCCCTTCCAGCACCTGTTCGGCCAGGGGCTGGGGCGCGCTCATGAGCGGCACGCTGACAAAGGCACACCCCGTTGTCAGGAACATGCCGAGGCAGCCGAGCAGAAACGCGATGATCATCCTCATGGTACCCTCCCGTATGTCAGCGGCACGTCGATTGAGAAATTCAATCACACCTTCCCCGCCGGCGCAAGATAGACGGTGAACTCCTCCCGGCCGTCCACCCCCAGCAGTTCGTCCGCCAGGTCCTGGCGGTAGGCCGCAATGGCGCAGGTGCCGGCGCCGACGTCTACCCCCGCCTCAACGGAACCCCCTGCCCGGACGGGAAAATCGACCTCCGCGACGTCATGGCGATCGTGAAAAAGGCGAACGGCCGCTAACGCCGCCCCCGCGTCGGGATGCCGTACCGTATACCTCCTTGCTTCCCCGCTGAAACTGATTAAACTTCTTTCAGCATACCACGCGCCAGGAGGAAACGCCCCATGTCCATCGCGGAACGCATCCCCACCCTCTTCCCTTGCCCGGATGAAATCCCTCCCCAGCAGCGTCTGTCCGCTCCGGTGGAACTGCGGGACTACCTGCTGAACGGCGAGCTCCGCTGCTGGCAGGGGGCCGTTCAGGATGTGTTCTCCCCGGTCTGCGTCCGCACACCCGGCGGTCCCGAGCGCGTACGGATCGGAAGCTTCCCTCTCATGGGCGAGGCCGACGCCCTTGCCGCCCTTGATGCCGCCACCGCGGCCTACGACTGCGGCAGGGGACGGTGGCCCACCATGGGGGTGGCCGACCGGATCCGGCATGTACAGCACTTCGCGGCCCTCATGAAAGAACAACGGGAAGCGGTGGTCCGGCTGATCATGTGGGAGATCGGCAAGACCCGTGCCGATGCGGAAAAGGAATTCGACCGGACCGTCGTCTACATCACCGACACCATCGACGCCCTCAAGGAGCTGGACCGGGTCTCCTCCCGCTTCGTGATCGAGCAGGGGATCATCGGCCAGATCCGCCGCGGCCCCCTGGGCGTGGCCCTCTGCATGGGCCCCTACAACTATCCCCTCAACGAGACCTTCACCACCCTGATCCCGGCCCTGATCATGGGGAACACGGTGGTCATGAAGCCCCCGCGCCACGGGGTGCTCCTGTTCGCACCGCTCCTGGCCGCCCTGCGCGAGGCGTTCCCTCCGGGGGTGGTGAACGTCCTGCTGGGGGCCGGCCGGGCCCTGACCCCCACCCTGATGCGGTCCGGCCGGATCGACGTGCTGGCCTTCATCGGCACGAGCAAAGCGGCCAATACTCTGCTGAAGGATCATCCCCGCCCCAACCGGCTCCGGCTGGTCCTGGGGCTCGAAGCGAAAAACCCCGCCATCGTTCTGCCTGACGCCGATCTCAACCCGACGGTGGAGGAATGCCTGGCCGGCAGCCTCGCCTTCAACGGCCAGCGGTGCACGGCCCTGAAACTCCTCTTTGTCCACGAATCCGTGGCGCAGCAGTTCATTGCCATCTTCTCCCGGGCCCTGTCGGCCATCGGCACCGGCATGCCCTGGCAACCGGGCGTGATGATCACCCCCCTGCCCGAGGAGGGGAAGACCGCCTACCTGCAAGAACTGCTGGCCGATGCCGTTGCGCGCGGCGCCGCAGTGGTGAACGAGGGGGGCGGCACGGTCACCGGCACCTACTTCCACCCGGCCCTGGTCTATCCGGTGGCGCCGGGGATGCGCCTCTACACCGAGGAGCAGTTCGGACCGGTAGTGCCGATAGTCCCGTTCACCGACATTGAGGAGCCGATCCGCGCCATCCGCGAATCGGACTACGGCCAGCAGGTGAGCATCTTCGGCAGGGACAGCGCCCTGCTGGCACCGCTCGTCGACCATCTGGTGAACCAGGTGTCACGGGTCAACATCAACAGCCAGTGCCAGCGGGGTCCTGACGTCTTCCCGTTCACCGGCCGCAAGGACTCGGCCGTGGGGACCCTGTCGGTGTCGGACGCCTGCGCGCCTTCTCGCTCCGAACCCTGGTGGCGGCCCGGAACCACGAAACAAACAGAGCCATCATCACCGATATCGTGCGGGAACGGCGCTCCACCTTCCTCTCCACGGACTTCATCCTGTGAGGCGTCAACCCGCGCCGGCAGTGATGAGCGGGCTCTAACGCTTTACTTTGTGCGGTTTGGGCGTATACTGTGACCCGTCAATCACACATCCGGAGCGTTCCTTGCTGGTATCATCCATTGAAAAGATCGGCGCCCTCACCCTCTCCGTGGTGGGGGAGATGGGGAAGATGATCATCTTCCTCACCCATGCCCTGATCAACATCGTGATCAGGCCCGGCAAGCCGATCCACATCTACAAGCAGATCCACTTCATCGGCGCGAAATCGCTCTTCGTCATCGTTCTGACCGCCGCCTTCACAGGGATGGTGCTGGGGCTCCAGGGGTACTACTCCCTGGCCAAGTTCGGTTCCGAAGGGATGCTCGGCTCGGCCGTGGCCCTCTCCCTCATCCGGGAACTGGGGCCGGTCCTCTCGGCCCTCATGGTGGTGGGCCGGGCCGGCAGCGCCATCACCGCCGAGATCGGCATCAAGAAGATAACGGAGCAGATCGACGCCCTGAAGACCATGGCCCTGGAGCCGTTCAAGTATCTGGTCTCCCCCAAGATCCTGGCGGCCCTGGTGGCGCTGCCGCTGCTCTGCGCCATCTTCGACGTGGTCGGCATCTATGGCGGCTACGTGGTGGGAGTGAAACTCCTGGGGGTCAACCCGGGCGCCTACTTCTCCGAGATGGAGCGGAGCGTGGAATGGAAGGACGTCTGGTCGGGCATCGTAAAATCGTTCTCCTTCGGCGGCATCATCGCCTGGGTCTGCTGCTACAAGGGATACCACGCCAGCCGCGGCGCAGAGGGGGTATCGCGGGCCACCACCGAGGCGGTGGTCATGTCGTCGGTGCTGGTGCTCATCTGGGATTACTTCCTGACTTCCGTCATGTTATAGGCCATGATCAGACTCGTTGACGTCCATAAATCGTTCGGCAGCCAGGTGGTGCTCGACGGCCTCACCATGGATATCCCGGAAGGGAAGATCACCGCGGTGATCGGCCCCAGCGGCGAGGGGAAAAGCGTGCTGCTCAAGCACATGATCGGCATCATGAAACCGGACCGGGGCGAGGTGTTCGTGGACGGCGAGAACATCACCACCATGCGCCGCTATCAGATGAACCGGGTCTGGGAGAAGTTCGGCATGCTGTTTCAGAACGCGGCCCTGTTCGACTCCCTGACCGTGTTCGAGAACGTGGCCTTCCCCCTGGAGGAGAAGACCCGGCTGAGCCGCTCGGAGATCAGCGACCGGGTCCACGAGGCCCTGGGACACGTGGGGCTCAGGAACGTGGACAAGAAATTCCCCGACGAGTTGTCCGGCGGCATGAAAAAGCGGGTGGGGCTGGCGCGGGCCCTGCTCCTGAACCCGCGGATCATCCTGTTCGACGAGCCGACCACCGGCCTCGACCCCATCATCTGCCGGGCCATCCACGAACTGATCCGGAGGACCCACGAGCGGTTCGGCTATACGGCGGTGATCGTTTCCCACGAAATCCCGGAGATCTTCGACATCTCCGAGAACGTGGCAATGCTCTACCGGGGCAAGATCGTCGAGCAGGGCACGTCGGAAGACATCCGGCGCTCGGAGCATCCGGTGGTGCGGCAGTTCATCAGCGGCAGCTCGAAGGCCCCATCCAGCTCATCTGAAAAGGTAGGCGTATGAAAAGAGTCACTCTCGAACTCATTGTCGGCATATTCGTCCTGATCGGCATCCTCTGCCTCGCCTGGCTCTCCATCAAGCTGGGACAGATGGAGCTGCTGGGCGGGGACCACTACCAGGTCTCAGCGGATTTCGATTCGGTATCGGGCCTCAAGAAAGGCGCCGCCGTCGAAATAGCCGGAGTAGAGGTCGGCCGGGTCGACCGGATCGTGCTCGATCCCTCCAGCGACCGGGCACGGGTCGACCTGCGGATCAGGGACGGCGTCAAGCTCCAGGACGACGTGATCGCCTCGGTCCGGACCAGCGGGATCATCGGCGACAAGTTCATCAAGCTCAAGCCCGGGGGGTCTGACAAGCTGCTGGCCGACGGCGGCCGCATCCGCGACACGGAATCGGCCGTGGACCTGGAAGAGCTCCTGAGCAAGTACATCCACGGGAACGTCGAATAAAACGGGGCGCAGGAATCATCCGGACACCTGACGGAGGGACCAACCATGAAGGCACTCAGACGGACGGCTCTGGCACTGGCCGTAACGCTCCTGCCGCTGGCAGCGGCGTGGGGCGCCGACGCCGGCGCCGGGACGAAGCTCACCCTCGACGACTGCATCAAGAAGGCGCTGACCGCCGCCCCCGAGTTGGGCGAGGCCCAGGCGGACATCGACGCCACCTCGGCCAGGCTGGACGAGGCAAAGGCCCACCGCTATCCCCAGATCGAATTCCTGGGCCTGATCGGACCGGTGCCCCAGGCCCGGGGCAACCAGGTCTACTCAGAAGACGGCATCAACGACACCGAGCGCTGGACCTGGTTCCAGCGGGGCGACGCCACCCTGGTCCAGCCCCTCTACACCTTCGGCAAGATTTCCGAAAACATGAGGGCCGCCACCCACGGCATCGAGGTTGACCGGGCCAAGAAGGACCAGAAGGGCACCGACGTGGCGCTCCAGGTCAAGGAGTACTACTACGGCATCCTCCTGGCACGGGAGCTGAGGGAACTGGTCCTGGAGACGCGGGACATTCTGGACGACGCCAAGGCCAAGGCCCGCAAGCTGATCGACAAGGGGTCCCCCAACGCCGACGAACTGGACATCTACAAGCTCGACGCCTTCCGGGGCGAAGTGGCCAAATACCTGGAGGAGGCCAGCAAGGGCGAGCAGCTCGCCCTGGCCGCCCTCAAGACCCGCATGGGGCTCCCGCCCGCCGAAGCGGTCGACATCGACGCCGAACGGCTCCAGCCCGCCGGCGCCACCCTGGGCGATCTGGCCGCCTACGTGGAAGAGGCCCGGACCCGGCGGCCGGAATTCCGCCAGCTCAACGAGGGGATCAAAGCCCGCGAGGCCCTGGTGGAGGCGGCAAAGGCCAACTACTGGCCCGACCTCTTCCTGGGGGGCTACGTCTCCGCCGCCTACGCCGACAAGCGGACCCGCATCGACAACCCCTTCGTGCCCGACGACTTCAACCACGTCTGGGCCGGCATCGCCCTGGGGGTCAAGTGGAAGCTCGACTTCGGCATCACCGGCGCCAAGGTGGCGGGTGAACGGGCCCAGTACAACCGGCTCCTGTCCACCAGGGCCTACGCCGACGAGTTCATCCCGCTCCAGATCCGCAAGGCGTGGCTTGAGGCAAGGGAGTCCGAGGCGAGCGCCGCCGCCATGAAAGAGGCGTACACCAACGCCAAGCGCTGGGTGGTGGCCTCCGTGGCCAACTACGACTTCGGCATCGGACCGGCCCAGGAGATCTTCGACGGGCTCCAGAACTACGCCCGCATGCGCGCCGCTTACTTCCAGGCCGTTTACAACCAGAACATGGCCCTGGCCCGGCTCGACCACGCCGTGGGCCAGGCTCCCCTGAACTGAGTACCAGGAGGTCTTTGTTCCATGAAATGGATCCTGTTCCCCATCCTCGCCCTCTCTTTGGCCGTTGCCGGCACTGCCCTGGCCCAGTCAAGCCCCACCGAGACGGTGAAGAAGACCGTTGACGACGTCATCAGGGTCGTGTCGGACAAGGAGCTGAAAAAGCCCCAGAACGAGAAGCGGCGACGCCAGGAGATCAAGCGGGCCATCGGCGCGGTGTTCGACTCCACCGAAATGGCCCAGCGCGCCATGGCGCGCCACTGGCGCGACCGGAGCGCCGCCGAGAAAAAAGAGTTCGTGGAGCTCTTCGAGAGCCTGTTGGAGAACTCCTACGCCGGCAAGATCGAGTCCTACAACCAGGAGAAGGTGGTGTACCTGAAGGAGGCCATCGACGGCGAGTATGCCGAGGTCAGGAGCAAGATCGTCACTGCCCGGCGCGACGAGTATTCCCTCGACTACCGCCTCATGCTCAAGGGGGGCAAGTGGGTGGTCTACGACATCGTCATCGAGGGGGTGAGCCTCGTCTCCAACTACCGGACCCAGTTCAACAAGATCATCTCCAACCAGGGGTACGCGGAGCTGGTGAAAAAACTGCGCTCCAAGCACCAGGAGATCAGCATGCCATAGGATTGCCGCGGCCTGAACGACATCACCACGGGGAGAGGCCACTCTCCCCGTTTTTTTCAAACGGTGCCCGTTTCTCCGCCACATGGGCCCCTTGCATAATCCGCTGCGTTCCGCTAGAGTGTGACTGTTGCATTTACGCCACACCTCGGACGGCCCATGGACAGACAGACCACGGATAGTACGCCTGCCGCAACGCCTGCCGAACGGGAGCGGATCAAGCGGCGCCGCGAAGGGATCGTCATCGCCCTGTCGGTGCTCCTGATCCTGGTCCTGACCCGGGTGGAGATCCACCTGTCGCGCATCAGCTCCGATGTGCCGATGGGGAGCAACTTCCTGATCTTCGGCGTCATCAACGTCATCATCCTCCTGATCATCCTCCTGATCTACCTCCTGTTCCGCAACGTGGCAAAGCTCTTGATGGAGCGGCGGGGCAAGGCCCTGGGGGCCAACCTGCGCACGAAGCTCGTCATCGCCTTCGTGAGCCTCTCCATCATCCCCACCATGCTCTTGTTCTTCGTTTCGGCCACCTACGTGAACCAGAGCATCCGCAACTGGTTCAACACCCAGATCGAGAACTCCCTCTCCGAATCGCTGGAGGTGGCCCAGACCTACTACAGGAACTCGGCGGCCAACGCCCTCTACTACGGCAACCAGATCAGCGCCATCATCCGGGACCAGCGCCTGCTCAACGACGAGAACCTGCCGCAGATGAAGGAACTGATCCGCCAGAAGCAAAAGGAGTACAACCTGGGAATCGTGGAGGTCTACTCGGCCCAGAACGAGGAGCTGGTCCGCGCCGCGAACCCGGGGCTCCCGCTGGGGGAGTTCACCAACCCCTCGTCCGAGGACATCAAGCAGGGGCTCAACGGCAAAGAGCTCACCAGGGTCAACACGGTGGGCAAGGCCGATCTCATCCGCGGCATCGTGCCGATCTATTCCACCTATCGCGCCGACGAGGTGGTGGGGGCGGTGGTGGTCAACTACTTCGTCCCCTACTCCCTGGTGGAGAAGATGCGGGAGATCACCGCCTCCTACGAGCAGTTCCGCCAGCTCAAGATCCTGAAGAATCCCATCCGGTCCGGCTACATCCTGGCCCTGTTCCTGATCACCATGGTGATCATCTTCCTGGCGGTCTGGTTCGGGCTCCACCTGGCCAACAGCCTCACCACGCCGATCCAGGAACTGGCCGAGGCGACCCGGCAGGTGGCCGAGGGGAACCTGGATATCCGCCTGGGCCAGCGGACCGACGACGAACTGGGCATGCTGGTGGCCGCCTTCAACAAGATGACCGACGACCTGCGGAGCAACCAGTTGGCCCTGAAAAACGCCAACGACGAGCTGTCGCGCAGCAACCAGGAACTGGAGCAGCGACGACGCCACATGGAGATCGTGCTCCGCAACGTGGCGGCCGGGGTCATCGCGGTGGACCGGGGGGGGGCGATAACCACCATCAATACCTCTGCGGCCCGGCTCCTGCAGATCGACACGCCCCGGGCCGTGGGCCACAACTTCCGGGAGGTGCTCAAGGGAGAGCAGCTCGACATCGTGAAGGGGGTCCTGCGGGACATGGTCATGGCCAAAAAGGACAGCATCAGCCGCCAGATCACGGTGCCGGTGCGGGACAGCCGGGCCACGTTCCTCTTCAACCTGTCGGTGCTGCGGGACGAAAGCGGCGAATTCCTCGGCACCGTGGTGGTCTTCGACGACATGACCCAGTTGATCAAGGCCCAGCGGATGGCCGCCTGGCGCGAGGTGGCCCGCCGCATCGCCCACGAGATCAAAAACCCCCTGACCCCGATCCAGCTCTCGGCCCAGCGGCTGCGCAAGCGCTACCTTCCCCGCTTCGGCGACGAGGACCGGGTCTTCGACGAGTGCACGGCCATGATCGTCAAGTCCGTTGACGAGTTGAAGACCCTGGTGGACGAGTTCTCCAACTTCGCCCGGATGCCCGCAGCCCACCCCTCTCCCAACGATCTGAACGCCGTCATCCGCGAGGCGGTCACCCTGTTCCGGGAAGGGCACCGGCGGGTGGCGTTCGGCTTCAGTGCCGACGACCGGCTGCCCCAGTTGCAACTGGACCGGGACCAGATCAAGCGGGTCTTCATCAACCTCCTGGACAACGCCGTGGCCGCCATGGGGGGGACGGGCGAGGTCCGGATCGTGAGCCGCTTCGACCCTGAGCTTAAAATGGCGGTGGTGACCGTGGCCGATACGGGACCGGGCATCCCGCCGGAGGACAAGCCGCGGGTCTTCGAGCCCTACTTCTCCACCAAGGCGTCGGGCACCGGGCTGGGACTCGCCATTGTCAGCAACATCATCACCGACCATCACGGGTTCATCCGGGTGCGGGACAACGAGCCCGGAGGGACCAGGTTCGTCATTGAACTACCCGTGACGGGATAGAGAGGATTACGTGAACGAAACGATACTCGTCGTGGACGACGAACAGGACATCCGCACGGCCCTGGCCGGCATTCTGGAAGACGAGGGGTACCGGACCGCCTTCGCGCGGGACGGCGTCGAGGCCCTGGAGACGGTCCAGAAGGATCGGCCCGACTTGGTGCTTTTGGACATCTGGATGCCGAGGCTGGACGGCATGGAGACCCTGCAGCGGCTCAAGGCGTCCGATCCCGGGCTCACGGTGGTCATGATGTCGGGCCACGGCACCATTGAAACGGCAGTGAAGTCCACCAAGATGGGGGCCTTCGACTTCATCGAAAAACCCCTTTCCCTGGAAAAGATCCTGGTCACGGTCCGTAACGGCCTGGACGCGAGACGGCTCCGGGCCGAAAACGATTCGTTGCGCGCCCTGAGCTTCAGGGGGCACGAGATCGTGGGGGAATCGGAGGCCATGGGCCGGCTGCGGGAACAGGTCCGGCTGGCCGGGCCAGCCGACGCGCCGGTGCTCATCATCGGCGAAAACGGAGCGGGCAAAGAACTGGCGGCCCGGTCGCTGCACTACCACAGCCCCCGCCGCGACAAGCCCTTCGTGGAGCTCGACTGCGCCGCCCTGCCCGAAGAACTCATCGACAGCGAACTCTTCGGCCACGAAAAGGGCTTTGCCGGCGCCGCAACCCAGAAGAAGGGAAAGCTCGACCTGGCCAACGGCGGCACCATGTTTCTGGATGAAATAGGCGACATGCCGCCCCGGACCCAGGCAAAACTCCTGCGCCTCATCCATGAGCGGAAATTCGAACGGGCGGGCGGGGCCCGGTCCATCGAGGCGGATGTGCGCATCATGGCCGCCAGCACCCGGAACCTGGAGGACGAGGTCCGAGCGGGACGCTTCAGCGCCGACCTGTTCTACCGGCTGAACGTGGTCAGCCTGGCAGTGCCGCCGCTGCGGGAGCGGCGGGAGGACATCGTGCCGCTGGCGGAGCACTTCCTCGACATCTTTGCCCGCCGGGAGGGCCAGGAGTGCAAGACCATGCCTCCCGAGGCGCTGGCCGTCCTGGCCCGGCACGACTGGCCCGGCAACGTGCGGGAGCTGCGCACCATCGTGGAGCGGCTCGTCATCATGACCCCGGGGCGGGTGATAACCCCTGACCTGATTCCCCCGTCGGTTGGCGGAGGCGCGGACCGCGAGGGTGGCCTGCCCCGGAGCGAAGCCGCCCTGGAGCCCTCGTCGCTCCGGGAGGCGCGGGAAGAATTCGAGCGGGAATTCATTATTCAGAAACTGGAGGAGTACGGCTGGAACATCTCCCGCACCGCCGACGCCATCGAGCTGGAGCGGAGCAACCTCTACCGCAAGATGAAGAGTTACGGGATCGACGCGAAAAAGTGACGGGCAGATCCATTCGCACGAAAGAGGGCCGTCTCCCCCAGGGGGAGACGGCCCTCTTTTCTTCAGATCGCGGACGCTACTTCTTGATCACGCAGTCGATGATGGCGTTGATCCGCCGGTTGAGGGCCCGGCCCTCGGCCGTGGAGTTGTAGGCGATGGGCCGGCTGAAGCCGTATCCCTTGGCGGAAAGGCGCGCGCGCTCGATGCCGAAGTGTTCCACAAGGTAATTGACCACCGCCTCGGCCCGGCGCTGGGAGAGCTTCATGTTGTGATCGGCGGTGCCGACCCGGTCGGTGTGCCCTTCGATGATGGCCGTGGTGGTCGGGTTCTGCTTCATGAAATCGCCCACCTTGGCGATCTCGCCGCGGAACTGGGGCTTGATGTCCCACTTGTCCGTGTCGAACTGGACCTTCAGGGCGATGCAGAGCCGGTCCGGCAGGGCCGCGATGACCTTGGGGTTCTCCAGGGCGCAGTCGATGATCGCCTCGATCCGGCGGTTGCGCTGCTTGCCCGCCTCGGTGGCATTGTCGGCGATGGGGCGGGTCTTGCCGAAGCCCCGGGCGGAGAGGCGCGACCTGTCGATGCCGAAATTGTCCGCCAGGTAGTTGACCACGCTTTCGGCCCGCCGCTGGGAGAGCTTCATGTTGTAGGCGTCGTCCCCCACATTGTCGGTGTGCCCCTCAATCACGGCCGTGGTCGTGGGATACTCCTTCAGGAAGTCCGCCACCCGCTTCACCTCGTCGTGGTATTGGGGACGGACGTCGGCCTTGTCGATGTCGAATTCCATGTTGAGGGTGATGCAGTACTTCATAAGGCCCGGCGTCGGCTCGGCAGCATGGGTACCGGCGCGGGCTCGGGTTCGACCGCGGGTGCCGGGGCTGGAGCCGGCGCGGGAGCGGCAGCCGGCGGAACGGCCCTTGCCGCCGGGGCGGCGCCGCCGAACAGAACGCTCAAGCCAACCGTGTACTCGACGTTGCTGTACGAGTAGCCCAGATCGAAGATACCCCGCACGTCGCCCCGCAACGCCGCGGCGTCGGTGATGAAATACTTGACCCCACCGCCGTAGGTGAGGATGCCGTCGGTGCGGTCCCGGCCGTTGGAGCCGGCGGCGTAGTCAAGGGTCGTCCCCCCTGCGCCGGCCGCCAGGAACGGCACCAGGGAGCTTTCCGGCATGAAATGGTAGAGCCCCTCAAGACGGTAGGTGTAGGAGTCCACGTCGGCCTTGCTGCCCCTGGTTTCCTCGGCCGGGGAAAAGCCGAACACGGTCTCAACCCCCCAGGCGGGGGTAAAGTTGTATCCGCCCCGGACGCCGAAGGTGGGCGCTGTGCGGATGTGCTGCTCCCCGTCGAAGGTATAGCCTCCGAAGTAGGGACTGAGCGAAAATGAACCGGCCCTGTTCTCCGCTGTTGCCGTCGACGCGACCAGCAGGGCGACGGCGAACGCGGCACCAACGATGGTTCTCACCTTCATGGCAACCTCCCTGTAGACAGGCAACGAGTATCGGGACACATCCCGTTCAAACTTTACCAATGTGCAGATAATTGTCAAACTACGTCGCACAGTTACATGCCACGCACCTCCGTACTGGCAGGAGAAACCCATTGACAGGCGGAGCGGCCGCCGGTATAAATGGCGTCGCTCAAACCAGCGCGAGGAAATGTCATGACCCTTCTCGACACCATCCTGGACGCAAACAGGAAGTTCGTCAGCCCCGGCGTGTTCCCCCCCCTGGCCAAGAACCCGAAAAAGCAGTTTGCCATCTTCACCTGCATGGACACCCGGCTGGTGGATTTCCTGGAACCGGCCATGGGTATCAAGCGGGGCGACGCGAAGGTTATCAAGAATGCCGGCAACACCATAGTGGATCCCCTCAGCGGCGGCGTCATCAGGAGCCTCGTGGCGGCGGTGTTCATGCTCGGCGTGGAGGAGATCTTCGTCATCGGCCACCGGGACTGCGGCATGGCGGCGGTGGACTCCGACGATCTCCGGCAGCGGATGGTGGCGCGCGGCATCGACCCGTCCGTCATCGAGACCCAGGTGCCTGACCTGGCCCAGTGGATGGGTGCTTTTTCATCTCCCGAGGAAAACGTGGCCCGCGTCACGTCGGTGATCCGCCAGAACCCCCTCATCCCGCGGGACGTACCGGTCCACGGCCTCATTTTCTGTCCCAACGACGGCCACCTTGAGGTAATCGTCAGGGGATACTGATCCCCCGGCTCGCGAGGATCCCCATGCCCAGGAACCACCTGCCGTTCAGTGCCAGCGAACTGGAAGCGCTGCCCCTGTTTCGCTTCGTCCCCCTCGAATGCATCGAAGGCATTCTTGAGCACAGCCGCGTGGTCAGCCTGGGGCGGGGTGAGCGCTTCGAACCCGCCGGCCCCCTGGGCCACGCCATCCACCTGATCCTGGAGGGCCGCCTGGCCGTCTACTACGACGTCCGGGAACGGGACGACACCCCCCTTCATCTGGAGCGGGGCGACATCGTCGGCCAGAGCCTCGTTTCCGGCGAGCCGGAAGTCCCCTGCACCCTGGCGGCCACTGAAGACACGCGGCTCATGGTTCTTGAGGAGGACCTGATCTGGTCCCTGGCCCAGGCATCCCACGCAGCCGCCTGCAACCTGCTCGGCATCCTCCTGCGCGGCAGGGGGGGCTCTTCCCTGGGAAGTTTCTCGGGCACTGTCCGCGATTATGCCCTCCGCAACCAGGCGGTGGTGGACCCCCTTACCGGTTTCCAGAGCAGGCGGTGGCTCGAGGAAATCCTCTCGCGCCAGGTGGATCGCTTCACCGCCAGCGGCCGTCCCCTGTCCCTGGTGATGATCGACATCGACGGCTTTCGCGCGTTCAACGAACGCCACGGCCGCACCGGCGGCGACCGGGCCCTGCACGACGTCGCCCAAACCCTCCGGAACTCCCTCCGCCCCGGCGAACTGGTGGCGCGCTACGGGGGCGACACCTTCGCGGTGCTCCTCCCCGAAACGGAACCGTCCACCGCAGGATGATCGCGGACCGGCTCAGGCAGCGCCTGATGCATACGGTCATCGACATGGGGGACGGAACCATGCTGCCGCCGCTCTCCATTTCAGCGGGAGTGGCTGGAGCCACCCCCGGCATAGATGGCCCCGCCCTTGCGGAAAGCGCGCTGGCAGCGCTTGACAGGGCAAAGGCTGCGGGAGGCAACACCGTTTCCCGCTAACTCTCTCCCGCCCTTAATGTATACACGTTATTGTTTCCGCACTCCTCATGCTACAATGACGTCGGCTTGCATCGGCACCAACTGTCAGCGTAGTCGGAGACGTGGAGCTCCCCTATGGACGTACCCCTGAAAAGGTGGCGCGGATGCGCCGTTTTTCGTCCCGCCCTTGCCGCGCGGCGGGACATGCTTTCCCTCTACCTGGACGCCGGGTACCCGACCACCCTGATCCTCTCCCTGGCGCCGCCGGGCAGCGGCACCGACGACCGAGACGAAGCAGTCCTGTCGATTACCTTCCGAAATCTGGTGAAGGTGCTCCCCGAGCTGCTCAACCTCAAGAAATCTGGTGACAAAGACGATGCATATGCTATCATGCACGTCCCTCTGGACGCGACTGAGGCTAAAAAACGCTGTATTGCCCTGGAGATGGGAACGCCTTTTTCGCGGCTCATCGATCTGGATGTGTACGATGGCAGCGGAACCCGGCTTAGCCGGGCGCTCCTCGGACTCACCCCTCGTCCTTGTCTCGCGTGCGGCCAACGGGCCGCCGACTGCATCCGCCACCGGCACCCCACCCCGGCGGAGAGACCCGGGAGGCTCCATGAACTCCTCGCGCATCTTCGAGATTGAGCAGTTTGCCCAGTCCCTCGTCAAGGGAGGGGCCATGGCGCTCTATCTGACGCCGAAACCGGGGCTCGTGGACCTTGCCGACCAAGGCTCCCACCCTGATCTTTCACTCGACAAGATGGAGCGGTCGCTTCACATCCTGGGTGACTACCTGGCGGAGCTGATCCGCTCGCTTACCGACGGGGAGCGCTTCCTCTGCCAGGCAGTGATTGGCCGGCGGGCCGAAGAGGTCATGATGGAGGAGCTGGGCTCCAACACCCTCAAGGGCTACTTGTTCCTGAGCGGGCTGTTGCTGGTTGCCCGCTGGCGATGCGACTCCGATGACGAAAAGCGGTTGAACCGGGCGGTGTCCGAGCTGGGCGAGGAATTCTTCGCCCTGCGCCGCGATCAGGCAACCAACGGCCATTCGGCCCGCTCCCGCTTCGGCGCCGGCGGCGTCGTGCACGAGGTCCTGGACGGACTCCCTTCCCTGTTCACCTGCGCCGTGCCGGCGTATCTGACTGCCATCGAACGGACCGGCTGCTTCACCAGTGCCTCCTTTGCCATGCTTGCCCGCCTCATGCAAACGGTGGACGACACCACCACCCTCCACCGCTGCGGCACCATGGGACTGGCCCGGCTGCGGCGCGACGGCCAGACCCTGGAGCGGCTCATTGCCGAGGGGGGAGATCCGGTCGCGTTTCTCACGGAACTCAACCGCAAGTACGTGCGGATGAATCTCACCATGGGCGGCGTCGCCGACATCCTCGGCCTGGCCTACGGCTACCTCGTGGCCACGGGACGGCTGGCTGGCGCGTCGGAAACCACCCGCTCCAGAAACTCCAAGCCGCGGCTGCGCCTCTGCATGGGCGACGCCTGAGGACCTCCCCGGGTCCTTGGCGCACTGCCGCACTCATCCTTCATGCTCCTGAGACTCTTCCTCATCTTCAGCGTCGTTCCGATCATAGAGCTCTACCTCCTCATCAGGGTGGGCAAACTGATCGGCGCCCTGCCCACCGTGGCCCTGCTGCTGGTCGTCAGCCTCGCCGGCGCCTGGCTGGTCCGCTCCCAGGGCTTCGTGATCCTGCGCCGCATCCAGGATGAGCTGGCCCTGGGGCGGCTCCCGGCCGCCGGCCTGCTCGACGGCGCGCTGGTTCTCCTGGGAGGGCTGCTCCTCCTGACCCCCGGCTTTTTCAGCGACGTGGTCGGCCTGTTCTTCATCGTCCCCCCCACCCGCGCCGTCATCAAGCAGTTCCTGGGCCTCTGGCTCCAGAACAGGCTCGCCCGCGGCCAGTTCGTGATCCGCAGGTTCTGACCCTCTTCCTGCCGTTTCGTTGCATCCCCGCCGGATTGCGGTACGCTTTTCCCTGCTGGTCACTATCGCCGTCAGGAGGAGCTTTGTCATGAACGTTCTCATTGTCTACTATTCCATGTACGGACACATCCATCGCATGGCCGAGGCCGTGGCCGAGGGGGTCCGCGAGGTGCCCGGCGCCGAAGCGGTGCTGCGCCGCGTGCCCGAAACGCTGCCGCCCGACGTGCTGGAAAAGATGGGCGCCGTCGAACCCCAGAAGGCCTTTGCCCACATCCCGGTGGCCACGGTGGACGAGCTTGCCTCGGCGGACGCCATCATCTTCGGCACACCAACCCGCTTCGGCAACATGTGCGGCCAGATGCGCCAGTTTCTGGACGCCACCGGCGGGCTCTGGGTGAAGGGCTCCCTCGTGGGCAAGGCCGCCGGCGTCTTCACCAGTTCCGCCACCCAGCACGGGGGCCAGGAATCCACCATCCTCACCTTCCACACCTTCCTCCTCCACCAGGGGATGGTCATCGTGGGGCTCCCCTATACCTTTGCCGGCCAGACGCGGATCGACGAAATCACCGGCGGCTCCCCCTACGGCGCGTCCACCATAGCCGGCGGCCAGGGGGAACGGCTGCCGAGCGAGAACGATCTGGCCGGGGCCCGCTTCCAGGGCAGGCATGTGGCGCAGATCGCCGCCAAACTGAACGGATAGGAAGCACAGGGAGGTTCTTCCATGTCCTGGATTCGCTGGTTCTCGGAAATAACCATTGACGATGTCCCCCTGGTCGGGGGCAAGAACGCCTCCCTCGGGGAGATGTTCGGGGAGCTCAGGCCCCTGGGGGTGCGGATCCCCAACGGCTTCGCCATCACGGCGGAGGCCTACTGGCACCTGATCCGGTCGGCGGGGATCCTGGATGAAATGAAACAGACCCTGGCGGGACTGGTCAAGGAGGACGTGGACGACCTGGCGCTCCGGGGACGCCGACTGCGGGAGCTGGTGTACGGCGCCCCCCTCCCCGGAGAACTGGCGGAAGAGATCAGAGAGGCCTACCGGGGGCTCTGCGCCGAGTATGGCGAGAACTGCGACGTGGCGGTCCGCAGCTCGGCCACGGCAGAAGATCTCCCCACGGCCTCCTTTGCGGGGCAGCAGGAAACCTACCTGAACGTCCGGGGCGAGGCGCAGCTCCTGGACGCCTGCCGCCGCTGCTTCGCCTCCCTCTTCACCGACCGGGCCATTTCATACCGCATCGACCAGGGGTTCGACCACTTCAAGGTGGGGCTCTCCGTGGGCGTCATGAAGATGGTCCGGTCGGACCTCGCCTCCAGCGGGGTCATCTTCACCATCGACACCGAGACCGGCTTCCGGGACACGGTTTTGATCACCGGCGCCTGGGGCCTGGGCGAGAACGTGGTCCAGGGGGCCGTGAACCCGGACGAGTTCACGGTCTTCAAGCCCGCGCTCCGGCAGGGATTCCGCCCCATCGTCCGGCGCCGGCTGGGGGAGAAGAAGATCCGGATGATCTACGGCACCGGCACCTCCAAGCACCTGACCAAGAACGTGGAGGTGCCCCGGGAGGAACGGCGCCGCTTCTGCCTCAGCGACGACGAGGTGCTGGAGCTGGCCCGCCAGTCCCTCCTGATCGAGTCCCACTATGAGAAGCGGGCCGGCCGCGAGATGCCCATGGACATCGAATGGGCCAAGGACGGGGAGTCTGGCCGGCTCTTCATCGTTCAGGCCCGGCCCGAAACGGTGGAATCCCGCAAACGGCTCGACTTCCTGGAGACGTACATCCTGGAGCAGAAGGGAGAGGTGCTGGCCACCGGTACCAGCGTGGGCGGAAAGATCGCCGCCGGCCCGGCCCGGGTCATCACCGACATCCACAGGCTGGGCGACTTCAGCCCCGGCGAGGTCCTGGTGGCCGACACCACCACCCCCGACTGGGAGCCGGTCATGAAGACCGCCGCGGCCATCGTCACCAACAAGGGGGGGCGCACCTGCCACGCCGCCATCGTCAGCCGCGAGCTGGGCATCCCGTCGGTGGTCGGCACCGGCGACGGGACCGAACGGATCGCCAGCAACCGGGAGATAACGGTGAGCTGCGCCGAAGGAGAAGTGGGCAGAATCTACAGCGGCGAACTCCCCTTCCGGGTGGAGCGGGTTGACCTGGCCGGCATGCGGCGCCCCCGCACCAGGATCATGATGAACCTGGGCAACCCGGAGGAGGCCTTCTCCCTCTGCCGGATTCCCAACGACGGGGTGGGGCTCGCCCGGATGGAGTTCATCATCACCAACCATATCAAGATCCATCCCATGGCCCTGGTCCACCCCCTCCGGGTGGAGGACGAGGCATCGCGGCGCGAGATCGCGCGCCTCACCGCCGGCCATGCCGACCCGCCCGCCTACTTTGTGGAAAAGCTCGCCGAGGGGATCGGCACCATTGCCGCCGCCTTTCATCCCAAACCGGTCATTGTCCGCATGAGCGACTTCAAGACCAACGAGTATGCCTCGCTCCTGGGGGGCCGGGCCTTCGAGCCCGACGAGGAGAACCCGATGATCGGCTTCCGGGGGGCGTCGCGCTACTACGACGAGCGCTACCGGGAAGGGTTCGCCCTGGAATGCCGGGCCTGAAGCGGGTCCGGGACGAGATGGGGCTCGTTAACGTAATCCCCATGATCCCCTTCTGCCGGCGCATCGTGGAGGCGGAGAAGGTATTGGCCGAAATGGCGACGAACGGCCTCGTGCGGGGCGAAAACGGCCTGGAGGTCTACGTCATGTGCGAGATCCCCAACAACGTCATCATGATCGACGAGTTCTCGCGGCTCTTCGACGGCTTTTCCATAGGCTCCAACGACCTGACCCAGCTCACCCTCGGCGTGGACCGGGACTCGGCCTGGTGGCCCACGTCTTTGACGAGCGGGACCCGGGGGTCATGGAACTCATCGGCCGGGTGGTGGAGGGGGCGCGTCGCAACGGACGCCACAGCGGCATCTGCGGCCAAGCCCCCAGTGACTACCCCGAGTTCGCGGCCTTTCTCGTGGAGCAGGGAATCGACTCCATTTCGCTCAACCCCGATTCGATCCTCAAGATCACGATGCGGGTCCTGGAAATGGAGGAGGAACTGGCGCAGCAGGGGGACAAGAGGAGGTAGACATGTCGCTCAACGGTGCGAAGGTGGTAGTGATCGGCGGCAGTTCCGGCATGGGGCTCGCCGTGGCGAAGATGGCCGCGGACGAGGGGGCCCGGGTGGTGATCGCCGGCCGGTCGGAGGAGAAGCTCCGGCAAGCCGCGGACGAGATTCGCCAGCCGGTTGAGGCCCGTTCCCTTGATGTGACGCAGGAACAGGCCGTACAGGCGTTCTTCGCCGAAACCGGCGAACTGGACCACCTGGTCGTAACCGCGGCCACCGGCGTGGCGGGCTCGTTTCTGGAGCTGGAAACCCCATCGTTCCGCCAGATCTTCGACAGCAAGTTCTGGGGTCAGTACTTTGCGGCCCGCTACGGGGCCCAGCGAATCAGGGAGGGGGGCTCAATCACCTTCTTTTCCGGCGTGGCCGCGACCAAGCCCGTGGACGGCCTTTCGGCGTACGCCGCAGTGAACGGCGCCGTGGAGGCCCTCTGCCGGAGCCTGGCCGTGGAACTGGCGCCCCTGCGGGTGAACGCCGTCTCGCCGGGGATCGTGGATACTCCCGCCTATGCCGGCATGAGCCCCGCCGAACGGAAGAGGATGTTCGACGCCCTCGCCGCCCGGCTCCCGGCCCGGCGGATCGGCAGGCCCGAGGACGCGGCCGCCGCGGTGATCTCGCTTATGAAGAACGGGTATGTCACCGGATCGGTGGTACACGTGGACGGCGGGCAGCGGCTGGTCTAGGGACCAACCGGCCCTACCGGCCCATCAGGCGGGGACGGTGAAGAAAAAAACGGCGCCACTCCCCGTTTCCCCGCGAGCCCAGACCCGGCCGCCATGGCGATGGATGATTCGCTGGACCGTGGCCAGGCCGATGCCGGTGCCGGGGAATTCCGCCTTGCTGTGGAGGCGCTGGAACGGCACAAACAGTTTGTCCGCATAGGCGTTGTCGAAACCGACGCCGTTGTCGCGGAGATACAGGCGCCGCTCTCCTCCCGCCTCCTCCACGCCGAACTCGATCACTGACGGAACGACTCCGGCGGTGAATTTCCACGCGTTCTCCATGAGATTGGTCATGACCGCCCTCATGAGATGTGCGTCGGCATTGACCACCACCCCCGTGCGGATCACAAACTCCACGGGCCGCTCCGGCGCCGCCCGGCGCAGCTCACCGGCAATCTCCGTTGCCATGTCGCTCAGGTCTACCGGAAGGCGCAGCAGATCGGCACGGCCGATTCGCGACAGACCGAGCAGCGCCTCGATGAGCTCCTCCATTTTCGTTACATTGATGCGGATCCTGGCAAGGTATTCACGGCAGGCAGGGTCCACCTCTTCCCGGCAATCCTCTTCCAAGGCGACGGCAAAGCCGCGAATGACACGCAGCGGTGCCTGCAGGTCATGGGAAACCGAGTAGTTGAACGCTTCCAGCTCCCTGTTGGCGGACTCGATCCTGATGCTCCGTTCCACGAGTTGCTGCGTGGCAGCGTCCAGAATCGCCACGCTGGCATTAATTCCGCCAATGGACAGAAGACCCGCGATCCCCCGTGAGCACGGAGGGATGCTCCCCTCGGCCGGCAGATTCGCTGCAATGGCTTCATACTGCCGACCGAGCCTAGCGCTTGCCTCCGCCAGGCGGTACACGAACACGACCGTGTAGAGATACGCAACCGTGAGCGCGAAGATGGCGGGATCGACCCATACCTGCCGGAATGCGAACAGAGACAGGGTGCAGAGCGGTATGCCCGCGAGGCTGACGAACAAAACCGCCAGCGAACCGGCTTCACTGAAGAGCAGAAAGAGCAGGAGCCAGCAACCGGCCAGCACGGCGCAGAGGGCAAGGCGGGACGCGCTGCTGGGAGAACGTATGCCGTTCCCCTTCAGCACCGTATCGAGGATATTCGCCTGAACCTCCACGGGGGCCATCCTGTTGCGGGCCTGGGAAAAGGGAACTATGACCCGCTCATCGATGCCCGGCGCCGTTACCCCCACCAGGACGAAGGCGTCGCGGAATGCATCCGGCCGGACGTTCCCCGCCACCACATCGGCCAGGGAAAAGCGCGGAAACATGCCGGGCGGGCCGCAGAAATCGATGTACATGGGGTAGTGCTGGGCGATGGCGGCCGAGGGCGTTTCCGGCAACGGCGCACCGGCGGCTGATGGCGCCGTCACGGCCCGGGCGGCATCGCGCAGCGCGAGGGCCAGCGAAGGGACCTGTCGCCCGCCGGTTTCCAGCCCATGATAGACGTGCCGGACAATACCGTCCACATCGGGCTCCAGGTGCAGGTGCCCGGTGGGGACGCGCCCCAGCGACGGGGCGGGCAACGCGAGCCGGAGCCGGTCGTCGATGTAGGCGGGCACAACCACTCTCCCATGCCGGGCAATGGCTGCGGCAAAACTGTCGTCGCCTTCGCGGGGCTCGCTCATGATGATGGCGAACCCCACGGCCCGCGCCGCGCCTGCCTTGTCCAGGAGCGCGCCGTAGACGCTCCGTTTCAAGGGCCAGGGCCCCAGTTTCCCGAGACTCTCCTCGTCCACGGTGACGAGCACGATGGGCGCATGGGGCCGCACCTCGCCGCGCAGGCGAAACGCGAGATCATAGGCGAAACGGTTCAGCCCCTCGAAGAAGCCGAGTCCGTCCAGCACGAACAGCAGGACCACCCCGGCGGCGGCAGCCGCGACGATGTGGTATGTTGTCCTCTGCTCCCCGGCCATAACGCGTCGCTCCAGCCCCTAGAGAAGCAGCCCCAGGAGCAGTCCCGCCACGCCGAGGATTCCCAGCGCGCCGTAGGGAAAGGACCGGTTCACCTGGAAGCTCCGGGGTGGCGAAAAATCTCCCTGGCAGCCCTCTCCGTCGATGGCCGCCGTCCTGACGAAGTACTCTCCCGGCTCCGGTGGCAGGGGAAAGGAAGCGGCCGGCCGATCGGCGACCTCCTCGCCCAGCAGTTCGGCAAAGGCCCGGTCCCTTGCCAGTTGGAAGCAATAAGAGCGAGCACCCGGCACCGCCCGCACCCTCACGTCGAGCACGGAGCCCTTGCAGCGCGTCTCCTCGAATTCGGGGGCGGCCGGCGGCGGAACGACCGTAACCTCCACGGGGTTGGTCCACTCGCCCCGATAGCCGTCCGCAGCAATGGAGCCGAGCCGGACGAAATAGGTGCCGGCGTTCAGCGGCCCCGTCTCGAATTCGGTCGCGTCGAGCGCATCCCTGTCAATCACCGGGGTGGAGAACGAGCGCCCCCCTGCCACCTGGAGCCGGTACGACACCGCATCGTGCACCTTGAGCCAGCCGACGGTCAGCGAGCGGTTACACGCCCGCTCCCCGTCACGCGGGGTTTTGACAAAGGGAGGAAGGGGGTTCAGGCGTACCGTGAACGGCACGGTCCCGGACTCGGCCCCCTCCAGCCCCAGCCGGTCGACGCTGCGGCTGCTCAGGTGATAGGCTCCATCGGCAAGTCCCCGGATCACCCACGGCTCACCGGCGGGGAGCAGCGCGTCGTACACCAGTTCCTTCATGTCGCCGTCGCGGGCGACCATGACCCGGTACCCCGCGGCATCCGGCGCCTCCGAGTGAGCGAACCGGACCGGCCCGGAGCGGAAGAGGGCCGGCCGTGCCTCCACCCCGGGAGGGGCCAGAAGCCGCTGCGGCGGCAGCGGTGGCTCACCCGCGCGCACCAGGGTGCCCTCTCCCGCGGCCAGGGGGACCTCGCGGCCACGGGCGTCAACCCCGACCCGGCCCTCCAGCACCTCGGTGCGGGTTTCACCCGCCCGGCCCACCCCCACCCGGAACTCGGTACCCCGCGCACCAGCCACGGCAGAGGGGGTACGGATCTCGAAACGCTGCTCCCGCCCCGTGGCCCTCTTGATGCGGGTTATCAGATTGCCCTTGCCGAGCAGCAGTTCCCGGTCGAAGAACACGTTATCCCGCCGGAGCGCGCGGACAACGTCGACACTGCCGTTGCCGCGCATCAGGAACGAGCTGCCGTCCTCATAGCCGACCTCCACGGCACCCGTTACGCCGGTCACCAGCCGCCCCCCGGCGGGCACGCGGCCGCCAATGCCGGCAAGCTGCTCGATGATGCCGCCTTTGCCTTCGAGGCGCACGTCGCCGCTAAGGAAGGTGATGACTCCTTCCAGACCGGTGCCCCTGAACAGTGCCGCGGGAATCCTGATGCGCTGTCCGGGATGGATGAGGTCGGGGTTCTGCAAGTGGTTGAGCCGGGCAATGGTTGGACAGCGGCCGGGATTTTCAAGGTGCTTGCCACACAGTTGCAGCAGGGTGTCCCCTGGCGAAACGGTGATTTCGACCGACGGCTCACAACGGGCAGCGACCACAGATGCCGGCAGTGTCGCGAGCAAAACCGCCACCGCCGCCAGCCGGCGGATACCGTCTCCCGCCGGCACCCCCATGTCCTGTGCAGGCACGCTCCCGTTTCCGGCAGCTCCCGTGTGGCTTGCCATGTATCCTCCGCAGAAACATGCAATGTTAAATTTAATTTAGTTTAGCGTTCCGGGAGATATCCGCAAGGGCTGGGGGCACGATACTCCCGCAACCGGCCAGTTGCTCCGGGACGTGCCGGCCCGATTTCCACGATGCATCGGCAGGCTTCTCATTGCTTGACGCCCTGTCACCTTTCTGCAATAATTCGCGTTCGGTGCTGGCAACTTGTTGTTCCATGCAGTTAATTTCATTTTAAGAGAGAGGTGCCGAACGTGAAAAAACTCGTATTGCTGATGGTCTCTGCCCTGCTCGTTGCTTTTGCCGCAACCACCTTCGCGGCCGACGGTTCCTGGAACCGGGTCAAATCCGCCGGAAAACTGGTCATCGGCCTCGATGACGCATTCCCCCCCATGGGATACCGCGATGCCAGCGGCAAGCTGATCGGTTTCGACATCGACGCCGCCGAAGAAGTGGGCAAGCGCCTGGGCATCAAGATCGAGTGGCAGCCCACCGCCTGGGACGGGGTCATCCACTCCCTCAACTCCAAGAAATTCGATGCCATCTGGAACGGCATGACCATCACCGATGAGCGGGCCAAGCAGGTGGCCTTCACGAAGCCCTACATCATGGACGGCCAGATCGCCGTGGTGAAGTTCTCCGAGAAGCGCTTCAAAAAGATCGCCGACCTGAAGAACGTGAAAATAGGCGCCCAGAAGGGCTCTTCGGCCCTCAACGCCGTGAAGAAGCTCCCCACCGCACCGGCCGAGCTCAAGGAGTACGAGGACAACCCCAAGGCGCTGCTGGATCTTGAAGCGGGCCGCATCGACGTGGTGGTGATCGACAACGTGACCGGCCGCGACTTCATCGCCAAGCGCCCGGGCCAGTTCAAGGTGGTCCCCGGCTTCATCAGCAAGGAGCCCTTCGGCGTCGCCTTCCGCAAGGAAGACAAGGACCTGCGCGAAAAGGTGCAGAAGACCCTCGACGCCATGGTGAAGGACGGCGCCCTGGCGAAGATCTCCCGCAAGTGGTTTGCAGAAGACATCACCAACCCCAAGAAGTGGTAAGAGAAGCGCGGCTTTTCCGCAATCTCGGCGTTGGGCTTCGGATTTGATTGTGCGGCGTACAGAAGTACGCCTCCGCTCAAATCCTTGCCCGCCTTGACCTTGCGGAAAATCCACGCTTCTCAAATGAGCTTTTCTATGAACCTTAAACCATACACTCTCGGCAGGGTCGCCACGGCCCTGCTTTTTTTGTGGATCACCGTTGCAGCGGCGCTGGCGTCCGAAGCCGATTACGACGCCCTCTTCCGGGAGGCCAACGACCTGATGGGGGCCGGGGATCTCCCCGCCGCCATGGAGGTGCTGAAGAAGGTCCCGGCGCCCCGGGCGGGCGAGGAAGGCGATGCCTTTGTCCGGAGCCGGATGCAGATCGCCAAGCTCCACTTTGCTGCCAAGGAGATGGACGAAGCCCTGGCCGCGGCCCGTGAGGTGCTCTCCCTCTACCCGGACAACAGCGAGGCGAAGAACTTCGTCGCCTCGGTGGAGCGGGAACGGAAACCCCGCTACGTCACGTTCCTCCAGGACTGCCTGAAGTTCCTGCCGGTGCTTCTCAAGGGTGCGGTGATGACGCTCCTGCTGGTGCTCTGCACCATGTTCATCTCCCCCATCGGCGGGCTCCTCATCGCCCTGGGGCGGATCAGCACCTTCAGGCCCCTGTCGGCCCTCTGCTGGTTCGTCATCTGGCTCTTCCGGGGCACGCCCCTCCTGCTTCAGCTCTTCTTCATCTACTACGGACTCCCCTCCCTCGGCATCACCCTCAAGCCCGTCACCGCCGCGGTCATCGGCCTGGGGCTCAACTACTCGGCCTACCTGGGCGAGATCATCCGGGGAGCCATCCAGAGCATCGACCATGGCCAGACCGAGGCGGCCAAGGCCCTGGGCATGACCTACGGCCAGGCCATGCGCCGGGTCGTCATCCCCCAGACCTACAAGCGGCTCATGCCTCCCATCGGCAACGAGTTCATCGCCCTGATCAAAGACACGGCCCTGGTCTCCACCATTGCCATGGTCGAGCTGATGCGGGCCGCGGACCAGATGTTCAATACCTACTTCAACGTGACGGCCCTCATCCTGGCCGCCGTCATCTACCTGATCTTCACGACCTTCTTCACCTTCCTCTTCGAAAAGATCGAGCACCGGGCAGGGATCTATGAGCGACGTTAAGCCCCTCATCCAGCTGGAGAACATCACCAAGCGCTTCAAGAGCCTCACGGCGGTGAACGGCGTCAACCTGGCGGTCCATCCGGGGGAAAAGCTCGTGATCATCGGCCCGTCCGGTTCGGGCAAGTCGACGCTGCTCCGCTCCATCAACTTCCTGGAAGAGATCGACGAGGGAACCATCCGCTTCGAGGGGAACGAGGTAGGCTACATCCGGCGCCACGGCAAGCTCCACCTGGACAAGCAGCCGGTGATCTGCGCCCTGCGGGCCGAAATCGGGATGGTCTTCCAGCACTTCCATCTCTTTCCCCACATGACGGTCCTCGGCAACGTGATGGAAGGCCCCCTCACCGTGCAGAAGAAGAGTGCCGCCGAGTCCCGGGAAACCGCCCTGGCCATGCTGGCCAAGGTGGGTCTCACCGACAAGAAGGACGTCTATCCCGCCACCCTCTCCGGCGGGCAGAAGCAGCGGGTGGCCATTGCCCGGGCCATTGCCATGCGGCCGAAGCTCATGCTCTTCGACGAGCCCACCTCGGCCCTGGACCCGGAACTGGTCGGGGAGGTCTTCGACACCATCCACGCCCTGGCCGACGAGGGGATGACCATGATCATCGTCACCCACCACATGGGCTTTGCCCGGGAACTGGCCGACCGGGTGATCTTCATGGAAAAGGGGAACTTCCTGGCCGAGGGGACCCCCCGGGAGTTCTTTGCCGAGGGAATGAACAACGAGCGGATCCAGTCGTTCCTGAACCGGATCCTCTAGGAGGCACGCCATGAACCGCGACTGGACCCTGATCGAAACCCTGCTCCCCCAGGACACCAACCCGGCGGGATCCATCTTCGGCGGCGTGATCATGGGGCTCATGGACAAGGCCGCCGCCATAGCCGCCTGGCGCTATGCCCGGCGCGAGGTGGTCACGGCCGGGGCCGAGCAGATCTCTCTGCTGCGCCCGGTACGGCTGGGGGAAGTGGTCAAGGTGGAGGCCCGGGTGGTCTGCACCGGCCGGACATCCATCGATGTGGACGTGGTGGTTGAAACCGAGAATGTCCTCACGGGCGACAGCGCCGTGGCGGCCGCGGGATTCTTCACCATGGTCGCCCTGGACAGGGAGGGCACGCCCACGGAAGTTCCCCGCTGGGAGCCCCGCAGTGAAGAAGAGCGGCGACTCTGCGAGGCTGCCCGGGAACGGCGGGCCCGGCGCGGACGGAAATCAGGGCGGTAGTAGTGCTGACGGCGGCTGGCTGCCACGGCAGGCGCCATAGCTAAGCCGACGAACAAGGCATCGGAGTGCCGCTCAAAACCGCGTCCACCGTCTATCCTGAATATCGGCAAGATACACGCACGCGAGCCATAGCACAAAACCGAATCAAACCGGTCGTAAATGCATGCCTTTTTCGAAGGGCTGCTAGAACGAACCTGTTGTGGATGGCGTTTTGCTTATCGGCAGTACCGTATCAACGGCGGCTGCGGACGATGATTATATTCCGGAGGTCAATGCGCTATGAGCGATTACCCTTATGAAGCCAACCTGGTATTTCGCCTGTTGCTGGCTGTACTCTGCGGAGCTCTCCTGGGGTATGAGAGGGAACGGCACGGCATAAGCGCCGGCTTGAGAACCAACATTCTTGTCTGTGTCAGTGCGGCATTAATGATGATTGTCTCAAAATACTTTTACTACAAGCCTGGCGAGATTATCGACAATATCAATATCGGTCTTGACCCGTCGCGCATTGCCGCGTCGATCATCTCCGGCATAGGCTTTCTCGGGGCGGGCGTCATTATCAAGGAGCGAGGCAGCATCCGCGGACTGACCACGGCCGCGACTCTCTGGTACAACGCCGGCCTGGGCATGGCGTGCGGGGCAGGCATGATCATCCTGCCGATATTCTGTACTGCCATTGGCCTGGTTTCGCTGACAGCGCTCAAACAGCTTGGGAACCGGATACCGCGGGACCAGCACAAAAACATCATGGTGGAATGCAACAACCTGGGGGAACAGTCGCTCCTGACGCTCAAAGACTATTTTACGGAAAGGAACATCCAGATCATTGACATCAACCTCAGCCAGCAGATACGGGAATCAACGACCAATTATGAAATTGTCGTCAAGGGGAACTGGCATAACGACGAACTGCTCAGGCATGTCAGCAACCTGTCCCGCTTCGATTTTGTCACCCAGACCAAGCTGAGTTGAACGTGGGGCGTGCCCGGCACATCGTTCGCGGTGCGCCGGACCCCAGTGACACATCCCGCCCTTGCCGGCGATCCCGGCTGCACTCTGAGGCTTAGCAGGTCGTTGAAAATCGGCCCTATTTGAGATTGAAGAACTTTTAGTTCGATTTTTTTGAATCAGTTGAGCGCTTTATCGGGTTTCAGTCCGCCGTTTTGCTCTTTATCAACCTCATATGCTGCTGTTGTTGCCTGATTCGAGGGATGTTCCCCCTGTCAGGTGACACCAAGGCCCAGGTTTTTCATCCGAACCAGGTTGTAAGCCGCTGCGTGCAGGTCAAGTTGCATGGCGATTTTCTCGATTCCCCGGTACATCGTTTTGCGTAACCTGCCTACGGTCTTCATCCAGCCAAAGCCTTCTTCGATCCGTTTCCTGATCTTCTGGCTGATGGCGTAGTTCGGATGATTGGTGGTTCTACCGTCAATGGCCGACTTTCTGTTCGTGGTGTTCTGCGCCACGTGCGGTGTGATCCTGAGCCGGCGGAGTTCTCTGACGAAGGCTTCCGTGTCGTAGCCTTTGTCACCGCCAAGCGATATGCGGCGGGTGGTCCGGGGGAGACGCTGCACCATTGTCTTTGCCGCTTCGCGTTCGCCGGAACCGGATGCCATTGTTACCTTGGTCCTGACAATCAGGCCACTGCGGTTCTCCATCAGGGTGTGCCCCTGGTAGCAGAGCTTGGCTTCCTTGGTCTTTCCCTTGCGGTAGAGACGGGCATCGGGATCGGTAACAGAACCATGGGTTTCGTTGGTAAGCTTCTGCCCTTTGAAATCCACGGTCTCGTTTCTGCCTCCACCGCCAGCTGACGGTGGACCATCCTTGGGCTTGAAGCTCTTGATGGATGCCCAGGCTTCGATGAGGGTGCCATCAACCGTGAAGTGCTCGCGTGACAAAAGGCGCTTTCTTTCCGCCTGAGCCAGTATCCGTGACAGAAACTCGGCAGCAACCTCGGAACCGATCAACCGTTCGCTGTTCTTGGTAAAACTGGAATGGTCCCAGACCTTCTCATCCAGGCCCATACCAAGGAACCAGCGGAACAGGAAGTTGTAGTGGATCTGCTCCACCAGCTGCCGGTTGCTACGGATGGAGTAAAGAATCATCAGCAGTTGGGCTTTCAAGAGCTTCTCCGGCGGGATCGACGATCTGCCGGTTGTGGCATACATACTGTCAAAGAGCTTGTCCATCCCTGCCAGGGCTTCGTCAGCCATTTTACGAATGGCCCGCAAGGGGTGGTCCTTCGGGACAAAGGATTCAGGAGTCACATAGGTAAAAAGTGCTTCTGTGTTGCTGTCAAAACCGCGCATAACTTTCCTCAATAATTGCAAAGTGTTATGCGCGATAAACTACCATAAAACGGCTGTTTTCTCTATTTGAATTTCAACAGCCTGTTAGGCTGAACTTCATCCGGCCGACACACACCCCCGACACGGAATCATAGCGAACACCCCTGATTTCCCCCGGCTTCCCGGGCTTCAGCCGCTGGCTTCTCCACTCCCGCGCCAGGCGATACGGGATCAGAGGTTGACCTGGATGCCCCGGCCGTGCAGATACTCTTTCACGTCCTTGACGCGGAAGGTCTTGAAATGGAACACCGACGCCGCCAGCAGAATCCGGGCCCCGCCTTGCACCACGCTGTCGTAAAAATGTTCGAGGGTTCCGGCGCCGCCGGATGCGACGACCGGCACGGTGACCGCATCGGCGATCGCCCTGGTGAATGCGAGGTCATATCCTGCTCGCGTGCCGTCGCCATCCATGCTTGTGGGCAGGATGACGCCCGCGCCGAGATCCTGGCACTGGCGCGCCCATTCGACGGCATCCCTGCCGACCGGTTTCGTGCCGCCGGAAACCACCAGTTCGAAACCCGACGGCATTGCACTGTTTCTGCGGGCATCGACCGCCACGGTTATCCGCTCGGAACCGAACTCTCGGGCGGCATGGCGCACCAGAGAAGGGTCCTTGACCGCGGCGCTGTTCATGGAGACCTTGGAGGCGCCCGCGGCAAGGGTCATCCTGATGTCATCCATGCTGCCGATGCCGCCGCCCACCGTCAGGGGGATGGAAATGACTGCCGCGACATTTTCTACCCACTCCAGGCGGGTTTTCCTGTTTTCAAGGGTTGCGGCGATGTCGAGCATGGCCAGTTCATCGGCTCCCTCGCTTTGATAATACCGGGCGTTTTCCACCGGATCGCCGGCATCCTGCAGGTTTACGAAATTCACCCCCTTGACGACACGCCCGTTTTTCATGTCAAGGCACGGCATGATCTTCACGACCGACATACTGTCTCCTTTCCGAATCCTGCTCCACGATTGCAACATCCCCATCACGATGGGGCGGAATACCCTGTCCCGTTTTCAGGCCCACCCTTCCCGCTGCCCGTTGCCGGTTCCGCAAAAAACCCCATGGCCATGACCTGGTCGGCGTTCATCACTATCCTGAGAATTTTACCGACCCTTTCCCGCGAGACTTCGATCACCCGCAGCACGTCAGCCAGGTGCGCGTACCCCGGCAGCATCGCTGCCAGCAGGTTCTTGGAGTCCATGAGGAACCGGCGGTTGAACCTGTTGCCGTGGTCTTCCGGATAGAGGGGGATATACCGGATGCCGGCTTCCACCATGTCCTGAAAAAAGTGCGTGCCAAAGGAGAGGTCTGGTTCGTGGGAGCCTGCTTTGTATGCGATCTCCATCAGAACCGCCGCATTGCAGATATCGGCATAGGAGACGTGGACCCCCTGCCTGATGTCTCCCCTGCTCCCCCAGCGCCCCGGACCCAGCAGGATGAAGCGGCGTTTGGGGAGCAGAGCGTTCAACAGCCCCACCGCCCGGCCGATGTCCACCAGCGCATCCAGGCTTGCCTGTGCCGCGTAGCATTCCGGCGGGACGTAGACGATATGGGTTATGTCCGGTATGCGTCCGTTTGAAATGAACCGATGCGCCGTAAACAGGACCTCGCTCTCCGGGATGTCATCCCGTATGGTGCCGGGCAGCGCCTCGTTTTCCATGCTTTGCGGCCGGCACTGCAGCAGGTAGAGTTGATTGCCGTCATGGGCGAACTCTATCTCCACGGGCATCTTCATCCCTTCCCGCAGGGCCTGCAGGATCGCCTTGATCTGCCTGATGAACGGGGTGCGCTTCACCAGGCCGTCAAAGGTGGCGACCATTTCGTCGCGGTTCAGGTGGAGTTCCATGGTCGGGATGTGGCAGATCTGGCCGTCGCGGTAGGCTGAAATCAGGTGGGACAGATGCGGAATGTCTCTTCCGTGCCCGTGGAGGAGGCGGTCCAGCGGCACCGTCTCGAAAACCCGGTCCTGGAGGTTGATCACGTCCACCTTTGCGGGTGAATAGCGCCGTATTTCGTCAGGCGTGACATTCACCCGCAGGGCCGGTTGTCCGGGGGACAGCAGCACGGGGTAGTCGTTGCTGATGCGGTCCACGGCCCGCGTGCCGAGGCCCGGCACCAGCCGGCACAGGCCATCGTCGCGCTTCAGGCGGGGTGACCAGCGGAACTCGTTGGAGCTCATGGCCACCCCGGCAAACACCGGCATGTGATAAGGGCCGACCCGTCTCCCCACAACCTCCTGGATCAGGATGCCCATCTCTTCGCGGAAATCGAGCAGCTCCCGCTCGGAACGGTAGACGATCGGGTCCGGCCCGAACACTGACGCGTAGATCTCGGCAATCGCATCGAGCAGGGCGTGCAACCTGGTCCGCTTGTCCCCCTGATTGGATAGGAAAAGGCTTTTGTACTTGCCCGAAAACGCAGTCCCGGCCTGGTCCTCCAGCAGGCTGGAGCTACGCACGATGATCGGGCATTCGCCGAAATCGTCCAGCGCATGGGACAGGCCCCGGTAAATGTCGGCAGGAAACCGGCCGTGCTTGAAAAGCTGGATGATGTTGGGATATTCGAAGCGGATCTGCTCGATATCCTTGTACTTCAGCTCGTTCACATCCTCCAGGTCATTATAGTTCAGGAATGAGGTCAGGCAGTCCGCAGTCAGATACCAGGTTTTCGGTATTCTGATATCCGCAAGCAGCCCCTCCCTGGCGGCAGCCTTGGTCAGAATGCGCCAGGCAACAAAAAGCCCGGTGCTCTTCCCCCCCAGCCGCCCGTTGCTTGTGGCAGGGTAGATGATCCGGGTCACCAGATCGAAAAAATCGGACACCTGCAGGTGATGTTTTACGAGATTGATGAAATCGATGCTGTCGGAAAAAAACCGGCGGATCAGCGACACCCGGAGCCATTTCTCCGTCGATTGCGCCAGGACGGCCCCGTCGCCGGACTGGGCGCGATACCGCAGAATGACATCGATGATCTTGCCCAGGGATATGTTTGCCGAGTCCACGGTCTTGATCAGATAACTCAGCCTGTTCTCCTGAATCCACCGGTGCAGGGAGGACAGTATCTCGGCGTCGCTCAAGTGACGCGCGGCAATCTCGAACACCTGCGCGCTCATGTCGAGGATGTCGACGCCGGGTTTCCGCCGGCTCGGGCTGTTGATCTCGGATACGGTCTCCGGATGATGGGCGGCAAAGGTTGCGGCAAATGCGTCAAGGGCCTGACGGGCCTCTTTGACATCGCTTCTGCACAGGAAATAGAGCATTTTGCGGGAGCAGTAGAGATAGAGCCTTTCGTCGGTGCGGCGCAGCGCGTCCACGAGCGCCATCCATTCGCGCGTTGCCGCCCGCTGCTCGCAGAGGAGTTTCTCCAGGTCCCGGTGAAGCAATGTCTGGCCGATCCGGTCGGCGATCGTCCGGAGCAGCTTGCTTTCTTTCTCCAGGAAAACACCTTCGCCCTCGGGTGAAAAAGGCACCTCCCGTACGTAGGATATTTCGAGCGAGCCTGCCTCCCGGTCCCCTGCGGATATGGGAACGGCTTCAGACCAGCGACTCGGGATGAAATGGGGCGGTTGGTACACCGCCCCGTCATACACGATGCGGGCCTGGCAGAGTTCGGGGTAGCGCCAGCCGGAAGGGATCGCCGCGATGATGTCGCGGAAAAGCCCGGCAAGCGAACCGGAACGCCTGGCCAGCAACTCCTCGATCCTGTAGAGGCAGTTCAGCTCCTTTTCCCGTTCGAGCAGGACCTGAATCAGTTCAGGGGGCTGTCCGTTGCCTGGCATGGTGTGACCTCCCGGTCAGCGGTTGGCTCTGGCCGCGGCAGCCCGCATCATGCCCAGCCCCGCGCCTGGACCGCCTGGGCCACGCGATTGATGGCGATGACGTATGCCGCGTCACGCATGCCGATCTTCTGCCGCCGGGCTACGTCACCCACTGCAATGAACGCCGAGGTCATGTATTTTTCCAGTTTCTGGAGCACCTCGTTTTTGTCCCAGAAATAATTGGTGTTGCACTGCACCTGTTCGAAATAGCTGCAGGTGACGCCGCCGGCATTGGCAAGGAAATCGGGGAGGGTGAGAATGTTGCGCTGCAGGATAACCTCGTCAGCCTCCGGTGTTGTGGGTCCGTTGGCGCCCTCGGCAATCACTTTTACGCCTGGCGCGATTTTATCCACATTGCCTTGGTGGATCTGGCTTTCCATCGCCGCCGGGATCAGGATGTCCACATCCTGCTCCAGCCACGCATCACCCGGCAACAGTTCATAGCCCAGGTCGCCGGCCCGGTTCTTGTCGATGCTGCCGAACTTGTCGGCAATTTCCTGCAGTTCGATGACATTGACGCCGCTCTTTTTGCGATAGGTGTAACTGGTCATGTCGTTCTGGTCCCAGCAGGATATGGCGAGCACCTTGCCGCCAAGGTGGGTGTAGAGCCGGGCCGCGTATTGCGCGACATTGCCGAACCCCTGGATGCTGGCCGTGGTCTTTCCGATGGCAATGCCCATTTCATCAAGCGCCGTGGCCAGGACATACACCACACCATAACCCGTGGCTTCGGTGCGCCCCTGGGATCCACCGCTGCCGAGCGGCTTTCCGGTAATGAAGCCGGGGAACCGGCCACCGTGAATTGCCTCGAACTCGTCCAGCATCCAGAGCATATGCTGTCCGTTCGTCATCACATCCGGGGCGGGCACATCGCTCCACGGGCCTATATTTTTTGCAATCTGGCGGATCCAGCCACGGCAGATCTGCTCCTGTTCGCGCAGGCTCAACTGGTGGGGATCGCAGATGACGCCGCCCTTGCCGCCGCCCAACGGGATATCGACGACCGCGCATTTCCAGGTCATCCACATCGAAAGCGCACGCACCGTATCGATGGTTTCCATCGGATGAAAGCGGATGCCCCCTTTTGCCGGGCCGCGCGCATCGTTGTGCTGCACGCGAAACCCGTTGAACACCCGTACCGTTCCGTCGTCCATTCTTACCGGGATGGTAAAGTGATATTCACGCATCGGCTGCCTGAGCAACTGCCTGATTCCGTCATCGAGATCCAGAAGATCTGCCACCTTATCGAATTGATATTGCGCAATTTTAAACGGATTGTACGAGCCATGGGTCATGCGGGTTTCTCCTTTTATTATGAGGCTGTTGCAAAACTGCTGCGGAACTGGTCCCGCAGCAGTTTTGCAACAGCCTCTGATTTTTCATCACAATATCAGTGGTGCCGGGCAATGACAAGCAGCAGATTCGTCAAGCAAATCAGGCACAGGCCGCCAAGGGGACCACTCAGCGGCCCCCCTCGCTGCCGAGCGGCTGGAAAGATGCATCAGATTCACGCTGCCTGTTTCTACTAGCATATGATTGCATCTAATGCCATATGCTTTTCCAGGGCGGTGCCGGGCGGGAAGATATCCAGCCCCATGACAGTGCCCTCCGGACACGCTATCATTATCACCTGAAACGGCCGGCGAGCCACCCGTGACCGCCAGCCATGCCCCGCGCACGAAGGAGCCAACCATGTGCCTGATCCTCTTTGCCCTCGATGCCCATCCGCGCTATCGCCTGGTGCTGGCCGCCAACCGGGACGAGTTCTATGCCCGCCCCACGGCCCCGGCCGCCTTCTGGGACGATGCACCCCACGTCCTGGCCGGACGTGACCTGACGGCCAACGGCACCTGGTGCGGGGTGACCGGGGACGGCAGGATCGCCGCGGTAACCAACTACCGCGACCCCGGGACCCATCGGGTGGGTGCGCGCTCGCGGGGTGAGCTGGCTGCCGGCTTCCTGGCCGGGAACGCGACACCGGCCCGGTGGCTGGAGCATCTGCAGCGGGACGGACACGACTACAACGGCTTCAACCTGATCTTCGGCGACGGCAACGGGCTTCACTACCATTCGAACCGGGGCGCGGCCGCATCTCCCCTGGCGCCGGGCATCCACGGCCTTTCCAACCACCTGCTCGACACCCCTTGGCCCAAGGTGGCGCGGGGCAGGGATGCCCTGGCGCGACTCCTGGCAACAGCGGACGACCCGGCCGTGGACGACCTCTTCGCCATCCTGGCCGACCGTACCCCCGCACCCGACCACCTGCTGCCCGACACGGGGGTCAGCCTCGATTGGGAGCGCCTCCTCTCCCCCCTCTTCATCACCAGCCCCACCTACGGCACCCGCTCGTCCACGGTGATCCTCATGGACCGCAACGGCCGGTGCACCTTCGTGGAGCGGAGCTACAACGGCGCGACCGATCATCCGCGCACCGTGGAGTACCGGTTCGGGGGCGAATCCTGACGCAGTCGCCGGATGCCGGTGCGCAGCGCTGGCCTGCCGCCGGAGCGGCCTCCTCTGCTGCCCGCGTATACGCGCCCGCTCATTGCCCGCGTGCGATGGTCTGCTACACTGGTCAGGCATGGGGATCGGGGGGAGGAAGGCAGAGGCGCCGCCGCATCTGGCACCATTTTTGTTACTACACACCTGCCGTGCGGCATCGCGGCGCCGGTACCACGGGAAATGGCCCTCGACCGCGGCCGAGCATGGGGCTCGGCCCACGGTGCCGCACGGGGTTCCTGGACCGGGTGTGACATTTTGTCCGGTACGCGGTCCAGAATTGACCACACGCAAGTCATGGAGGACGTCATGTTCGGCGGTTCCGTACTGATCTGTGACGACGAAGAAGGAATGCTGCGCTACCTCAAGAAGATGATCGAGGCGGCAGGGTTGAGGGTCGAGACCTTCGGCAACGGGACGAGCCTGCTGGCTCGGATCGAGGGGGGTGCCCCCGGGGACGCGAGCCTGCTGCTGCAGGACATGCGGCTCTCCGATGCCGACGGGCTGCAGATCCTTCATCGGGTGAAAGAACTGCGCCCTGCCCTCCCCGTGGTGATGATGACCGCCTACGCCTGCGACGAGGTGATCCGCGCAGCCTTTGACGGAGGGGCCAGCGATTTCCTCCCCAAACCGTTCTCCCGCGAGACGGTGCTCGGGGTCATCAGGTCGGTGGCGGAGCCCCACCGGGGTCGATCCCGTCCGGGCGCCACGGTAACGGCCGGGATAAAATAAACGAGAGGGCCCGGGCCCCTCTCGTTTATTATGACATCAGCGGACGGACGACCGCGCATCCGGCAGGTTGCCGCCTCACCCGGCCGTTTTCACTGTTCCGCGGTGTCAGGGAGCCTGACGGAGCACATACGCCCCATCGTCGCCCCGGCTCTCAGGGTTTCGGGTGTCAGACCTCGCCGCTCCCCCTGGTCCTGAACCGGGACCAGGAATCGGAAAGGGCCCGGCTCTCCGTCAGGATCGTTGCACAGGCGAGCAGCGCGCCGAGGAATATCCCGCCGAGCCCGTAGACGTGGTGCCCACAGGGCAGAGAAAAGAGCACTCCTGCCGCGAACAGCGCCACTGCACCAATGATGACCGTCGGCATGACGCACCTCCCGCTTCCATGGCCTGCCCCGTCGATCAGGCCTCGTTGGTCTTGTCGATGACCTTCACGTCGTCTTCGTTCATTCCCTTCTTGAACCCCTTGATGCTACTGCCCAGGGCCTGCCCGAGCTGGGGCAGCTTGGACGGCCCCACCACCACCAGGGCGATGACGAGAACGATGATCAATTCAGGCATTCCGAATCCAAACATGGTGCGATCCTCCCGCCGGCACCGGGTCCGGCGCTCTGCCGCTCCCCTGGGGGGCGGCTCAGTTCCGTTCGCGTACCTCGTGTCCGAGGGAGCGCAGTTCGTCGACGATGAGCCCCGCCACCCGGGGCAGGCATTCGCTCAGGGCCGGCGAGAGCTCGCTCCCCGGGTCCAGGGAAGAGGGGATGACCCCCAGCAGGCTGATCCGGTCCGGGCAGGCCCCGCGCATCTCGCTGATGTAGAGCATTTCCTGTATGCCGATCTGGTGCGGCGACAGCTTGACCGGCAGGCGGTTGAGCATGATGTCTTCCTTCTCGTAGCGGAAGACGTCGCCCGGGTTGCCGTCGGTTTCCACCGTATCCACCAGGATGACCCGGTCGGCCTCCTCGATCTTGTGGGTGACCATGATCCCCAGGGTGCCGCCGTCGTACAGTTCCACTTCGGGCGGGAACACGTAGTTCTCTTCCAGGTGGTTGATGCAGTGGACGCCGAAGCCCTCGTCGGTGAGGATCAGGTTGCCGGCGCCGAAAATAAGGGTTCTCATTCGATTCCTCGCACTGGAGGGGCAATCCGTGAATTGCCCCTGCGTCTCGATGTACTACAGGACCTTGACCGTGGTGATCTCCTTGCCGGTCGGATCGATGGTGTGGGCCGCGCAGGCGATGCAGGGGTCAAAGGAGTGGACGGTGCGCAGCACTTCCAGCGGCCTGTCCGGCTGGGCCACGGGGTTGCCCACGAGGCATGCCTCGTAGGGACCGGCAAGGCCGTTCTCGTCCCGGGGCGAGGCGTTCCAGGTGGACGGAACCACGGCCTGGAAGTTCTTGATCTTCTTCTTCTCGATGACCATCCAGTGGGACAGGGCACCACGGGGCGCTTCGTGAAAGCCGACTCCCCGGTACTCGCCGTCGGGGATCTCGGTATGGTTGGCGTAGGTGGTGTCGCCCTTGCCGATGTTGGCCACGAGCTTGTCCAGGTATTCGAGGGAGTAGTCGGCCATGACGTGGGCGCGCACACCCCGGCAGAAGAGCCGCCCCATGGTGGAGTGGATGTCCTTGAGGCCGATGCCGAGCTTTGCGGCCGCGTCGTCCACCAGCTTCTTGACCTTGGGGTGGCCGGTGGCGTAGGCGGCCATGACCTGGGCGAGCGGCCCGACCTGCATGGGCTTGCCGTTGTAGCGCGGCGACTTGCACCAGGTGTACTTGCCGTTATCCTGGAAATCGGTGTATGCGGGCTTGGTCTCGCCGTCCCACGGGTGGAGCGAGGCGGAGCCTTCGTACCAGGCGTGGGCCACCCCCTCGGTGATACCCTGGATGAGGGCCGCATCCTGATGGGTAGTGATTGCCTTGAAGGTGCCCAGGTCGCCGCCATAGACGGTGCCGCCGGGAAGGGCGAACTTGGTGTTGCGGGTATTTTCGGCAAACTCGGGGACTGCCAGGTAGTTGGTGACGCCAGCGCCGTGCGAGAACCAGTCCTTGTAGAAGGAGGCGATGGTCACCAGATCCGGGTAGTAGACCTTCTGGACGAAGTCGCGGGTCTCCTCCATCAGGGTGCGGAGATAGGCGATCCGCTCCATGTTGAGGGTGGCGATGTTCTCCATGTTCACGGCGGTGGCGACCCCGCCCACCACCAGGTTCTGGATGTGGGGGTTCTTGCCGCCGAGGATGGCCACGGCCTGGGAGGCCCGGCGCTGGTAGTCCAGGGCCTTCAGGTAGTGGGCCACGGCGATCAGGTTCACCTCGGGCGGCAGCTTCATGGCCGGATGGCCCCAGTAGCCGGAGGCGAAGATGCCGAGCTGGCCGCTGGCCACGAACGCCTTGAGCTTGTCCTGGACCGCCTTGAATTCCTTCTCGCTGTTGCCGGGCCAGTCGGACAGGCTCTGGGCGATGGAGGAGGCCTTTTTCGGGTCGGCCTTCAGGGCGGACACGATATCGACCCAGTCCAGGGCGGACAGGTGTAGAAGTGAACGATGTGATCCTGCACCGAGTGCTGGGCGATCATGATATTGCGGATGTACTGGGCGTTGAGGGGCACTTCCACGTTCAGGGCGTTCTCCACGGTACGGATGGCCGAGATGGCATGCACCGTGGTGCAGACGCCGCAGAAGCGCTGGGCATAGGACCAGGCATCCTGGGGATCGCGCCCCTTGAGGATGGTCTCGATGCCCCGCCACATCTGGGCCGAGGACCAGGCCTTGGAAACCTGGCCGCCGTTCACTTCCACATCGATTCTCAGGTGCCCCTCGATCCGGGTGATGGGGTCTATGGTGATGCGTTTGGACATGTATTCCTCCAGAGATGAAATGTATGCGTTCGACGCGGAGCGGCCGGCGGCCTGAGAGTATCCCCGGCCGCCGGCCGCTGCCCATTATTTTCCTGCGTACACGCCGCCGGGAGCGACCCGGCCGCAGTCTCCCCCACCACCTCTTTGCCCTCTTCGGCAAAGTGCTTCTTCGGATTCGGCATGACCGGGAAAATCTTCACCAGGGTCAGGTAGCCGAGGATCTCGATGGCGATGATGCCCACGGTGATGAGGAATTCCGCCACCGAGGGGAAATAGCTCCACCCCTCGCCCGGATTGAAGCCGATCAGGTAGACGTTGAACCGGTAGAGCCCGCCGCCGAGCATCAGGATGGCGCCGCTCAGGAACAGGAGCCGCGGGGAGAGCCGGTTTCTGCGCGACAGCATCATGAAGGCGCCGCCACCGATCAGGAGCACCTCCAGGAGGAAGAACAGAGCGTTTTTGTCAAAAGTCAGGATGGTGGGGATCTGGTTGCGCCAGATCAGGTCGCCGAAGCGGATCGCCATCCAGAGCCCTGCCACCCACGGCACGATCCGGGCGATGCCGGACAGCTCGTGCACCTCATAGGCCCGCTTGAAGCCGAAGGAGGAGAGGATCGACTCGAACATGACCGTGGAGTAGCCGATGAAGATGCAGTTGATCAGGAAGAGCAGCGGCAGGAAGCCGGTCTGCCACAGGGGGCTCAGCTTCTCGCCGGCAATGATCATCATGGAGCCGAGCGACGACTGGTGCATGGACGGCAGGGTGATCCCCAGGACGATGAAGAAGATGAGGACCTTGTCGAGCCGCACCTGGAGGTGGCCCGCCGCCTTGCTCACGTTGGCGAGGCCGTTGCGGAAGCCTCGGTGTCGGGGATCAGGCGCGCGTAGAGCCAGTGGGACGACTCGCGCACCCACTTCCACTTGCTGTGCTCCAGGGTGTAGAGCACCGCCGGGAGGAACTCGATGATCAGGACCGTGGAGTATGACATGACGCAGAGGGCCACCTCGAACATGACCGAGTTGCCCTGCCAGCGGCTGGGCATGAAGAAGCCGTAGGCGTTCCAGTAGCGGCCCAGGTCCACCATGACCGAGAAGCCGGCCAGGCAGTAGCCGAACACGCTGGTCAGGATGGCCGACCGGATGAGGGGGTGATACTTCCACCGGTTCATGATGTAGATGAGCAGCGCCAGGGCATAGCCGCCGCAGGCGAAGGCGGTGCCGGTGGCCACGTCGTAGGCGATCCAGATCCCCCAGGGGTAGCCGTCGGACAGCCCGGTAACCGCGCCTACGCCGGCGAAGAACCGGTAGGCGATGAGCGCCAGCCCCACCAGGACGAAGAACAGGAGGATAAAGAAGGGCCGGGTCAAGATCGTGCCGGGCTGAACCTGATATTCATCGTGATGCGATCCCATCTCAATCGTCCTCCCCGTGTCCGAGATCTTCCTGCTTCTTCTTGTTCCTGAGGGCAATGGCCGCCAGGGTCCCGTAGAGGGCAACCGGGGCGATGAACCCCTTGTAGATGGTGTGCTGGATATGCTCGGAAAAGGCGGCGGGCGACTCCTCCTTCAGTTCGGGCAGGCCCAGCTTCTGGAACGGGAAGGCGGCCAGGTACAGGTGGTTGGCGCCGCCCACCTCCTTCTCGCCGTAAACCTTGGGGATGTAGCGGTCCGGGTTCTCCTTGATCCGGTTGTGGGCCTCGGCCAGGAGATCCGTGCGCTTGCCGAAGGCAATGGCGCCGGCGGGACAGGTCTCGCTGCAGGCGGGCATCCCCTTGGCCTTCAGGTTCGTGTCCTTGCAGAAATCGCACTTGACGATCTGAGGCAGCGCCTTGTCCCACTGGAAGCGGGGGATATTGTAGGGACAGGCCACCTGGCAGTAGCGGCAGCCGATACAGGCGTTCTTGTTGTAGGCCACCACGCCGGTGACCGGGTCCTTGGTCATGGCCTTGACCGGGCAGGCGGACACGCAGCCGGGCTTCGTGCAGTGCATACAGGAGTGCTTCACGTAGGAGAAGCGGGTGTCGGACTCCTTGTAGAGCTTGATGACCGTGCGGGTGTCGCCGGACAGGTCCTTGGGGGCGTCCCAGAGTTTGTCTCCGTCGGTGGGCAGGTACTCGTAGGAGAGATTGTTCTGCTCCATGTTGACCCGCTTGCAGGCCGCCATGCACGCCTTGCACCCCACGCACTTGGTGGCGTCGTAAAGCATGGCGATGGCGGTTTCGCTCTCGCCGACCGGGGCCGTGGAGGCAGACAGGGGCGCGGCGCACGCCAGGCAGGCGGCGCCAGTCATCCCCATCATCTTGAGGAAATCGCGCCTAGTCGTGCTTTTCATGACCTTCCTCCCCGCTGGGCAGCTTCTTGGCCAGCATGGCGCCGGCACCCAGGGCTACGCCGCCGGCCAGGCCAACGAGGCCGGTGGCCGCCGGGCTCACGCCGGGACCCTTCTGCCCCAGTTCGGCCGGAGCATAGGTGTCGGGCGGCGTGGGCAGGTGGATCTGGAGCTTCTCGGCAATGGGCTTCTTGAAGAGGATATCCGGCTCGGTGCAGCCGATGCACGGGTGGCCGACGGAAACGGGCCATACCCCCACGTCGTTGAAGCGGGTGACGGAGCAGTTGGCGAATGTCGCCGGCCCCTTGCAGCCCAGCTTGTAGAGGCAGTACCCCTCGGCATGGGTCTTGTCGCCGTAGGCGGTGGCGAAACGGCCCGCGTCGAAGTGGGGACGGCGCTCGCAGTGCTCGTGGATCTTCCGGCCGTAGGCGAACTTGGGACGGCCCAGCGCGTCCAGTTCGGGGAGCTTGTTGAAGGTCAGGTAGTAGAGGACCGTGGAGAGGAAGTTGTAGGGGTTGGGCGGACAGCCGGGAATGTTGACGATCGGCTTGTTCTTGATCAGGTCGCGGACCCCCACGGCGCCCGTGGGGTTGGGCGGAGCCGACTGGATGCCGCCGTAGGAGGCGCAGGTGCCGATGGTGATGATGGCGGCGGCCCCTTCGGCGGCGGTGGTCAGGGAGTCCACGGCGGTCTTGCCGCCCACCTTGCAGTAGATGCCGTTGTCCTTGGTGGGGATGCCACCTTCCACCACCAGGATATACGTGCCGTGGTTCGCCTTCATGGAGTCGTGGAGCGACTGCTCCGCCTGGTGCCCCGAGCCGACCATGAGGGTTTCATGATAGTCCAGCGAAATCATGTCGAGTATCAGCTCGGAAACATCCGGGTGACTCGAACGCAGGAGCGACTCGGAACAGCCGGTACACTCCTGGAAGTGGAGCCAGATCACGGCCGGCCGGCCGCCCTTCTGGGCAGCTTCGGCCACCTTTGCGTGCATGCTGTAGGGCAGCCCCATGATGGCGGTGGCTGCAACGCAGGTCTTCATGAAATCCCTTCGCGACACGCCGCCGCGAAGCACAGCTTCCTTTCCCATAACTCCCCCTGTCGGTATGATGCGTGATTGTCAGCAGCACGAAATCACTCTCGTTTGCATCAATGATTAAAAATAACACACTCGGCTTCTTCGTAAAACGTAAACATCAACATATGTGCCAAAAACAAAACAAGCTTGCCTCTCCATAAAAATACACACAATATATCGATTTAATTACGAATGAAACGTGCGATCCAGAATCGAGTGCCCAACAGGACATGTATACCTTTTCCCGCATTGCGTCATTTTGTCTCACTTCACTGTATATTTTTGTCTCAAAAAAAGCAACTCTTGTATCATTATGACGGCTATTTTTTTACAAGTGTGCACCGCTGGCCCCACCAATCGCGTAGCTCATTGCTAACAGATTGTTTTATTTGGTTCTTTTTCTTCAACACCCCGCACAACGGCCTTCAAACCTCAAGATTACAAAACAACAACAAAGCAACTGATATCCACGATTTTCGCGTCATTCCGTCGCGGTGGGCACAAAAAAACCCGCCTCCGTTGCCGGAGGCGGGTTGGGTTGCGGCGAGCGCGCGGTTACGGGGTCAGGCGTGCTCGTCCTTTTCCTTTACGGTGATCTTCTCGGGCTCTTCCAGGGACGCCTTCTTGAAATTCCTGATGCTCGCGCCCAGGGACTGGCCCAGTTGGGGCAGTTTCGCCGGGCCGAACACCACCAGGGCGATGACGAGGATAATAATCATTTCGGGCATGCCGAATCCGAACATGGTTCTGCCTCCTTTTTGTTACAACGTTACGCCGACGCCTCGGCCCGCTCGTCGGCCGGGGCGGGCTGGGCCTCGCCGCGCTCGATTTCCCTCAGGCGGTAGTAGTCGGTCGGTGTGTTGATGTTGCGGAACGAATTGAACTCGGGGTCGAACGCGGCTACCTGGGTCACGTTGACGCGATTGACATTGGTCCTGCCGAAAAACGAGACGATCCGCCGCTGGCCCGAGAGGAGCGTCGCCTCGATGGCGGCGAGGCACCCCTTGCCGTACACGGCGTGGAGCGGCTCCAGGCCCGTGGGGCTCTCGGGGATCAGGACCCCGCCGGGATCGGCCATGGAGGCCAGGTGGCGGATCAGGCCGCCATTGAGGTAGGGCATGTCGCAGGCCACCACAAAGGCCGCCGGATTGGAGCTATGGTGGAGACCGGCGTGGATGCCGGCCAGGGCGCCCATTCCCTCGTGAATGTCGGTCACCTTCCGGCACGGGAGGAATTCATACTGCTCCGGCGTGTTGGTCACGACGATGACCTCGTCGAAATACTCGGAGAGCTGGCGGTGGATCGATTCGATGAAACGCCCGCCCCGATAGGGAGAAGGGCCTTGTTGCTCCCCATACGGCTGGAATGGCCGCCGGCAAGGATGACGCCGGTGACGCCGGGAATCCTGCCCCTCGGCACCTGCGCGGGCAGGGATGCCGCAGCCTGCTCCGGCACCAGCAGCCGGTCGCTGTGGGTATAGACCGTGAACTTACCTCCGCGCACGTAGCCCAGGAGGCAGATTCCCGCCTCGTGGCAGAGAGTCGCCGCCATATCGGTGGCCGAGGTGCGGGATGCCACCAGGGCGATGCCGAGCCGGGCGCACTTGGAGGCCATCTCCGTGGAGACGCGCCCCGAGGTCACCAGGATGCGGCCGGCCAGATCGATCCCCTTGAGCAGGGCCTCGCCGGCAATACGGTCGAGGGTGTTGTGCCGGCCGATGTCCTCGGCACAGAGGAGGAGGTTCCCCTCCCCGTCCCCCACGGCGGCCGAGTGAATGCCCCCGTGGTTCCGGTAGTTGTCGGCCTGCCGCGCCAGTTCCTCCATGAGCCGGAAGACCGCCTCCGGTGCCACGGCGGGCAATGGCGCCACGGCTGCTTCCCGCCCCCCCGTCTCCAGGGTGAAGGTGATGCCGGTGCCGCAACCGCTGGTGAGGACCGGCTTAAGCCGCTCGGGCAGTTCCTGCCTGACCCGGACATTGGCGATGCCGAACTCTTCGCAGACGGCCAGCATGTGGAAATCCGCCGCCGACTCCACAAAGCCCTGATTGCGCAGGAACCCGGCCACCAGGAAGCGGAGGTCGTGGGGAGATGCGATGAGAGTGGCGATCTCCCGGCCGTTCACCTGGAGCACCAGCGGAAACTCCCGCACGATATCGCCCTGCTTTTCTTCGAGTCGGCCGTTAGTGTAGATGTGGATGGTTTTCATGGGGTCTCGTGGTTGCAGGGGCAATCCATGAATTGCCCCTGCGCCGTTGGATTACGTGAACTACGCCTCGCTCGCCGCCCCGTGACCGTGCTTCTCGATCTTGCGGAAACGGTCGGGGATGGTGTAGTCGGTGGCCTCGGGGTGGTGCTCGAAGATCGGGAAATACTTGGCGATGAGCACGAAGAAGAGGATGTGGGCCGCGATGATGCCGATGGTCACCACCGACTCGATGAAGTTCGGGAAATACACGGGCTGACCGGGCTGGTGCATGGCGAACATGGAGACGTTGAACCGGTTCAGGATGAGGCCGATGATCACCAGGGAAGCGGCCCGGAGCTGCATCTGCTTGTCGGTCCTGATCCGCTTGGTGAGGAACATGGCAAAGGGGATCAGCAGACCCACGATCACCTCCACGCTGAAGAGGGCCGTCAGGACCGGCCGGTCGAAGAGCGGGCCGTGGGAGAGGAACGCCAGGGCGTAGGCCTTGACCGCAATGTAGACCCCCATGATCCAGGGGATGATCTTGGTCAGCGTGGCCAGCAGGTCCGACTCGTCCGGTTGCCCCATATACTTATGGACCAGGCTCGCCTCGAAGATGACGATGGAGAGACCGGTGAAAATAGCCGAAAGCCAGAACTGCAGCGGCAGCAGCGGATTGTACCAGAGGTTGTGGAGCTTGTCGACGGCGATCAGGAAGAAGGTCCCCAGGGTCGACTGATGCAGCGTGGAGATCATGGCAGCCAGGATGGCGAAGGGCAGCTCCAGGGTCCGCAGCAGGCGCAGCGGGATGTGCCAGCCGAACCGCTCGCTCACCGGGTGGAGGAACTCCAGGAAGAGGACCGTGGTGTACGCCATGACGCACATGGAGACCTCGAACATGGGGGAGTGGACGTTCCAGTTGAAGAGAACGTACGGCCCCCGCTGGGGCTGGCCCAGGTCGAGCAGCAGCCCGACGCAGACCAGCGAATAGCCCAGGAACCCGGTGACGATGGCCGGCCGGACCAGGGGCTCCAGCTTCTTGATGTGGAAGACGTGGGCCACGATGCCGATGGTGAAGGCGCCGGCCGCCAGGGGCACGGCAGTGACCACGTCGAAGGAGATCCAGAGGCCCCACGGGTAGAGGTCGTTCAGGTTGGTGGTGGCGCCCAGGCCGAAGATGAAGCGGACCGCGGAGGCCACGGCCGCCGCACCCACCAGGACCATCAGGAACTTGATGAACCGGTGGTATCCCTTTATTTCATTGATGACGATGCGTGCTGCGGTCATTGGTTCCCCTCCTTGCGGTTCTTCTGCTCCTCTTCTTCCTTCCGGACCCGGTCCTTGCGGTGCTGGAACCAGGTAATGAGGGAGAGGGTGCCGCCCACGGTCAGGAAGATCCCCGGCACGAGGCGCAGGGCCTGCCAGGTGTAGGACGGCAGCGGTCGCTTGGTGACCGGCTTGAAGCCGAGCTCGTCCAGGGGCTGCTGGGTCAGGTAGAGGACCGTGGTGCCGCCGGCCTCTTCCTTGCCGTAGACCACTTTCACGTAACGGTCGGGCCGGGCGGACATCCGCTTCTCGGCCTCCTTGATCATCTCATCCCGGGGACCGTAGGTTATGGCCGTGGGGCAGGCCGTGGCGCAGGCGGGATCGAGGCCGTTCTTCACCCGGCTGTAGCAGCCCGTGCACTTCTTGACCAGGGGGAACGCCTTGCTCCACTCGTACTTGGGGATGCCGAAGGGGCATGCCACCATGCAGAAACGGCAGCCGATGCATTTCTTGGAATGGTAGACCACCGGCCCCTCGGCGGTCTTCTCGAAGGCACCCACGGGGCAGACGGAGGCGCATGCGGGGTCGTTGCAGTGCATGCACATCTCCTTGTAGAAGGCGAACTCGTTCTGGCCGTGCTTCTGGTAGTCCTTGAACTTCACGCGGGTGAAGGTGAATTCGCTCATGCCCGGCGGGTTCTGGTACCCCTCGCCGGTGAAGAAGGTCGTAGTCTCGGCCTTCAACTGGTTCCACTGCTTGCAGGCCACCTGGCAGCCGCGGCAGCCGGTGCACTTGGTGGTATCGATCAGGAACGTCCTGGTTTTCGAATAGTCGATGGCTCCGGCACTCATGCGGCCTTACCTCCTTTTTCAATGGTGCAGAGGAACGCCTTGAATTCCGGAATGCCGGTGTTGGCGCACCCCACGGTGGGGGTCAGGACGTTGCCGCTGTCGCCGGTGGCAAGGCCGGCATAGCCGAAGTGCCACGGCATGCCGACCTGCTCGATCAGCTTGCCCTGCACGTTGAAGGGCTTGAGGCGGCTGGTGACCAGGGCCTTGGCCTGGATGCTCCCCCGCTCGGTGGAAACCTTCACCATATCCCCCTGGCTGATCCCCTTCTGCTTCGCCAGCGTCTCGCTGATCTCCACGAACATGTCGGGCACCAGCTCCACGAGCCAGGGAAGGCTGCGGGTCATGGCACCGGCCTGCCAGTGCTCGGTCACCCGGTAGGTGGTGCCGATCAGGGGGAACTTGGAGGTGTCGGTGGACACGTTCGAAGGCACCTTGACCACCGGGTTGGTCTGGACCTTTGAAAGAAGGTTCTTGGCTGGGCTTTCCACCGGCTCGTAGTGCTCGGGGAACGGGCCGTCCTTCATGTCGAGGGCGTAGAGGCGGCCATGCCCTTCCGGAAGCATGATGAAGGGGTACTTCCCTTCCTTGTCGTCCTTCATGGGCGGCCAGGGACCGTCGGGGACATCCCCTTTCCACTTCTTCTCCAGGGCGTCCCAGGCGATGACCGGACGCTTGGGGTTGAAGGGCTCGCCCGCCGGGTTGACGGAGGCGCGGTTGTAGATGATCCGGCGGTTCACCGGCCAGCACCAGGTCCACTTGGGGAACATGCCGAGGCCGGTGGGGTCGGACGGGTCCCGCCGGGCCATCTGGTTCCCCTCGTTGGTGTAGGAGCCGCAGTAGATCCAGCAGCCGGATACCGTGGAGCCGTCATCGGCCAGGTACTTGAACGCCGGGACCTGGTCGCCCTTCTTGAACTCCAGGACCTTGTCCTTCTCCTTGATGATGACGTCCCTGGTGAAGTAGCCGTTGATCTCCTTGGCCACCAGGTGGACGTCGGGCTCGTGGCCGGTGCCGTAGTTCCAGGCGAGCGTGGTGAGGGGCTCGGGGAAGGCGCCCCCGTCCTTCAGGTAGAGGGCCTTGATCCGCTTGAAGAACTCGTCGATGATGTGGAGGTCGCTGCGGGAATCGCCGAGGGGATGCACCGCGGTGTAGCGCCACTGGGCCCAGCGGCCCGAGTTGGAGATGGAGCCATCCTTCTCGATGGACGAGGCGGCCGGCAGCATGAAGACCTCGGTCTGGATCGTTCTGGGATCGACGCCGGGGCGCTTCCAGAAGATGGAGGTCTCGGTCTCCCAGAGGTCGGCGGTGACGAGCCACTTGAGCTTGCCCAGGGCCTCGCGGGCCGCCACGGAGTCGGGACCGCCCACGGCCGGGTTCATCCCCATGCAGACGAGCCCTTCCAGCTCGCCCTTGCCCATCTTCTCCATGATCTTCACGTAGGAGTAGTTCCCCATCCGCTTGGCAGGTAGTCATAGCAGAAGTCGTTCTCGGCCGTGGCATTGTCGCCGTACCAGGCCTTCAGGAGGCTCACGGTGTACTTGGGGGTGTTGCCCCACCAGTTGGCGCTCTTGGGGTCCTTGGTCTTGGGGGTCCACTTCTCGACATAGGCCTTCAGGTCCACGTTGTCGAACTCCGGCGACTTCAGGTAGCCGGGGAGGATGTGGAAGAGGAGCCCGTAGTCGGTGGAACCCTGGACGTTGGATTCGCCGCGCAGGGCGTTCACCCCGCCGCCGGCGATGCCGATGTTGCCCAGCAGCATCTGGAGCAGCGCCACGGCCCGCACGTTCTGGCTGCCGTGGGTCGACTGGGTGATCCCCATGGCGTAGAGGATGGTCCCCGCCTTGTCGGCCGGCCCGTCGCGCAGAATGCCTTGACCACCTTGAGGTAGTCCTCCTTCGGGGTCCCGGTGATGGCACAGACCGTGTCGATGTCGTAGCGCTTGTAGTGGTTCTTCATGAGCTGGTAGACGCACTTGGGGTCCTTCATGCTCATGTCGCGCTTGGGCTTGCCGTCGGCGCCGGTGGCATAGGCCCAGGACTTGAGGTCGTAAACCTTCTCCTGATCGTCGAAGGCGCAGAACATGCCGTCCTGGAAGTCGAACTGCTCGGAAACGATGAACGTGGCGTTGGTGTACTCGCGCACGTACTCCTCGTGGATCATCCTGTTCTGGATGGCATAGTTGATCATGCCGCCCAGGAAGGCGATGTCGGTGCCCGGACGGATCTGGGCGTAGATATCCGCCTTGGATGAGGTGCGGGTGAAGCGCGGATCCACGGAGATCAGCTTGGCGCCGTTATCCAGGGCCGCTTCGATCCACTTGAAGGAAATGGGGTGGTTCTCGGCCGGGTTGCAGCCGATGGCAAAGATGACGTCGGAGTTCTTCAGGTCAATCCAGTGGTTGGTCATTGCGCCACGACCAAACGAAGCCGCCAGACCGGCGACTGTGGAGGAGTGTCATAATCGGGCCTGGTGCTCCAGTTGGCCCACCCCCATGGCGCGGGCGAACTTGGACCAGAGGTAGCACTCCTCGTTGTCGAGGCCGGCGCCGCCGAAAAAGGCCATGCCGTCGGTCCGGTTCACCACGTATTCTTTGTTGTCCTTCTTGTTGAGCTCGGTCTTCCTGAAGGTCTTGTCGCGGGTCTCCTTCATCCGCAGGGCGATCCGGTCAAGGGCCCAGTCCCACGATTTCTCTTCCCACTTGTCGGAGCCGGGAGCCCGGTACATGACCTTCTGGAGCCGCTTGTCGTTGTTGGCGATCTGGAACAGCGCGCCCCCCTTGGGACAGAGCGAGCCCTGGTTGATCGGGTGCTGCGGGTCTCCTTCGGTGTTGATGACCTTGCCGTCCTTGGTATGGACGATCAGGCCGCAGCCCACCGAACAGAACGGGCAGACGGTCGTGGTGACCTTGGTCCCCTTGGTGCGCAGGTCCGGAGAATCGGCGCTCGCCTCCCCCGGCGTGCCGGAAAGGGCCAGCGCCGCTCCGGCCAGCGCCCCTCCCTGCAGGAACTGCCTTCGTGAAATACCCATTACATCCCCCTTAGGTGTCAGGCCCCTTCGGGCCGGTTTGAAGATATCCGGAGCGTATACGGGCAATCATTGTGCCAATTCGGTTACAGGCCGATACACTGAAATAACATTTGATAATTATTAGTTTTTATTGCCTCGGCCCCGCGGGTGCTCCCGGAAAATGGAATTCTTGTCTTGCAGAATTCTGGCCACCTCTGTATCATTTTGTCCATGTAGACACGTCTACAAAGGCCAACCGTGTCCCACCCACACACCTCACATGAAAAAAGGAATCCGGGCAACGATGCTCAAGGCGAAAATACTGATCTGCGACGACGAAGAAGGAATCCGGCGCTACCTCCAGAAGATGTTCCAGGCCAAGGATTTCGAGGTGGAGACCTTTGCCGACGGCACGAGCCTGTTGGCCCGGATCGAGGCCGGCATCGACGGCGATGCGGACATCCTGCTCCAGGACGTGCGGATGCCCGACATGGACGGCATCGAAGTGCTCAAGCGGGTCAAGAAACTCCGCCCCTCCCTGCCGGTGGTGGTCATGACCGCCTTCGGCACCATCGACTCGGCCGTTGACGCCATCAAGCTGGGGGCCTACGACTACGTTACCAAGCCGTTCCCGCGCGAGAAGATCCTGGGCGTGATCGACAACGCCCTTGAGATGGACCTGCTCATGAAGGAGAACAAGGCCCTCAAGGAGGAGCTGGCGCGGCCCGACACCCCCGACAACATCATCTTCACCAGCGCCAAGTTCCGGGAGGTCTACGAGCTCACCCTCCAGGTGGCCGGCAGCGACGCCAACATCCTGATCCTCGGCGAATCCGGCACCGGCAAGGAGCTGATCGCCGGCGCCATCCACTACAACAGCCCCCGCCGGGGGCGGCGCTTCCTCTCCATCAACTGCGCCGCCCTGTCCGACACGCTGCTCGAAAGCCAGCTCTTCGGCCACATGCGCGGCGCCTTCACCGGCGCCATCACCACCCAGAAGGGGCTGTTGGAGGAGGCCGACGGCGGCACCCTCTTCCTGGACGAGATCGGCGACGTGTCGGCCACGGTCCAGGCGAAGCTGCTGCGGGTCATCCAGGAGCGGGACTTCATCCCGGTGGGTGCCACCAAGGCCAAGAACGTGGACATCCGCTTCGTGGCCGCCACCAACAAGGATCTGGCCAAAGAAGTGCGGGAGGGGCGTTTCCGCGAAGACCTCTACTACCGCCTGAACGTCATCACCATCAATCTTCCCCCGCTGCGGGAGCGGGCCGAGGACGTCATCCCCCTGGCCGAGTATTTCCTCCAGAAGTACTCCCGCCGCGTCAGGAAAGAGCTGAAGGGGATCTCGCCCGAGGCGGTCCGGGTACTGCAGGGCTACCACTGGCCCGGCAACGTCCGCGAGCTGGAGAACGTGGTGGAGCGGGCCGCCATCCTCGCCCGGGGGGAGTTCGTGACCCCCGACGTCCTCCCCATGTACCGGCAGGCGGCCGGAGCCCCCGCCCCCCTTGCCCCGCCGAGGGAAGACCGCCTCATCTCCCTGGAGGTGATCGAAAAGGAGCACATCGAGCGGATCCTCCGCCAGACCGGCTGGCACAAGAGCCGGTCCGCCGAGATCCTGGGCATCTCGCGCAAGACCCTTGACCGCAAGATCGTCGAGTACGCCCTGACCCTGCCGGGAGGCGCCCCGGCCGAGGACGAATGAAGCCGCTCCGCTTCCCCATACGCCTCAAGCTGACCTTTGCCACCCTGATCCCCCTGTTCGTGGCCACCAGCATCTGCTGGCTCATCGGCGTCTACATCATCAATTCACGCATCGTGGCCCAGGCCCAGGAAAAGGTCCGCACCGACCTGAACGCGGCCCGGGCGGTCTACGACGGCGAAGTGGAGCACATCCGCGACGTGGTGAAGTTCACCGCCACCAACCCCTTCACCGCAGCCATCCTGGAAAAGAGCGACCGGAACACCCTCCGCAGCCTCCTGGTCCCCCTGCTCAAGGCCGAGGGGCTCGACATCCTCACCGCCGTGGACGCGGGGGGCAAGGTCATCTTCCGGGCCAGCAACGCCGAGGCCCACGGCGACCTGAAGGCGACCGACGCCGTGGTTTCCCGCGCCCTGCGCGGCGAGCAGGTGAGCGGCACCGACGTGCTCACCCCCGAGGAACTGGTCAAGGAGGGCACGGCCCTGGCTGCCCGGGCCGCCATCGAGATCGTCCCCACCCCCGGCCGCGCGCGGGAGGATGAATTCGTGGAGCGCACCGGCATGGTCATGGTGGCCGCCTCGCCGGTGCGCGACGGGCGGGGCCGGATCGTGGGGGCGCTCTACGGCGGGGTGCTCCTCAACGGCAACAACGAGCTGGTGGACCGGATCAAGAAGATCGTCTTCGAGGCGGTCCGCTTCCAGGGCAGGGACGTGGGGACCGCCACCATCTTCCTGGGGGACCTGCGCATCGCCACCAACGTCTATACCGCGCCGGACCGCCGGGCCATCGGCACCCGGCTGTCGGAAGAGGTCTTCAACCGGGTGATCCTGAGCCGGGAGAAGTGGGTGGGGCGGGCCTTCGTGGTCAACGACTGGTACTTCTCCTCCTACGAGCCGATCCTCAGCCCGGGCGGGGTCCCCATCGGTTCCCTCTACGTGGGGATGCCCGAGAAGCCCTACAGCGAGATGAAGCGGGAGATAGCGCTCATCTTCGGCGTGGTGCTCTTCTGCGGCTCCTTCATCGGGCTTGCCATCTCCAGCTTCATCGCCACCCGGCTCGCCCGCCCCATCCGCGAGTTGGAAACCGTGGCCCGGCGCATCACCGCCGGCGAACGCGACCTGGAGATCGTCATCCATACCCGCGACGAGATCAGCGACCTGGCCGGCGAGTTTGCCCAGATGACCCGGACCCTTGCCCAGCGGGAGGAGGACATCCGCAAGCTGAACCGGGAGCTGGAGCAGAAGGTCCTTGACCGCACCGCCCAACTGGAGGAAAAGAACCTGCTCCTGGTCAAGACCCAGGAAGACCTGGTCCGGGCGGCGAAACTGGCCGACATCGGCATGCTTGCCGCCGGCGTGGCCCACGAGATCAACAACCCCATGGCCATCATCCGGGGGAATGCGGAACTCCTCCAGATGGCGCTGCCCGACGACGACCCCAACCGGGAGGAAGTGGACACCATCGCCCAACAGGTGGGGCGGGTGGAGCGGATCATCGGCAGCCTCCTGAAATTCGCCCGCCAGCAGCAGCGCCGGCTCGGCACGGTCTCGCTCCCCCCCCTGCTGGACGACATCCTCAAGCAGATGGGGCACCAGGTGCCGCTCACCCGCATCGAGATCAGGAAAGCGTACGCCGTCGACCTGCCGCCCCTGGCAGGGGACCCGGACCAGCTCCGGCAGGTCTTCACCAACTTGGTGCTCAACGCCATCCAGGCCATGCCGGACGGGGGCAGCCTCACCGTGGCCACGACCCGGGACGAGGAGGCCGGCACCTGCACGGTTTCCGTGAGCGACACCGGCAGAGGCATCGCCCCCGAAAACCTGAAGAGGATCTTCAGCCCCTTCTTCACCACCAAGAGCGAAGGGACCGGGCTGGGCCTTTCCGTCTCCTATGGCATCGTCAAGGATCACGGGGGGAACATACTGGTGGAAAGCACGGAGGGAGAGGGAACCACCTTCCGGGTGGTGCTGCCGCTGCGACAGGGGGGGACGGAACAGACTGAGGGCGCACCGGGGGCGTGACCCGCGCAGGCAGGAAGGCGCTTCAGGGAATAGGCGGGGGACAGAGACGGATCAGGGTGATCCGGCAGGTTTTTTCCCGCGCGGCACGCCGGCTTCGCACGGGACGCGGGTCTGGCAGAGGCCGCAGCCGGTGTGGGGGACGCCGTAGCGTTCCGCCAGCAGGGCCGGGGCCGAGCCGTAGACCAGTTCCCGGCAGCGGGCCTTGTCGTGGCCGGCAAAGGTGATGGCCCCCGCCGGGCAGCGGCCGATGCAGACGCCGCAGGTCCCTTCGCGGTACCAGAGGCAGTTGTGGCGGTGGGTGCGGGCGGTGCGCGGCGTGGCCGGCAGGGCCAGGGTCGTGACAACGCTTCCCACCCGGTGGGCGATCCCCCGGCCGGTGATGAGGCCGTCCGAGAGGCTGAAGGTGCCGAGGCCGGCGGCATAGGCGGCGTGCCGCTCGGACCAGGTGGAGGCGATCCCCACCGGCGTGTCGGAAAACTCCCGCCAGGCCGGGGAGTACTGGGGTGCCACGGCCCCGTGGCCGAGCCCTTCCAGGTAGGCGACCAGATGCCGCCGGAGGGCCCCGTTCAGGGTCTCGCCGTGGGTCCGGGTGAGGGCCCACGAGCGCGAAGGCCAGTCAGATTCCAGCCGGTTGCTCACGCGGGTGGACTCCGTCACCGGCAGAACCCAGACGATCACCGTGGCCGCCCCCTCCAGCAACTCGGCCGGGGTCAGGTGAAACTCGCCGATGACCCGCTTGTACTCGGTGAACAGGGGATCGCCGGCCGCGGCAAAGCCCACCAGGGGCTGATCGAAGTAGGGGCCGCTCCCGTCGGGAAAGCGGTTGCCCGGGCTCTCCGCCACGAAGCGTCCGATCTCGGCACTGATGGTCTCATCCATCCGACCCTCCTTTTTCCGGTTGCGAAAAGAACGCGGCGGCTCCCTCAGGCCGATGGCCCGGCTACGGGCACGGGCCGCCGATAGAGGGCGACGAACAGGATCAGCGTCGCCAGCCCCACCACGCCGTTCAGGAAAAACCCGGTCCGGAAGCCCTCTTCCCTGATGACCGGCCCCATGCCGGCCGCGCAGAGCATCATCCCCGCATAGACACAGGTATTATAACACCCCATGGCGAGCCCCCGCTGCTCCCGGGGCACCACGTCGGCGATCAGGGCTGAGACGGCGGTAAAGGCGATCCCCATGCTCATCCCCATCAGCGCCGCGACTCCCATGAGCGGCACCACGGACCGGCAGAAGCCGAAGCCGGCCAGGGCCACGGCGAACACGGCGAGCCCCCCGGCCACCAGGCGGCTGCGGTCGGCCACCCGGTCGCTCAGCTTCCCGGACGGCAGGCGCGAGACGGCATTGGCCAGGGACTGGGCCGCGAAGACGAACCCCACGTGCCCCGAATGCATCCCCTGACTCCGGATGTAGAGGGGCATGAAGGTGACGAACATGCCGAAGCCGAAGCAGGTGCCCATGGTGGCCGCCAGGCAGGCCAGGAGGCGGCGGTTCCCCATGAGCCCCCTGAGCGTCGGCAGGATCGCCCGGTGCGGAGCGGCGCCGGAAGCGGCCCTGGGGGTCGCGGGCAGGAGGAAGAGCGCCACCGCGAACATGGCGAGGATCAGCCCGCCGGAGACCAGGAACACGGGCCGCAGCCCCAGGGCCGTGCCGAGGAAGCCCCCGGCGGCGGGGCCCAGGGTCATGCCGCCGTAGAGGGCCATGGTGTACCAGCCGTAGGCCTGCCCCAGCACCTCGGGCGGGGTGACGTCCGCCACGTACGACATGAGGGTGGGCGAGAAGGCCGACAGCCCGATGCCGAAGAGGAGGTAAACCCCCGCCATCTGCAGGGGGCTGTTGCTCCAGTAGAGGAGGAACGACGAGCCCGCCAGCAGGAGCAGCCCGCCCAGGAGCGGAATGCGGCGCCCCAGCCGGTCGGAGACGAGGCCCGACGGGATGGAGAGCGCCCCTGCCATGAGCATGAACGCGCTGTTGATCAGCCCCACCTGGGCGGCATCGGCCCCCATGGACGTGGCAAAGAGGGGGACGATGGGAATCCGCATGTAGGAGCCGAAAAAGCAGACGAAACTGATGGTGCAGGCGATCAGCAGGAGCCTGCCTGCCCGGTGTTCCCTCGATTCCATGACGGGCCGCTACCGGGCCGGGGCCGGGGAACGCATGGCGATGCCGGTTGCCGCACTGACCATGACTGTCACCTCCCCTGCCCGACGATCTCCCGCGCCGCCTGCTCCGCCTCCTGCAGGTACTGCTCGGGCACCTTGTCCACGGTGGACGGGCCGAAGCCGCAGGCCCGGATCAGGCGGGCATCGACGAAGCCCATCCACGTGAGAAACCCCTCGTAGCGGGGAAAGATGTCGGCGAACATCCCCTCGTCCGGGTGCCCCTGGGTGAGGACGAACACGAGCTTTTTGGGCGAAAGCCGGCTCGGCTGCGGGTTGGAGAGGTAATCGGGCTTGAGGTACGAAAAGGTCCGGTCGATGAACCCCTTGAGCTGGGCGGTCACGTCGCCGTAGTAGACCGGCGAGGCCAGCACCACCACGTCGGCGTCGCGCACCGCATCCAGCACCTGGGCCAGATCGTCCTTGAGCACGCAGTGGTCCAGGGTCTTCTTGCAGGCGTAGCACCCCTGGCACCCCCGGTAGGTGAGCCGGTTCAGCTCGAAGGACCGGGTTTGTGCGCCCAGTTCGGCCGCGGTTTCGGTGAAGCGGGCGGCGATGGCGGCGCTGATCCCCCTGGCGCGCGGGCTACCCAGCAGTGTGACGATGTTCATGGTTCCCCCCTGTATGAATATGTTCTTAACTCCTGAATCCTGGCAGCGGGCGCACCGACGGAGCGACTGTGCCCGAGCGCCAGCCGCTGTAGGCGAAATGGAGCGGCAACCGGCCTGATTGTCTGAACCCGCCAGGGTGAGTTTCAGGCCGGTAGCGAAGTGAGCCGTACAGCGGCAGTGCGAGAGGCACGCGGAGCGACGCGGGGTGCCCGCTGCCAGGATTCAGGCTACCTGTCTCAGCTTTCCAGCAGGTTGACCACGACGCGCCCCGTGATCCCCCCGTGGAGAATCGTCTGGATCATGACTTCGAGCCCCTGCAGGGAGCACTCGGTCACCATCCCGGCCAGTCCGGCGGGCTTCCAGGCTCCGGCCAGGCGCTGCCAGACCTCCCGGCGGATCCCGGGCGACGCCTGAACCGAATCGATACCGAGCAGGCTCACCCCCCGCAGGATGAACGGATAGACGTTCACCGGCAGATCCGGCGAGCCCACGAGCCCGCAGCAGGTGACGACGCCCCCGTATTTCACGCTTTTGAGCACCGCCGCCAGGGTCGGGCCGCCCACCACGTCCACCGCGCCGGCCCACCGCTCGGCCAGAAGCGCCTTTTCCGCCCCGGCGGCCAGTTCCTCGCGGCCGATCACCTCAGTGGCGCCCAGTTCCCGGAGGTACTCCTCCTCGAACTCCTTGCCCGTGGAGGCCGTCACCCGGTAGCCGGCAGCGGCGAGGATGGCGACCGCGATGCTCCCCACCCCGCCGGTGGCGCCGGTGACGAGGATCTCGCCCCGGTCGGGCGTCACCCCGGCCCGCTCCAGCCCGAGCACCGACAGGGCCGCCGTGAGGCCGGCGGTGCCCAGGGCCATGCTCTCGCGCAGGGAGAGCCCCTCCGGCAGCGGCACCGCCCAGGCCGAGGGGATGCGGATGTACTGGCCGAAACCTCCGTCGGTCTCCATCCCCAGGTCGTAGCCGGTGACGATGACCCGGTCCCCCGGCGCAAAGGCGCCGCTGTCGCAGGCAACCACCTCACCTGCCGCGTCGATGCCCGGCGTGTGGGGGAACTGCCGGGTCACGCCGGGGTGGCCCGTGGCCGAGAGGGCATCCTTGTAGTTGAGGGACGAGTAGTGGACCCGCACCACCAGGTCACCGGCCGGCAGGTCGTCGATGCTCCGTTGCCGCACCTCCCGCACGAACTGCTTGTCGGCCGTCTTCTCCACTACCAGCGCCTTGAACTGCGTCGTCGTATCCGTCATCTGATCCCTCCTGAGAGTTAGAACGTACCGCACATAACCCCTACGGCTCGCATCCCGAATCCATGCGCCCCGCCGGACGACGGGGCGTGAAACCGCTAGACCGATCGTCTAGCCGCCCGGAACCGCTGTCACGCCTGCCGGCGCAGCACCGAGGCGAAGAGAATTTCGATGAAATCCCGCAGCGGCTGGGGCGACTTCATCACCTTGGCCCGCAGGATCGCCCCCTCCAGGCCCGAGAGGATGAACCCCGCCGCCACCCCGGCATCGAGCTCCGGGGCCAGCTCCCCTGCCCGCTGGGCCTCCCGCAGGCAGACGGCGAAACGCTCCTTCCAGGAACGGAAGATCCCGTCGAGCCGGACCCGGAACCGCTCGTGCTGGTCGGCCAGTTCCTGGCCCAGGTTGCCGATGAGGCACCCCTTGCTGCACCGGTTCTGCTCCAGCCGCGCCAGACCGCTCTCCAGATAGTTGCGGACGCGGTTCAGCGGCGTCACCTCATCGTCGTTCAGGAAGGTGTCGAGCCGCTGATCGTAGCGCTCGGCAAAATGATCGATCACGGCCAGGCCGAACTCCTCCTTGCTCCTGAAATAGTGGTAGAAGGACCCCTTGGGGACCCCTGCCTCCTTCAGCACTGCGTCGATGCCGGTGGCGTTGAATCCCTGGCGGGAGATGAGGTCGGTGCCGATGCGGATGATCGTGGCGCGCGTTTCGTTCTTGTCCATGGGAGGAATTATTAGACCGGTCGTCTAGAAAGTCAAGTCCGTTCCCGGAACAGTTTACGTCTTTTTTCAACAGTACAGTTGTCCATTGCCCCATTCTGTACCGGTAACAATTTTCAAATTGTGCAACTGTTATTCTTGTTTGGGATCGGCGATACTGCGACCATTACAGTCCGCCCGTACCGGAACGGCGGCGGAGGGGAGAACGGGTCATGGAACTGCGTCTGCCGAAGAACGAAACGGTTGCCATCGAGGGGAACCCGCAGGGGCTGGTGCTCTGCTGCAAGGAGGGGATCATCTGGCTCACCCAGGAGGGGGACGACCGGGACCGCTTCCTGGGCGCCGGCGACATGTTCTGCTTTACCCACGGCGGCAAGGCGGTACTGGAGGGGCACCGGGACGCCCTGGTGGCCATCGTGCCGGCCGCCCACGGCCCGGCAGCCGCGGCACGGAAGCCCTCTTCGGGCTTTCATGGGGGCATCCGCCTCGTGTATCATGGGGGCGGCCAATGAAGGAACTGGTTCTTTCGCCGCCCCACACACCCGGCCAGGAGGCATCAATGAGCAATCCGCCGGACCAGGCGACGCGGGAGGCCCGCACCGGAGTGATCTTCGGCCTCGCCGCCTACCTCCTCTGGGGGTTCTTTCCCATCTACTTCAAGGCCCTGGCCGGCGTGACCCCACTGGAGGTCCTGTCCCACCGGATCGCCTGGTCAGTGGCGACGCTGGCCGTGATGCTGACCGTGGCCCGCCGGTGGGACGGGGTCCGGGCCGCCTTCAGCCAGCCCCGCACCCTGATGACCCTCTGCGCCACCACGCTCCTGATCGCCGTCAACTGGCTGGTCTTCATCTATGCCGTGGGCGCGGGCAAGGTGCTCCAGTCGAGCCTCGGTTACTTCATCAACCCTCTGGTGTCGGCCTTCCTGGGGGTGGTCTTCCTGCACGAGCGGCTCAGCCCCAAGCAGAAGGCGAGCTTCATCCTGGCCGCAGCCGGGGTGGCGATCCTCACGCTCCGGCACGGGGAGTTCCCCTGGATCGCCCTGTCCCTGGGCCTCTCCTTCGGCCTCTACGGCCTGCTGCGCAAAAAGGCGCCCGTTGACTCCCTGGCCGGGCTCACCGTGGAGACCCTGCTCCTCTTCCCGCTCGCCCTCTGCTATCTCGGCTGGCTGGCGTACCAGGGAAAGAGCGCCTTCGTCTCCGGGCCCACCCACATCACCGTCCTGCTCGCCTGCGCCGGGGTCCTCACCTCCACCCCCCTGATCTGGTTCGCGGCGGCCACCAAGCGGCTGCGCCTCGCCACGGTGGGGCTGATGCAATACGTGGTGCCCACGCTCCACTTCGTGCTGGCGGTCTTCGCCTTTGGCGAGACCTTCACCCCCACCCACCTGGCAAGCTTCGCCTGATCTGGACGGGGCTCGTCCTCTACACCTACGACGCGGCAAAACTCATCTTCGGCAACAGGGGGCGCTGAGCCCCCGTCCGTCAGACAATCTTTCCGATCAACCAGTAACAGAGCATCCCCACCACCACGGTGAGCCCCAGGGAGCGGGTTTTCAGCGCCACCGCAACGGTGGGGAGCGCGGCGATCAGTTCCGGCCGCCCCAGCTCCAGCGCGCGGCTTTCGCCCGCCAGGAGGCCCGGGGCCAGCAGGCGCCGAGGATGGCTGCCGGGATGAGGTCCAGCCAGTCGGCCAGCCAGGGCGGTATCTGCCGGTTGGAGAGGAGAACGAGGGGAATCATGCGGGGAAGATAGGTGGCGAGCGCCATGCCCGCGACAACGGCCAGGTAGGTCCGGAAATCCATCAGACCACCCCCCTGGCAGCCCGGTTGCGGCGCACGGCGTAGCCCACCGTGGCGGCGGTGACGGCGGCGATCACGATGTGGGAGTTGCCGGGGATCGTCACGTAGAGGGCCGTGGCCACCAGCCCCGAGAACGCGGCCACGATGGCGTAGAACCGGCTCCGGAGCTGGAAGATCAGCAGGCAGATGAACATGGCGGTGAGGGCGTAGTCGATGCCCAGGGCCCCGGCGGGAACGAACTCCCCGGCATAGGCCCCGGCAATGGTGCTCAGGATCCAGGTCAGATTGGCCGTCTGGTTCACCACCAGGGCCCGCCACCGGTCCCACCCGCCGGCCCGGAACCGGGCCATGTTCACGGCAAAGCTCTCGTCGGTCACGCCATAGGCGAACAGGGCCAGGAACCGGCGGCTCACCCCCTGGAGCGGCACCGCCAGGGCCGAGCTCATGAGGGCGTGCCGCAGGTTCACCATGAAGGTGGTGGCCACGATGGCACCCAGGCTGCCCCGGACTTGATCATGGCCACCGCGATGAACTGGGAGCCGCCGGCAAAGACCAGCGTCGACATGAGCCCCGTTTCCAGGGGGCCGAGCCCCGCCTTCTGGGCCAGCACCCCCAGGGCCAGCCCGATGGGGACATACCCCAGACAGATGGGCCAGGCCGTGCCCAGCCCGTCCCTCACCACTCCCCTGCCCCGTTCTTCCGTCATCCGCACACCATCCGCGTGAGATCGCCCCGGCCGCGGGCCGCTGCACCAATCAGCACGGGATGATGTGTAGCACAAGCGCGGGCAAAAAGGAATGCCCGGCCCGTGTCAGAACTTGACCCGGAACCCCACCATGCCGTTGTGGCTCTCGTATCTCAGCTTGGTCGTGGTGATCCAGTCGGAATCGAAGGTCCCCTTGGTGGTGCCGAAGTAGCGGTATCCCAGGTCCAGGGACAGGGACGGGCTGATGGCGATCTCCAGGCCGCCGCCCGCCTGGTAGGCGAACACCGTGGTGTCGTCATCGGGGTAGAGGAGCAGCCGCCCCGAGTTATCACTGCCGAAGGTGTCGCTCAGGCTCAGCACGGCAAAGCCGATGCCCCCCCCGAAATAGGGGGTGACCGGCGTGTTGTTGTGCACGTCCACGAAGGCGTTGGCCATGAACGCCAGGGCGCCGAGGCTGCCGTCCACCCCCCGGAACCGGAAGCCGGTATCGTCGGTGATCGAGCTGATCTCCGCGTGCTTGTACGAGAGTTCCCCCTCCAGCCGGAAATGGCCGAAATCGTACCCCCCCGTCCCGCCCACGTAGATGTTCGGGTCATACTCCACCCGGTCGTTGAAGACCTCGCCGGACTGATTGTTGATGCTCGTCACATCGGTATCCGCGGCGGCGCTTACCCCGAAGAAGCCCGAGACGTATCCCCCCGGCCGCGGCGGGGTGGCACCGGCCACGACGGGCACGGCACAGAGTGCAACAACGGCAACAACAGCGCTGATCCTTTTCATGGGTCATCCTCCTTGTGAGAGTGGGTGAGCGTCCGAGCTCGCAGCACAGTTACCAGTGTACCCCGAACCGGGCGAAAAGAAACCGGCCCGCCGGCGGAGCGACCGCCGCGCCCATCCCCTATACGGCACACAGGCCGCTTTTACGAAAAAACATCAAGACAAACCGGGTTACGGCCGATACGTTCCATATGAATCCTTTGATGCGTTCCAGCGGGAGGAACCATTAGCATGTCACTGTCATTCAGAAATGCGCGGCTTCGGGCGAAGCACATCCTCGCATTCAGCGCCATGGCCCTGATCGTGGCCGTCACCGGCATCTTCGGCATCTGGCGGGTCGACAGCGTGGTAACGCAGGTGAAAACCATGCTCCGGGGCCGCGCCCTCCAGGAAAAAGCGGTCCTCAACATGCAACTGAGCCAGAAGGCGTGCCGGGTCAACCTGGTCGAGGCCGCCATGGTCAGGACCGACCCGGACGAATTCGAAGAACACGTCAACAACTATCGCGCCAAGAACGAGCTGTTCAAAAAATACTCGAACGCCCTGCTCAACGGCGACCCCGCCCTGGGCATCCCCCCGGCTCCGGCCGGCAGCCCCGTCGCGAACTACGCAGCCGCCGTCCTGGCAAGTTGGGGCGAATTCGAAAAGGCAGCGGACCAGCTCATCGCCCACAAGCAGCGTCTGCTGAAGGGACTGCGAAGCGGCGTGGTGGACCAGGCCGCCAAGGATGCCCTGGCCGATGAAACCCTGAACCGGCTCGCCCTGGAAACCATCCGCGACACCAGCGAGAACGCCAAGCTCGACATCGACGACCTGGCCGACTACCTCGAATCCCAGACCTACGCCGGGCTCAAGGCCACCGATACCATCCGCCAGTCCACCCGCTACACCTTCATCACGGTCATCCTCATGGCCGTTGCCGCAGCCATCGGCCTGGGGCTTCTCTTCACCCGCATGATCGTTGGCCGGGTCAAGCGCGTGGCCGCGGCACTCCAGAGCGGCGCCCGGGGCGACCTGACCGCCGCCGTGCCGGTGGACTCCCGCGACGAGCTCGGCACCCTGGGCGACGACTTCAACACCATGGCCGACCGGCTCTCGGGCATGCTCACCTCGGTCCGCAAGGCCGTGGGCGAGCTGCACGCCCTGTCCGACAAGATCGCCGTCGCGGCCGGCAAGGTAACCGAAGGCGAAGAGATCCAGGCCAAGGGCGTCAACGCCGCCTCCTCGGCCATCTCCGAGATCAACGCCTCCATCCGCGAAGTGGCCGACGCGTCGCCAACCTCTCCCTCAGCGCGGCCGACACCTCATCCTCGATCCTGGAAATGACCGCCAGCGTCGAAGAAGTGGCCATCAACGCCGACAGCCTCTCGCGCCTGGTGGACGAAGTAAGCTCCTCGGTCATCCAGATGGCCGCATCCATCAAGCAGATCGACGGCAGCGTCCAGAGCCTGATGGAAATCTCCACCACCACCGCCTCCTCCGTGGCCCAGATGGACACGGCCATCGGCCAGGTCGAAGTGAACGCCCGCGAAACAGCCGCCCTTTCCGAAGACGTGGAGCGCGAGGCCGAGCGGGGCAAGCGCGCCGTGGAGGACGCTATCGCCGGCATTGTGGCCATTCAGCGCTCCTCGCGCATCACCACCGAGGTCATCGACGTCCTGTCCCGCAAGGTGGAAGACATCGGCGGCATCATCTCCGTTATCGACGAAATCGCCGAGCAGACCAACCTCCTTTCCCTCAACGCCGCCATCATCGCGGCCCAGGCCGGCGAACACGGCCGCGGCTTCGCCGTGGTGGCCGGCGAGATCACGGACCTGTCCGACCGGACCCGCACCTCCACCCGGGAGATCGCCGAGGTCATCATGGGGGTCCAGAGCGAAACCCGGCGCGCCGTGGAAGCCATCAGCCGGGCCGACAAGAGCATTGCCGACGAAGAGCGCCTCTCCGCCAACGCCGACGAGGCCCTGGGCAAAATCGTCATGCGGGCCCGCGAAGCCTCCTCGCGGGTGGCCGAAATCGCCCGCGCCACCGTTGAGCAGGCCACCGGCAGCAAGATCATCCGCGACGCCATCAACCGGGTCACCGACATGACCGGCCAGATCGCCAGCGCCACCAGCGAGCAGGGCGCCGGCGGCGACCTCATCATGACTGCGGTGGAGCGGATGCGCGACGCCACCGCCCAGGTCCGCAACTCCACCCGTGAGCAGAGCGCCACGGGAAATATCATCGCCCGCTCCACCGAAAACATCACCGACATGATCGGCCAGTTCCGCAACGCCAGCGAAGAACAGTTCCGGGGCAGCGAGCAGATCGTCCGGTCCATGGAAGAGATCCAGAAGTCGGCAACCATGAGCCTCGAAGTCTCGCGGGTCATGGAAGAAGCGGCCATCACCCTCAGCCGCCAGGTAAAAGTACTGGAAACCGAGATGGAAGGCTTCCACATCCGCGGCCAATCCTCCTCCCGCTGATCCTGCCCTCATAACGCACCACAGGGGGAGCCGGTGTACCGGTTCCCCCTTTTTTGTGCCCTCTCCCCTGAATCCCCCTGTTGCATCAGGATTTTCCTGACTTGACTGCGCTCGTGCGCGCAGGGATAGTCGGGGCGTATACTTGTGGTGGGTTAATGAGTTGGGGTTGTTGTGATGTCGCTGGGAGAAATGTTCTATCTGGGGGGATGAGCGGTTCACGCGCGCGCGCGTGAACCGCTCAAGAAGGAGCAATGCAATGAAAATATTCATGGGAGAATGTCATGTTCGAGAAAATCAACTTTAAGTACACGGATGCTGAAGAAGAAAAGTTGTACGCTCCAGAATTGATTGAAGATGCATACGTCGACATAAACGACATTATCGAACAAATCCAGCGTCCAGAAATATATCTCGTAATTGGGCCAAAAGGTGCGGGGAAAACGGCACTATCCTCAAAATTACAGCTTATGGCAAAACCAAAGTGGGATTTTTTTGTTGACACAGACGAACTGGAACAATTTGAGTTCAATTTGCTTAATAAATCAGGAGGCGAAAAAGGGACCTCTGTCGGCGGAGCAGTAACCGTTTGGCAAATGATATTAGCAATAAGACTGCTACCATTACTTTTACAAGACGAGAAGCTCAACAAGCAAAATCCACAGCTTGTCATTTTTAACAGTGGACTGCAAAAATACGGTTTAACTGCATCAGATAATTTAATAAATATAGTTCAATATACAAGCCGTAGAGGCATCTTTGGTAAAATTAAATCTGTAATATCCGAAGTTCAAGGTGAAAAAGTAGACGAAGAAAAATTCAACCTGAAGGACCCTGCAGCAATATTTGAATCAATAAAAAAAGTGCTTAATAACATAATACCAACAGAATCTCAATACTTTCTTGTTCTTGATGGACTAGATCATCCAATGAGAAAAGGTAGAAATAACGCACCGTATATAGCTGATTTAATAAATGCGGTAAGGTTATTAAATATGTTTTTTGCTGGTATTAACATAAAAGCGAAAATTGTTATATTAATTCGAGATGAAATCCTTCAGATTGTACCTGATCCAAATTTAACTAAAAGAATTAATGATAATGGCATAGAGTTAAAGTGGTATGACAACACGAGAGATCCGCTAGAAACAAGCCTTATGAGAATAATTGAGAACCGAGCAAAGTTGGCAGGATATAATCTTTCAGTCAAAGAGCTATGGAAACTCTGGTTCCCTGAAAAAATACATAAGAGGGAATCACACATATTTGTCCTTGATAACACTCGCCACCTGCCAAGGGACATCATTAGCTTTTTCCGTGAACTACAGAAACTTGGGAAAAATCCGCCTTTTAGACGTGAGGACGTTTTGGCAGCCCTAAACAATTACTCAGATTGGTACCTTAAGGAAATAAGTGATGCACTTGTTGGGCTAATTGACGAGGATGTCAGAACGGAGCTTCCAGATATACTCTCTTCATTGGGAAGAAATTTTAGTTGTGAGAAATTCAAACGGGCCGTTAGTGATCACGGTATTGCGGAATCAATGAATTGTGAGCAGGTACTAAAGGACCTGTATAACACTTCATGGATTGGAAATTATTGGGAAACACATGAACATTCGCAAAGATATAGTTGGAAACACAGAAAACGAAATTCTAAACTTGATTTAAAGAAGAATATGGTTATCCATTGCGGTCTTTGGAAAACATTGAACTTAGTATGATAGCAAATATCGCACAATCAAGCGAGGCATACAGTTTACCTGTACAGAGACAGTAATCACCTGACAGTCCGTCCTTGAATGGGTTTCAGATTTACGCTGCCAGATTCGAGTTCTCAGTATCCGATTCTTCGTCCTTTGGCAAGCCTTCTATGAAGGCGGTGTACGGCGTTCTGCCGTTCATGTTGCGTCCCTGGTGCGGGCGTTCATGGTTGTAGTGCCGGAAATAGTCGTCCAGATCGGCCTGCATCTCCTCGATAGATTCGTACCACTTGGTGCGTCCCATGACCCTGAAATGCTCGTCCAGCAGGGTTTTGTGAAGCCGTTCGACGAACCCGTTGCTCTGGGGCCGCCGGACCTTGGTGGTACGATGCTCGATCTCTTCAAGCTGCAGGAACAGCTCGTAGGGATGGTTGTCCGGCCTGCCACAGAATTCCCGGCCGTTGTCGCTCAGGATGGTGTTGATCCTGGCGTTGTGCTCCTCAAAGAACGGTAGCACGTCTTCGTTGAGAACATGCACGGCGGTTAGGGGCAGCTTGTTAGTGTAGAGCCTGCCCCAGGCATAGCGGGAATAGCAGTCGATCACCGACTGCAGGTAGATCTTGCCGACGCCCTTGAGAGTGCCGACAAAGAAGGTGTCCACGGCCACCAGATCGCCGGTATGTTTCGTCTCGATATGCCGCTCTCGGAACTCCGGGCTGAAACGCTCCAAGAGCCGAATCTGTTCGTCGGAAAGTTCGAAAGATTGTTCTCTGACACTCTTTTCGAGCCGGAGCATACGTTCCTGCTTCGTCAACAGGCTGTGCCGACTCCAGACACCCCGCACGCCGCCAGAACTGACCTGAATCCCTTTCAGGGACAGTTCCTGAGAAACCCGTAACGGCCCATGACCAGGTTGGTTCAGGCAGTGCTCCAGAATCGCTGTTTCCACTGCCTCATCGACCCGGTTAGGATGCGGTCCCTTGGCACCGGGCAGGCGGTCGAGCAAACCGACGGCACCATAGGTCTGGTAGTTGCGCCGGATCTCGTAGAACTGCTGCCGTGAATAGCCCATGACCTTGCATGCCTTGCTGACGTTGGCAAGTTCTCCGGCAAGGTCTAGCAAACTGAGCTTTCTTCGTGCTACTTTCTCTGCGGTGGTCATACCGTTCCTCCTTGATGGAAAGATGTTGTCTGAGCAACTTCATCTTTAATCCATTCAAGGGCGGTATGGCCACCCCTTATAAACGGCCAAGTGTCTGGTGATTACCAGCACTACACAGAAAGAACTACTTACCGCTTTAATTCAAGGTGATACACGCTTGATTGACTTAGCTGGTATAGGCAACGACAATTGATCTGTAAGGGCATAAGAGGACTCTGGCAAGCTATTTAACCTATTAAATTCAAAGCTAGATTCCAACAAAGCGCAACAGCGGTGAACCCGCTGCGCTCTCAGCCGCTGAGCAAATATTTAGGAGTTACAGAATGACTCATACAAAAAAATTTCCAGGTGGTTCTAAGTCCAGAGTTAACCTTGCAGGGGAAAATATTCGAAACGGAAATGCCACTTATGCAGACCTAAAAGTAATAGAAGAATGGCGTGCCGCTCATCGGAGTGTTTTGAACACCTTCCAGGCAATTTTGCGAACAAGAACAAAAGGCACAAATATCTCGGTGGCGCAAAGACACAAGAGAAGAAATACTATTTTTGATAAGCTTAAGCGTCTTCCAAGGATGCAACTAGCAAGAATGGATGACGTTGCCGGATGCAGATTGATTTTCAAAAACATCGAGGACTTGAATAAATTCAGAGAAACATTCCATAAGGCAAAATTCAACCATAAACGGCGCAATGAGCCGGGGAAGTACGACTACATAATTTCACCTAGATCAACAGGATATCGCGGAATTCATGACGTCTATGAGTATGACGTCAATTCAGAAGCTGGCAAGAATTTGGCAGGGCTTTACATTGAAATTCAGTATAGAACTTTGGTGCAGCATGCTTGGGCAACTGCCGTTGAAGTTGTAGGATTCATAACTGAAAGTCAGCCAAAATTTCAACAAGGGGATAAAAGGTACGAATATGAAATGGCCCTAGCCAGCGAGATTCTCGCTAGGGCTCACGAAGGGCTCAAAGGGCCTTTCCCTGACAAGAGCGACAGAGATGTTCTAGAGGATTTTCTAGCTATTGACAAGGAGCTTTCACTTATCAAGACGCTGCGTGGACTTAACCAAGCAAAGAGTGAAGTATCTGACAAAAAAAATACCATTCTCATTTTTTCTGATAAGGGTCTTGAGGTTAGAAGCTTTCGTGACGCTACTGATGCTCTTCGTATTTTGTTTCAACTAGAAGAGACTATGCCGCAAAATGACATTGTACTTGTGCGAGCTGATTCCAGTGATGAAGTTAGGTTAGCATTCAGAAACTATTTCTCTGACGCACGTGAGTTTATCAGATTGCTGGACAATGCCTGTTCAATATTAACTGGACATACAATTCCAAAAAGTGTCAGCCGTCGATTGTCAGGTAGATAGTAGTTGGTTTAACCGAAGTGGTCAGAAAATGTCGTCGGTGGGCGCGAATCGGGTCGGACCAAGCCAACCTGCTGACATTTCACCAATTACACCTCAATTCAGGAGAATTTTCACCCTTAGAAGCGCATTTTCAGGGTCATAATTGAAGAGTTAACAATGGCATATGAAGAAGGGTGGTCCCGAGGGGACGCTCTATTCTATTTTCCTGAAGGCGCGAAAAGGACAACAAACAAGGACCCCCTTCCAACCTTTCGAATAAATTAAGAAGAGCCGCTGACCAGAGGAGTCATTATCATGAGACGCGCACCCAAAATCCTATTCTTGATCCTGATGACCATCGTCCTGACAACCATGTGCGGCTGTGGCGGGAGTGGAAGCTCCGGCAACGGCAAGGGTACCGGCAGCCTGACCGGCAGCGGCAAATAGAAGGGATGGAGGCCGTGTAATGAGCAGAATCATTCCATTGATTGTTGGCGTAGTTCTCTTTTGTTTTTCAGCAGCCAGCTACGCGTTGCCGGATCATTTACCGTTGAGCAAGGATCTTACGGTCCGGCTTTCAGCCTCAGCGCCCAGGGAGAGTTGCAGACAGTGGCCGAGGTGGTGGCCAGGACCGACGCGCTCGGCAAGATAGCCTTTGATTTTCCGACGGTTCCATCTTCGGCAACGACACCGTTCCTGCATATCCGGATCATGGACGGCGAGAATGTGTTGCGGCAGGCGATCGTGCCGAGCCCGCAACCCGGCGGGACCGTTGATGCGGGCGTGAGCGAGGTGACCGATCTGCAGGCGCGGGCCCTGCTGAAGGCCACGGCCTTGTCGGGCAGGCTGACGCCGGTGCACATGCTGGTTGCCCATACGCTTCTGCGAACTCCCACGATCAGCACAACGGATGCCGAAGCCATAGGTTCCGCCATTGTGGCCGGCGCCGATGCCCTGTTCGCTGTCCTGGCAACGGATGGCCTGAGCTCCGACCAGCACGCCGCATTTCTGGGGTCACTGAGAAACGGACTGGCCGATGCCGCGGGGATTTATCGCAAATCGGTCGATGATTCGATTGTGTTCGATCAGAACGTCGAGGCATACCGGCGGGGCGAGGCGTATGCGGTACTCCTGCAGTCGTTGATCGACGCGGGCATTGATGCGGGAATAAACCTGGAAACCGTCTCAACTGCTTTTGCGGCGGCCGGAGCGGCAACAGAGGCGACACTGGAGAGCAATCCCGCTGTCGGGGCTGTTGCGAGGGCAGGCATGCGGCTGGGGTACGTCACCGGCATGTTGAGTCTGAGCAATTACAGGTCGATTCGGGAACTGGTTGCCGGCTTCAGACATGCCGGTTGTTCGCCGCCGAGGTTTTCCAGACTCCATTCCGTATTCGATCTGGTGTGGCAGGACACAACCACCAGCCTTAAGGCAGCGGATCGTGACCTGCTGGCAAGCTCATCGGAAAACGACCTCCAAGGATTGAGAATCCAGGAATTCAATGCCGTAGCAAGGCGGGATGTGCAGATGCTGAAGCTTGCGTTTGAAAGTTATGATCTTCGCACAATTCCGGAGTCTGTTGAGCTCATGCTGGAAATCACTTCGCGCATGGCGGGCCAGGGTGGGGTAATGGCCGGCATGACTCCTGAACACCTGATGGAAATTCTTGGGAGATCGACATCGGTATCTCCGGAGTTGCCCCCCGTGCCGGTTGACGTGCCAACCCTGACGCCATACGAGTTGGCGGCCTGGGCATATATTCACACGGAGCCCGGGTTTGCGTATACCCCGATTGCGGGACTCATCGACCAGCTTGAGAGCAAACCGACGGCCACCCCTCAGTTCGACAGACTGGCAGAGCCCTACAAATCCCTGGCATTACTGATGTACGATCTCACTTTGATCAGCAGGCTGTATTGGCAGGAACAACAGGATGCCGAAACCGCCCTTGAGGCGAACCAAACGGATCCGCCACGCTGGCACCCCCTTGCCACTGTTCGGCAGATATCTGAAAACAATCGCCAACGATTGGCCCTTGTCCGCCGGCATATATCCGGCGTATCACCGGAAGCGAAAGACGCCTTGATCTATCTGGTACATGAGAACCGGTTCGTCAGGTTTTAGGAAAAATGTGAGGAGAACACGTGATTCGGGTCGGACCAAGGCAAGTCTCCGATATTTAAACAATCACACCTCAATTTCGGAAGATTTTTACCCTTAGAGGCGCATTTTCAAGGTCATAATCGAGCGGTTAACATGGCCATCATAGTGGAGTTGGAGGGGCTGTCTTTCAAGCTGATCGGAGCGGGGTATATCGTTGCCCACGGTTTTGTGCAATTCAAGGTATCGTCGCCATTTCTCAACAGAACGTACTGCTCGGACATGGCGGACCACGATGCGGATGCGCCATTGAAGTGGTATTCCCTTGTCACGAGAAAGACCGCCAGCAGGTTGATCGTGTCGGGCTCGATGAAACGGGCCGCGGAGCAGTTTGTCAGGGACCTTGCGAACAGCGGGGCTCAGTAGCGCGTGAATGGCCGGGCAGGCGAGGAAGGTGAACGCCGAAGCCTGCAAATCCGCCCCCTGCCTCACCCCCCGGAGGACGAAATGCCGGATAAACCCAGAAAACCCTGGCTTGCAGGTGTGCTGACCCTGGTCACCAGAGGCTGGGCCATCTGTACGCGGGCTATCCCGTGAGAGGCCTGATCCTGTTCGGCATAGAGCAATTCCTTGTGTTCGCGTTTGCCGTTGCGGCCAGTATCTATACGCCGGATCGCTATCTGCTGGTCCTGCTCGTCATCATCAGCCTCGCGTTCAATGTTTTGTGCATTGTGGACGCGGTTGATATGGCGAGAACACACAAAGATCATTACGAGACGGCCAGGTACAACCGATGGTTTGCCTATGTAGGCTATGTGCTGGTTCTTTCGGCGGGCGTGTCCACCGTGCTGTCGGGAGCGATCAAGTCTTACCTGATACAGGCGTATCACATCCCGGCCGCGTCCATGGAAGATACCCTGCTGATCGGCGATCACATTCTCGTGGATCAGCGCACGGCGGCACGGGAGCCGAAGCGGGGCGACCTGGTGGTGTTCGCGTATCCGGAAGATCCCTCGAAAGAGTTCGTCAAGCGCGTAGTGGCCGTTGAGGGGGACACCGTCGAGATCAGGGACAAGGTTCTTCTCGTGAACGGCTCCTCCGTGCCCGAGCCGTACGTTGTGCACAATGAACCGACCATGATTCCCGCAACCGAGAACCCGAGAGACAACCTCGCTCCCGTGATTGTGCCGGCGGGATCGTATTTCACAATGGGTGACAATCGCGACCGGAGCTACGACAGCCGCTTCTGGGGCTTCGTGCCCAGTGAGAACGTGAAAGGGACCGTGAGGAGCATTTATTGGTCCTGGGATCGCACGGCACGTGCCGTGCGCTGGGACAGGATCGGCATGAAAGTCCTGTAGCGCGGGGCGCTGCGAAGGCCCCAGATCCCGGCCCGATATACTCACCCCGCCGGCAAGCGCCGGCAGCGCGTCATGTCACGCCAATTCAACCGGATACAAGGGAGTTGGCAGCCTTCCATCCGGAATAAAACTTTTACTAACCCGGTATCCCGGCAGTTTTGCCCTGCCCCTCCCATCGTGGACGCCCAGAACGAAACCCGGCGCACCGTGGAGCAGTGGAGTGTTGTCCACGCACAGTAAGCGGCTATCCCTTAATGATACGGCACCAGCTTGATGCCCGCGTCATCTGCGCTGACTATTCCCCCGACTATGTTGGTCACGGATGAAAACCCTCTCTGAACGAGGAATTTGCTGACTTGGAGCGACCGATTGCCCGACCTGCATACAATGGCAATCTTATCATTGGGATTAACGCGTTTTTTCAATTTAGCCAGGAAGGCTTCCGCATCGTACTGCTTGTCCTCATTGAAAAATGTCAGACAGAGAGAGCCTTTGATAATCCCGGTTTCCCGCCACTCTTTTTCGGTGCGAATGTCTATTACGCGAACTCCCGAATTCAAGAGCACCGGCGTCAGGATGGACTGATGGACATTGATCGCAGCCACAGCCACTGTAACCATCAGCATGATAACGGTAACCATCAGCATGACAACCCTTGCTTTCATGAAACACCTCTCTTGTTAATCCGTTTACCGTGAAGCGGGCAACCATTGGTAAACAAGTTGTGACAACGTGCCGAGCCAGCCGCTGAATAAAAGTACGCCAACGATCATCAGGAGAACTCCGGTAAGAATCTCCATGAGCCTGACATGCATGCGAAATCGTCTGAAAAAGCCCATAAAGCCGTGCAACAGCACCCCCGAGATCACAAAGGGGATGCCCAGGCCCGCCGCATAGGCGGCAAGAAGAAACACGCTTCGCGATGCGGAGTCCGCCGTGCCGGCCGCCATGGCAAGTATGGCCCCCAGGATGGGGCCGATGCAGGGTGTCCACCCGGCTGCAAAAGCCAGCCCAACAAGGAACGTACCCGCCAGCCCGCTCGGTTTGTTGCGGATCTGGACACGTTTGTCCCCCAGCAATGCTCCGAAGTGGAACACGCCGCTCATGTGAACGCCAAACAGGAAAACCAGAATTCCTCCGGCCCGTTGTAGCCAGATCATCCCGTCATGCATAAGCGACTGGAAGGTGGAAGAAGCGATGCCGGCAAGAGCTCCCAGGCTGATGAAGACAACGGAAAAACCGAGGACAAACGTCACGGAATGGACCAGAACGATCAGGCGGACCCTGTTGCCGGGATGGGCATCCTGCAACTGGCCGAAGGAAAGCCCGGTGATGTAGGTAATGTATGAGGGGACCAACGGCAGCACGCAGGGGGAGAAAAAGGAGAGAAAACCTGCGGAGAACGCAATCCAGAAGGTGATGTCGGAACCAATGTTCATTTACTCACCCCCGGACCAGGGCTTGCAGATAGCGAATGACGGTAGGGTCATCCCAGGCTATCGCCCCCTTCACCCGATCCCTGACAATCCCGTTGCGGTCAATGACGAAGGTGTCCGGCAAGTTCCTGACCCCATACCGTAGCTGTGCCTGCTCAAGGGGATCGCTGAGCATCTCGAACGCAATAGCAGGTCGTTGAAAATCGGCCCTATTTGAGATTGAAGAACTTTTAGTTCGATTTTTTTGAATCAGTTGAGCGCTTTATCGGGTTTCAGTCCGCCGTTTTGCTCTTTATCAACCTCATATGCTGCTGTTGTTGCCTGATTCGAGGGATGTTCCCCCTGTCAGGTGACACCAAGGCCCAGGTTTTTCATCCGAACCAGGTTGTAAGCCGCTGCGTGCAGGTCAAGTTGCATGGCGATTTTCTCGATTCCCCGGTACATCGTTTTGCGTAACCTGCCTACGGTCTTCATCCAGCCAAAGCCTTCTTCGATCCGTTTCCTGATCTTCTGGCTGATGGCGTAGTTCGGATGATTGGTGGTTCTACCGTCAATGGCCGACTTTCTGTTCGTGGTGTTCTGCGCCACGTGCGGTGTGATCCTGAGCCGGCGGAGTTCTCTGACGAAGGCTTCCGTGTCGTAGCCTTTGTCACCGCCAAGCGATATGCGGCGGGTGGTCCGGGGGAGACGCTGCACCATTGTCTTTGCCGCTTCGCGTTCGCCGGAACCGGATGCCATTGTTACCTTGGTCCTGACAATCAGGCCACTGCGGTTCTCCATCAGGGTGTGCCCCTGGTAGCAGAGCTTGGCTTCCTTGGTCTTTCCCTTGCGGTAGAGACGGGCATCGGGATCGGTAACAGAACCATGGGTTTCGTTGGTAAGCTTCTGCCCTTTGAAATCCACGGTCTCGTTTCTGCCTCCACCGCCAGCTGACGGTGGACCATCCTTGGGCTTGAAGCTCTTGATGGATGCCCAGGCTTCGATGAGGGTGCCATCAACCGTGAAGTGCTCGCGTGACAAAAGGCGCTTTCTTTCCGCCTGAGCCAGTATCCGTGACAGAAACTCGGCAGCAACCTCGGAACCGATCAACCGTTCGCTGTTCTTGGTAAAACTGGAATGGTCCCAGACCTTCTCATCCAGGCCCATACCAAGGAACCAGCGGAACAGGAAGTTGTAGTGGATCTGCTCCACCAGCTGCCGGTTGCTACGGATGGAGTAAAGAATCATCAGCAGTTGGGCTTTCAAGAGCTTCTCCGGCGGGATCGACGATCTGCCGGTTGTGGCATACATACTGTCAAAGAGCTTGTCCATCCCTGCCAGGGCTTCGTCAGCCATTTTACGAATGGCCCGCAAGGGGTGGTCCTTCGGGACAAAGGATTCAGGAGTCACATAGGTAAAAAGTGCTTCTGTGTTGCTGTCAAAACCGCGCATAACTTTCCTCAATAATTGCAAAGTGTTATGCGCGATAAACTACCATAAAACGGCTGTTTTCTCTATTTGAATTTCAACAGCCTGATAGGCGCCGTACGATACCTGTCGGGGAATTTCTTTTCGACATTGACCGCCAGGACGACCACCTCACCCCGGGGAAACAGCTTGGCCAGCCGATCCATGGAGGGCATTTCCTCCCGGCAGTAGGGGCACCATGAGGCCCAGAAGTTCAACAGTACGATCTTGCCGCGGTACTGCCTCAGAGTTCTGGACTCGCCCCTGGCAGTTACAAGGTTGAGATCCGGGGCAGGGGAACCGACCACAGCCACACCGGCAACCGCTTTATTCGCTGCTGGTTTCGGCGCCGGATTCGACGCGGCCATGGCATACGGGGCCAAGGCCAGCAGGCAGGCGCAGAGATAAGGTATCAATCGCAACATCGTAAAACTCCTCAGGGCCACAGTTGGCTGTGCCGGCAGTCCAGCCGGAACCGGCAGGGATCTTCCCGGGCCGGCTGACCTGGCAGGCAGACAGGCTGTCTGCCCACCAGCTTTTGCAGTGCTGGAGGGTACTGCCTGTGAGGGGATCCGGTTTCAACTGCTTGCGTCTGGGACGTGGCACCAGGCGGCAGCGCCACGCCCGTGTTCAACGGCAATCTCCTTCGCGCAACGACTAGAAGGAGTATTTCAGCCAGACCTGGGCAAAGAAGTCATTCTTGTCCCTGCCCATGATCTCTTCGGCGGCATCCCCGGGAATGCCGACACCGGTGCCGACATGGGCGAACAGGTTTTTATTGATCGGTACGTCCACGAACAGGTTGACCTCCTGGGACCAATCATCGGAAGAGGTCGGAGTGTACAGGTAATAGTTCTTGTCGAGCTTGTGCTGCAGGTAGTGCAGCGACACGGCAACGTTCTCCGCCGGGCTGAAGCCGGCCTCGATCAAGGTCGACTTCTTGTTGGAGTTGGGCAGGTGCAGTTCGCCGGTCACCTCGCCGATCACGAACCGGTTCCAGGAGGCAAAGCCGCTGAACATCGGGTCGTAGTCGCGGGCCTTGTTGTCGCCCGGCTTGTCTTCGCCGGAGAAGTAGAAATACGAGCAGCGCAGGTAAGGCGAGTAGGCCACCGGCAGATTGTAGGTCAGGCTGGCAAAGCCGCCGAAGGCATCGCGGTCCCGGTCAATGTCGTTGAGGGTTCCGGCGCTCCCCTTCTGCAGCACCCCTTCGGCCTCCACCACCAGCCCTCCCAGGGTCAGGTGCGTACCCAGGTCATAGGCAAGGGTGTCGTTCCCTCCCGCGACCACGCCGTCCAGGTACTCGCCGGTGTAGTCTATGGTCTTAGTGCTGTTGTCGAACTTGCGGTAGGCGCCGCCGAAGACGTAATTGCCCTCGTTGAAGTTGTAGTGCAGGTTCAGGCCGGCCAGTTCCACATCCTTTTTCGGCCCGACCTTGAAGGTTTCGTCCCACTTTTTCGCGTAATTGTTGGAACGGGCCCAGAACAGGGTTGAGGTGAGCTTGCCGAAATCGCCGTCAAGACGCACGGCAAAGGGGAAGCTGCCGTGGAAGTTGAGCCAGAGGGCCTGGTCCTGCTTCTCGCCCCCGCCGGCAACAACCAGCCAGTTTTCCAGGCGTATGTTCTGGCGCCCGAGGGTGAGGCTGAACGGCCCCCCGTAGATCTCGCCGAAACGCATCCAGGCCTGGTCGACTTGCAGATCCCCCTGGTCTTTGGCAATTCCGTAGGCATCGGTGCCGATGGTCTGGGTGTAGAAAGGAGCGAATTGCGCCTTGGTCTTGGCCCAGCCGAAATCCTTCTCGGCGGTCAAACGCAGGGTGGTGTAAATTTCTCCCCACTGTGTTTGCGTCTTGGTGGAATTATGAGCGCCGCCGATCGGGGCTCCGTAATACGGATTGCTGTCGTAACGGTAGAAGAGGTTGAGGTCCATCCCGATGGAGAACTTGTCGAGGACGTTCCCGATCTCCCCTACCGCCACGTCGGCGGCGGCAGGGGAAACGGCCAGCAACAGGCCGGCCATGGCACCGAGTATGTGTATTCGCCAGGTTTGCATGGAAATCTCCTTCGCAATCAATCAGTTGTACTGAACATCCAATCTGCGTGCAGCCGTCAGCCGACGGAAAACGGTACCGCGGCAAAAAAAGCCCTCAGACAGAAGGCTGACCTTGCTGCCTGAGGGCATGGCACAAACGTTTACTTGCTCAAGGCTTTCTCGATGTTGAAGGGCATTGCCTGGTAGCCGGTGGCATTCATGATCTGAATTTCCACGGAAGGCTCTTTTGCTCCCCACTTGAATTCATTGATGAACGGATTGGGGGCGGTCGTAAATGCTCCGGATTTCACGTTGAAATCCGCGCCGGCAGTTGCTGAATAGGCAAAAACAGAGTTCTTGTCAGGTTGGTATTCGGTCAGCGACGTCACAGGACTGAACCAACCGTATCCCCTGTCCTTGCCGTATTCCCAAACCTGCTCGACAGTCATTTTCTTCTGGTCGATCTTGTAGATAACGGCACGGGAATACTTCATGCTCGGGAGGGCCGGTTGCTCCATGCCACGGGCATCGCCATTGTCAAAGGCGCTCACATAGATGATGTCACCCTTGCTCTTGCTGTCGATTTTAAAGGCAGTATGCTGCGTCCAGGTCCAATCGAAATCGCCTTCGCACTTGCTGTTTTCACACGCAATCTTAGCGCCTTTGGCATCGACGGGCGTGAGCACCTTCCCAACGAAGTCACCCTTCCACCCTTCCGGGCTCCCCAGGATCCACTTGACCTTCTTGTCCCGGCCGATCTTTATGATTGCAGACTGGTGGCGGGAGCTGATGATGATCGAGTCGTCCTCTTCATCGTAATCGACACTGTTGACATGGGCCCAGTTGCGTCCGGGGCCACTTCCGACGATATCCCCGAAGTGATCGTTCTTGTCCATCTTGGCGAGATCATCGGCCGTCAGGGTGTGGCCGGCCTGGCTGGCGTCAATGTTCAGGCAGACCGCCCCCTGGTCGAGAACCTTGAGGACCACGTCCCGGTACGAATCCAATATTTCGAACAATCTCCAGTCATCGACAACATTCCCGTTGGCATCCACCTCAAGGATTACGTCGCGGACCGTTCTGACATTCTTGCCGTCAGGGCGCTTGTAGTTGGCGCTGCCGACCCGCAGCAGGAAGTGGCCGTTCTTCATGGTTTCCATGGAGTGTGAAAAATCATTGTAGCCATTGGGGAGTCTGCGGTTGAATATCTCACGCCCCATGATGTCGTATTTGGCGTATCTCTGGCCGTATCCCCAGCTCAGGCTCCGTCGTCGTTCTGCTTGAAGCCCATCATGACGCCGCCGTGGTAGATGCTTTCAAGGTCATAGATGGGGTTGGCGAACATGTACCAGCGAACTTCGCCCTGCGTATCGATAATGAAGTTCTGGGGGGCAAAGTTCCACTCCAGGGCGCCGCCGACCGGGTTGTTCCAGACGACCTTGGTGCCGTTGCCGCTCTTTTCTGCCAGGTTGTTGACAAAGTAGAGTCTGTCGGCAAACTCCTTATCCACTTTAGTTACCTTCACATCCCTGAAAAAAGCGCCCTTTTGGAAAATCGTACCGTCGGGGTCGCTATAAAGAGGCGGGGCGTAGATGGTGTACGACTCTTTGATCTTCTCCGCTTTGCCGCCATAGTGCTTGACATACTCCACGTTTACCGTGTTGGTGTAATCTGCATACAATCCAAAGACAGGAATACCGGCGTAGTCTTTCAGGCGAGAGGCTGCGACCCTATAGGAAATGGTCTGGCCACCCTTTTTGGGCACGATGGTGACGCTCGCATCGGAAATGGTGTAACCTCCGTCCTTGATAATCGCGGTCAACGGGGCAATTTTATAGGGGTTGATCTGGACCTCCCCGATTTGGCCCTGTATTTCATAGTCAATCTTTGCCCCGCTGGCCCCGCCGATGGCCAAGGCCATAGTCGGGACTGCAGCGCCGAGCATGGCAGCGCACAACACGAGCCGCGCCATTTTTCCGGTTTTCAGCAGTGCTGCTTTTGGTCTATTCATTCCCGTGTCTCCTTTTGATGTAGTTTGCGGCTGCATGCCGCTCTTCTCGCCCAAGGCCGTTTGCCCGGGGTCTGTTACGCATGTTTTCCCGTGCACGCAAGGCGTTCGGTTGCTTCTAACGAGCGGCGCTTGCGCCACAGGGTAAGCAGCCAGCATGCAGCGGCAACGGCGAGCACCAGCAGGCAGATGCCGAAGGTGATCAGGCAGGCCTGCGCCATGTTCATGAAATGCGAGGGCGGCCACAGGTACCAGCCATCCTGGTAGAAGTCGGTGATTGTTTTCTGCAGGTTGCTCAGCACAACTCCGTCAGGGATGATCGGGTTGTCGTAGCCGCAGTCGCCGGTCGGCTTGAACCATTCGGGGGACCACTTGTCCAGCGGCAGGTGAAACGGGAAGGTCGGCTCGGGATTGCATCCCTGCACGCCAAAGGGGTTGTCGCTGTGGGCTGCCTCGTGGATCTTGTTGAGCTTGAGGCTGTAGCCGATCCCCTGGATGGTCCCCCAGAAGGCCAGCGCGTATCCCACCAGCTTGAGACCGATGTTTTTGGGGTAGATCGCCGCGATGATCCCGCCGAATGCCATGCAGAAGAAGGCGAACCGGATGTACACGCACTGCTCGCACGGCCTCATGTAGAGCCAGATCTGAAACACCGAGTGGGCCAGAATGACCATGAACAGACTCACTGCGGCCATCAGGATCCACAGAAACCGCTTGTCCTGCCAGCCGGCTATCGTTTGTATCGGGGCGGCCTTGAATGTGTTAAACATTTCCGTGGGCTTCACAACGCATCTCCTTATTTGCTCTTGAGTTCGTTGATGAGCTGCAGCATGGAATCGACGGAGGTGATCGATTTGGTCATGATCAGATACTTGCCGTTGACGACGAATGCGGGCACACCCTGGATCTTGGCGACTTCATAGGAGGCGTCCCACTCCTTCAGCAGCGCCTTGACCTTGGGGTCGTTCTTCTCTTTGTCGAATTCGGCTCTGGTCATGCCCACCGCATTGAGGCCCGTCTGCAGGTAGGCGTCAGGCCCCGCGTCCCAGCGCTCCTTCTTGTCATGGTAGGCGTTGTAGTAGGCCATCTTGGCCTTTTTCAGGAGCGACTTCTCGCTGTAAAGGTCTTTGTCCTTCAGCCCGTTCTTCTGATCCCTGACCAGCAGGACGGCAAACAGTTCGCTTCCTTGCGGGCCATACTTGCCCTTTGTCTTAAGGTGAAACGGCCTGAATTGAAGATCAGCCGGCAACCGGGGCACCACCTTGGGGGTCACCTGCTTGTCATACTTGTAGCAGAAGGGGCAGTCGTAGCTGAAAACCTTGATCAGGGTGTTCTTCGCGTTGGGAATCGGCTTTTTCAGCGCGACGTAGTCGCTCCCTTCGCTGAAGGCAAAACAGGTGCTGGAAAGAATGGCTACCAGGGCGAGGCTTTTCGCGATAATTTTCGAAATTCTTAATGACACCATCGTTATTCTCCTTAGCAGTTGACGTGTTAACTTCGCGTACGGCTTGGTCCTTTCATTTCATGGGCACCTTCTCCTTTCCCTGCTTTTTTGGCCGCGCACAGCGCAAATGCATCCATTCAGAACATTCCCATTGACAGACGGGGAGACTCTCCCGCGCCGCCAGGTACTGGTAATCAGCAAAAACACCGCTTAAAAACCTCAAATATTACAACTAGGCTTACTTTTAGTCCATATTTACAAAACATTTAAAACTTTAGTCCATAAAAGCAGACTATTTTTTTTGAGTCAAGCTTTTTTATCTTTTAATAGAAGGAATATACCAATTGCTCACAAAGGGGCTCCGGGGGCCGGACAAGGCGCCGGCACAGCACGGTAGCCCGACGACGCCGCTGCTACCCGCGAGGGCTTCAATGGATGTACGAGCTACTTTCCGGAATACGGGGGAAAAGGAAACGGGTGGGGGACGGGGTTGTTTTGCTGGTATACTTGAATCGATATGAAGCAGGACTGGAACTATTTCATTGCGCGGCAAAACGCATTTAGTTTATTATTTTGTAACAAATACCTATCCACAAGCACCGGTACAGCTACAGCGGCCAGCCACACATAGGGCAATTCCCCCTTGGAGCCGAATCATGATGAAATTTCTTGAAACAAATAAAAGCCGAATAGTTACGGTCACGTACATTTTCCTGTTCTGTACATTTTTTCTCTTCTCCCTGCTCGTCCTGCAGAAGAAAATGTCGGATTACTATTTTTCCACCAGCAAGACCAATGGCACCTTCAAAAAGATTTACGAGGGCGAGGCAACCTGGCTCAATCAACGCATGAACAATTACCTCAGGTCGATAATTGTCGAGCAAGGGGTAGCCGCCCATGTCGTGGGAAAAGACCGGGAACGCCTGAGCCGCATTTTCGATCCCGTCTTTGCCTCGTTCGGCAAGCGATACGTTCCGGTGATTGCTCTGTTCATTGCCGACACAAAAGGGAACATTATTTACCAGAATCCCGGTTCGGCCCCGGCGCTGCAAACATCCCACCTCGCGTCCCCGGCCATCCGATCGGCACTCGCGTCCGGCAAACCTGTTTACGGGTTTGAAGCGGGACCACTCCCCCTCCACCATTGCGTGGCGGTGCCGGTCATTAACGACAGTGATGGCACCGTTGTCGGCGTCATCAAGGTAGCCACCAGTCCCGCTTATTTTCATTTCACGTACAAGTGGATTTTCGATGACATAAAAACCGTCATCATACAGACGAAAGACGGGTCCGTGTTCATTCCATCCGATCTGCCGCTGCCTGGAGAACCGTCACCCGCCAGCAAAGACAAACGAGAGCAGGACATCGAGTTTTTCAAGCCGATCCTCAATCAGATCGATATGAGTTCCGAGTTTTCGGACCTCAGGGTGAAAGACCGGCATTTTCTGGTCAGCACCTCATCCCGCTTTCTTTCCCCCGAAGGCAAGGAGATGGGGAGAATCCTGGTTGCCTATGACATGACCGATGTCCGGGACAGGCTGTGGAGCGACGTCTATCTCTGGGGGGGCTTCTTTGCCGTGAGCGCAGGGCTCATGTTTTTGATCAACTTCGTCGGCTTCTACAAGTACGAGAGAATCATCACCAACCAGGGAAAGGTCCTGGCCCAGCGCTCAAAGCAGTGCGCCCTGGGAGAAATGTTGGGCTATATCGGCCACCAATGGCGGCAACCGTTGTATACTCTGTCGGTAGTCATCCAGAACATTGAGCTGCAGAGCCAGTTGGGGCAGCTCGACGATGCCCTGCTGAAAAAGCAGGTTACCCTGGCTAACCAGAACATCCAGTATATATCGAGCATTATCGACGACTGGCGCGCCCTGCTGATGTCCGGCAGCAGCCGGCAGGCGATCGACCTGCGGGCGTCGGTTGAGCGGGCCATCGCCATGGTGGCGCCAATAATGGAGATGAACCGGATTACTATCGACAACCAGATCAAAACAACCGTGATGACGTTAGGGTTCGTGAACGACCTGGTGCAACTGACGATCAATGTCCTGTTGAATGCCAGGGACCAGCTATGCATGAAAGATGGCGAGCGGATCATCCAGATATCCTGCCGCGAGGAAAACGGCTCCCTGGTGACCGTAAGATTCCAGGATAATGCCGGCGGGATTCCCAAGCATCTGCTGAAACGTATTTTCGAACCGTATGTCACCACCAAGGACAAGGCGGACGGTACCGGCCTGGGACTTTACTTGTGCCGGCAAATTGCCGAAAACCTTGACAATGGAAAGGTATGGGCCGAGAACGGGCCCTTTGAGTTCCAGGGCACGCGACATGTTGGCGCCTGTATCTGCCTGCAATTTGCCAAAACCACACAAAGGAGCTGATATGGATGTAAATGCCTTGAAGGAAATTACCGTTGTTTTCGTGGATGACGAGGAAGTCGCCCTGGATCAGATCTATATGGTCCTGAGCAGCTTCTGCAAAAAGACCATATGCGTGCGGAACGCAGAACTGGCACTGAAAGCCATCGAGGAGCACCACCCTGAAATAGTCATCACGGATATCCGGATGCCCGGAGCCTCCGGCATCGAATTGCTGGCATCCGTAAAGCAGCAGCACCCCGACATCGCCGTGGTCATCGTCTCGGCCCATTCCGAGTCTGAATACCTGCTTGACGCGTTTCGGCTGAAAGCGGACGGTTACCTGCTCAAGCCGTTCAACTTCCACGACATGCTGGAACTCATCTCCAGCATAGCCACCCAGAAGGTGACCGCCCACAAAGGATCGGCACACGAGCCGGATCAGAGGGAGTTTTTGTTGAAACTGCTCGACACGATCGGCGGAAGGCGGGTTGAGGTCATTGAGTACATTATCAACCACCTCGACGGTGACCTCATTTTCCATGGAACGTATGACGAAGTGGCGGAGGCCCTCAATGCCAGCAAGACCACGGTAGTCAATACGTTTCAGGTCATGCTGGAGAAAAATGTCCTGACCCGCGTGAAGAACGGGGTCTACAAGATGAACATCAGCGCCACCTGAGAGACGTAAAGTGACCGGCTGACGTCACGGCTGCCCCCAGACGCGCCGCCTCACGCCAGCCCGAAGGCCCACGCCAGCCCCACCACCACGAAGACCGACGGCAGCAGGTTGCCGACCGGGATTCTCTTCAGCTCCATCATGTCGAGGGCAATGGCCACGATCAGCAGGCCGCCGGCGGCGTTCATCTCCACGATGACGGGCTCGGTCAGCACCCCCTTGGCCACGTCGGCGGCCAGGGTGATTCCGCCCTGGTAGAGGGCCACGGGCAGCGCGGCGAACAGGACGCCGATGCCGAGGGTGGAGGCCAGGGCAATGGAGGCGACGCCGTCGAGGGCGGCCTTGGCGTAGAGGATGGAGGGCTTGTCGCCGAGGCCGTCCTGGAGCGCGCCCATGATGGCCATGGCGCCGACGCAGTAGAGCAGGCTCGCGGAAACGAACCCCTCGGCGATGTTGCCGGCACTGGAGAAGCGCGCCTGGAGCCAGCGGCCGAAATCCTCCAGCCGGGCCTCGATCTGGAGCATCTCGCCGAGGATGCCGCCGATGATCAGTCCGCCGATCACCAGGAGCGGCTGGCGGCTCTTGAGCGCCAGTTGCAGGCCGATCAGCAGGACGGTCAGCCCCAGCCCAGCCATGACCGTCCGGCGCATCCGGGCGGGGACGAAGCGGCCGGCATAGCGGCCGATCAGGGCGCCGGCGCAGATGGTGGCGACGTTGGCGATGGTTCCGGTGAGGATCATGGGCGTGGCGCTCCTTGCGGGGAAATGCCGCCGTGATAGCACGACAGCCGGCAACTGGCAATGGAAAATACCGCGGCCTCGCCATCCTGAAAACAGGGTGGCACCGGGCGCAATCACCCTCCGCCAATGGCGGGGATGCCATGCGCTACCGCTGGGGGCGACACCGCCGGGCTCGGGGACAAAATTCTTTTTGCGCACGGTAAACCCGTGCCGGAGTCGTGCGTTGTCCACAATGAGCCGGCCATGATCCCCCAAGCCGGGAACCCGGGAGACAACCTGCCCCGCCCGTCGCTCCGTTTGGGGCGTACGTTGCGCCGGGTGACAATCAGGAGCCATGGATACCAACGACACCCAGAAGACACAGTGCGACCTCGGCCTCGAAGAAGACGTGTCCATCCACATCTTCACCGCCTCGGCGGCCATGGTGGGGGTATGCCTCACGGTCATCGGGCTGCTGCGCGTGGTGCTGACCATCCGCGGGGGCGTGACCCTGGCGGATGATATGCTTGCACTCGATGCGTTCCTCTTCCTTGCGTCGTGCATCCTCTCCTATTTCGCGCTTCGCACGCGCAGCTCCCGCAGGATGCATCGCGTGGAGCGCTGGGCCGATACCATCTTCATTACGGGGCTGGTCCTTATGGTGTCCGTGTGTGCCATTATCGTGTATGAAATCGTGTAGATCTTCCGGAGGCGTTATGACGAGAATACTGGCGGTCGCCCTCCTGCTGACAACGGCGTGCGCCCAGGCCGGCGGCGGACGGCTGTCGGCCCCGACAACGGTGGTCCCCTGCTCCGCCCCCTGGAACCAGGCAGTCGAAGAGAGCGTGCCGACCGGCGACGGACAGGGGCACGGCCCGGACCTCGGCTCCGAGGAATGGAAGTCGGCAATCGAGTTCAGGCTGGGGGTCCGGGGCAACCCGAATGTGCCGGACCGTGCCGGCGACGCCTGGTGCGGGTATATCGACCGGCTCGTGCGGGAGCGCGCCCCGGCCCGGGCAACCGCGCCGGAGATGCGCCGCGTCGAGGCGCCCTGACGGGCCTCGGTGACATCATCCCGGGCCGCACCCGGCGACTGCCGCCGCCACTGCCGACTGAAACGCAGCCCCTCCGCACCGCCCCACCCTTCCCGCTCTCCCTCCTCCGCCCGCGCATGCCCCATTGCACGCCAGTGAATAATGCGCTACGTTAGCCCGACCGGCACGCCACGCCTCACAGCCGGCGCGCCGGGCAGCGCTGCGCTGCCCGCCAATCCCACTCTCGGATACACGGCCAATGATCAAGCTCCTGCTGAACACTGTCGTCCAGACCTCCAACACCCTGGTCCAAAAGCATCTGGAATGGATCTACCGGATTACCACCACGAAGCCGGCGGCGGTCTTCGTCGCCTGCTGCCTGGCGTTCCTGCTCTCGTGCCTGTCGATCGCCAGAATCCACTTCGAGGCCGACATCTTCAAGCTCTTTCCCCAGCGGGGACCGCTCGCCCTGTTCCTGGACACGATGAAATGGACGGGCAGCGCCGGCAATGCCTACTTTCTGCTGGAAGGGGACAAGGAACAGCTCATCACGGAAGCCGAGACCTTTGCCGGCAAGCTGCGCGGGCTTTCCGTAGACGGGACGCCAGCCTTCAGTAACGTCAAATATCGCGTGTTCGACCTGGCCGAGGCCCAGTCGTTCACAACGTTCATGGGCTATGCCGTCACCCGGCCGCAGTTGTTCGTGGCGCCGGAAGACGCCCCGCGCTACCGGCAGTTTCTCGGCCCGGAAGCGGTGGCCGCATCCCTCCGCAAGGCAACGACGGAGCTTGCCGCGCCGGGAAGCCTCGTCGACATCATCGCCGTTGATCCGCTCTACCTGCGCGAGCTGATCCTGCCGCGGCTCAAGAAGGCCTCCCAGGCCCTGGACCTGGACACGACCTCCCCCTATTTCATTTCCCGCGACGGCAAAGTGCTCATCATCATCGCCGAGCCGAGCCGGCCGGTAACGGACATCGCCTTTGCCAGGAAGCTGGTGGCTGCCATCAACCAGGCCCGGGAGGGGGCACCCGTGAAGATATCCGTTGCCGGGGCCCACCTGAGCGCGGTCACCGACGAGGCGATCCTGAAGGAAAACGTCATCGTCGGCGTCCTGTCCTCCCTCGTCATCGTGCTGGGCCTGTTCTATGTCGCCTACCGGAGATTCCTGCCGACCCTGCTGATCCCGCTCATCCTGGTGTACGGCGTGGTGCTGGCGCTCGGCACGGGCGGGCTCGTCTTCCCGACGATCAGCATCATCTCCTTCGCGTTCACCTCGCTCATCATCGGCCTCGGCACCGACTATTCGGTTCACCTGTACGACCGGTTCCATTTCGAGCGGTCCCTTGGCGCATCGTCCGAAGAGGCACTCCGGCTCGCCACGGTGGACACCGGGCACGCCCTTTTCACCGCGGCCATGACCACGGCCTTCCCGTTTCTGTCCCTGGTTGTCTCGGAGGTGAAGATCCTGTCGGAGCTGGGCCTTCTGGTGGGGCTGGGGGTGATCTTCTCGCTCTATGCGACCTACTTTTTCCTGCCGCCGCTGCTTCTGTTCATGGAGAAGCGGTTTCCGCTCAAGGCCTACAAACCGCTGCCCACCTTCGGCATCGGCTTTTTCTGGACGGCCGGGCGCCGCCACTGGCGGACAACCATTGCCCTTTCCTTCGGCGCCGTGCTGTGCCTGCTCGTCTCCGCCACCGGCACGTCCTTCGAGTCGGAGCTGAAAAACCTGCAGCCCCGCTACTCAGAGGCCTTCCTTGCCCAAGAAAAGGTCGAGCAGCACCTGAGCGTGAGCCGCAAGCAGCTCATCGTCGCGGTTGAGGGGAACGACCTGGCCGATGTCCTGTCCCGGGGGAGCAGGGTCGATGCCATGGCCCGGGAGTTGTTGCAGCGGGGGGAGCTTGCGTCTTTTTCGTCCATCGGTCAGGTGATCAACGGGGCGGACGACCAGAACGCTGTCATCGCGGAACTGAGGGCGGGCCTCGGCCATGCCCGGCTCGACGCCGACCTGAACGGAGCGCTGAGCCGGCAGGGCTTCGCCGCCGAGCCGTTCGGGCAATACATCCGGGGACTGGCCGGGCTCGCCGAGGCCGAGCCCCTGCCGGTGCGCGAGGGCATCGACCGCCTGTCGGACTCTCCGTTCCGCGGCATTGTCGAGCGGCACCTGATCCGGAGCGAGAGCGGCTATCACCTGCTCTCGTACCTGAACTACAACGGGCCGGAGTTCCGGCAGCAGCCGTTTCTCACCGCGCTGCACAACGACGTGCCCGGGGCGCGGGCGACGAGCGTGGACCTGGTGAGCGGACAACTGCTCGATTCCGTGCGGCGCAGCTTCATGCTGGCACTCATCGTCGGCAGCCTGCTGGTCCTCTCCCTGCTCGTTTCCCACTTCAACAGCCCCCGGGGGATTTTCTATTCCCTGTTTCCGGTCACCTCCGGGGCGATTGCCATGCTCGGCCTCATGGCCCTCACCGGCATGCGGCTCAACTTCATGAACGTGATGGTGCTGGTCACGATCTTCGGCATGGGCAGCGACTACGGCCTGCACGTCGCCCATCGCGTCAGGGGCTGCGCCGAAGAGGAGCTCAAGGGCCGGTTCGTTCAGTCCGGCCGGGCGGTCCTGCTGTCGGGGCTGACGACCATTGCCGGCTTCGGCTCGCTCGCGTTCACCGACTACGGGGCACTGGCCTCCATCGGCTGGGCCACCAACTTCGGCGTGGCCGCCACCGCCCTGTTCACCCTGGCGGGTCTGCCCGCATTCATGTACTACCTGAACACCATCCGGAAACGACCCCCGGCCGGCTAAGGAGCTTCCCCCCGCAGGTTCAGGCAAGCCGGAACGGGCAGATGCCGGACTGCATGCCGTCCGGCATCTGGGACCGGGAACTGGCCACGGTCGCCGTGTCCCGGGTGCCGCGGACCGTACCCTGCACCACCTGCCTGACCTGGTGCACGTTGTTGCTGATTTCGCCGATGGTGGTGTTCTGCCCTTCGGCGGCAGTGGCAATGGCTTCGGCCCGGACGTCAGGCCCCTGGCGGCTGCCTTGGCCATGGCTGCCGGCCTGGTGCCTTCGGCAAGGTATGCCCCATAGCCGTCACGGAATTCCGCAATCTTTTCTTCCCGGGAGAAATCGTGGTGCCCCAGAGAGGCCAGGCGCTCCTTGATCCTGACAGCGGACATACCGAAACTCCGTCTTTTCCCGCCGGGTTGGCGGCATCGGCCAACGCCAGCACGTGGACGGTCGCCAGGCGTATTTCCAAAAAGTCGCTTTTCACCGCCGCCAGGGCAGCCACGGACTCCTGCTCCCCGTAGACCTCACCGGGGCTCCTTCCCATGCTCCTCATCCCGCCGGTCCCCAACAGCCCGACCGATGCAACAAGCCAGGATCAGCGTCAAAATTTTGTACTCCGCCTTAAGGCTTTGCCCTGTCAATTTCTGCACCCTCCTGTTGTGGAAACATATGCATGCTGCCGAGTGTCCAACATCCCAGGAACTTTCCTCTATGCATCAAGCAACACCCATGGGTGCCAGGAATTTCCCTGTACATATCGGGGGGGCTTCAATTTATCTAGTATGTTGTTCGCATAGTTGCCCGATTGTTCTGACACAGATTTTCCACTTTTCCATTCCAGCATGTTCCATACGGCCACTTCAATGGAACGAATTTTTCGTACACGCAAATCCGCACATAAAGCAGATCGGTCCGTGTAGCCGCGAATCACTATTCCGGTTCGCGCCCCCCAAACCGGGTCGGAGTGGTGAGTTTCGCCGCTCCATTCCGGTTGAACAGGGGGGGCACCCACACGCGGATCGGGCATTTCCGGTCAATCCCGGGTCTCCGCGTGCTGCCGGGCGCCTCACACGGGCGCAAATCAGCGCACATTAAAAACAATATCATTAATAAATTTTGGCAAGAAGTATGCAAAAACGTCGTGAGCAGGCCGGCACATCTCGGCGGCGTCAGGAGATCCCCGCCGGCACCGTTCACATGAGACACCCTCGATGTCCGGCCGGCAGCCAACCGTGCGTTCGGCCCGGAAAAACGCATGTTCCGTTGTTATCTGCTCAAAACACCTACAGATGTTACGTGGCGTGAGGGCATCGTTGTCCAAGGAGGAAACATCGTGCACAACCCGTTCAGTCTTTCGCTATTCAACATGTACTTCATGCAGGCATTCGGCCGCCTCGCGGGCCGCTGCCGCCCCATGGGCACCCTCGGGGCGGCACTGGGAGTGATCCTTTCGCTCATGGTCATCCTTGGCGGCACCGCCCAGGCAGCCATCACGGCCCGGATCACCATGACCACCTACCCGGAGTTCGCCTCGCAGAACGCGCCCCCGGGCCATATCACCTTCATGCGGGCGTCCATCCCCAATGCGGGGAATAACTATGATGCCTCCGTGGCCTGGCAGGACATCACCGGCAACGTCACCAACCTGGCGGTGAACCTGGGGACGACCCCCGGCTACTTCACCATGGGGTTCAACGACAATTCCTACATGAGCGCCGCATCATGCACCAGCAACGTGAACTTCTCCACATCGTCGGCCTACATGACCGACGGCGGCTCCTTCGACGTGCTCATCACCTGCACCGTGCCCGACACCACGCCGCCGACCCCCCAGAGCGCCGCCACCAATGCCGCGGGCACCACGGTCACCATCACCTTTGACGAGAGCATCGAGGCCAGTGACGGGTGGGCTTCCACGTCCGACTTCACCGTCACCGTCAATTCCGCGCCGGTCACTGTCAGCGGCCTGAGCTTCAGCGGCGCGTCCGTGACCCTGACCCTGGCAACGCCGGTCAGCATCGGCCAGACCGTGAAGGTGGGCTTCGACGACAGCAACATGGGGCTCATCGACGCTGCCTGGAACCAGGTGGCTTCCTTCTCAAACCTTGCCGTGACCAACAATTCAACGGTGTTTTTCAACGCCGCCCCGACCTTTGTGGGCGCGACCACGACGCTGACCGTTAACGCCAACTCCGGCGCCGCGGATATCAAGGGACTGCTGCACGCCAGCGACAGCGACACCGGCCAGACCCTGACCTGGTCGCAAAACACGGCGCCGAGCCACGGCTCCCTCAGCTTCGCAGGGGCAACGGCGTCGTCCGGCTCCACGGACATCACCCCCGGCGGCACCATCACCTACACGCCCGCTACCAATTACGCCGGCAGCGACAGTTTTGCCGTCAGGGTCAGCGACGGCACTGACACGGCTACCCGGACGATCACGGTGACGGTCAATGCCGTGGTCCCGGGCGCACCGACCATCGGCACCGCCACGGCCGGCGACACCCAGGTCTCGGTCGCCTTCACCGCCCCGGCCAGCACCGGCGGCGCCATCACCGGCTACACGGCCACGGCCAGCCCCGGCGGCAGAGCCGGCACCTGCGCCGCATCCCCCTGTATCGTCACCGGCCTGACCAACGGCACTGCCTACACCTTCACCGTCACCGCCACCAACAGCGCCGGCACCGGCAGCGCTTCGGCAGCATCCAACAGCGTCACCCCCAAGGCCGCCCAGACCATCACCTTTTCTAATCCCGGCGGACAGAACTTCGGCGCTACCCCGACCCTGACCGCCACCGCCACCTCCGGGCTGACGGTCACCTTCAGTTCGTCGACCACCGGGGTCTGCACCATCACCAGCGGCGGCGCGCTCAGCTTCCTCACTGCCGGCACCTGTACCATCAATGCCGATCAGGCCGGAAACGGCGCGTTCCTGGCCGCGCCGACGGTCAGCCGGTCATTCGCCGTGAATGCCGTGGTCCCGGGTGCACCGACCAGCGTCACTGCCACGGCCGGCAACGGCCAGGTCTCGATCACCTTCACCGCCCCGGCCAGCACCGGCGGCGCCGCCATCACCGGCTACACGGCGACCAGCAATCCGGGCGGCATCACCGGCACCTGTGCCGCCTCGCCCTGCACCGTCACCGGTCTGACCAACGGCACCGCCTACACCTTCACCGTCACCGCCACCAACAGCGCCGGCACCGGCAGCGCTTCGGCCGCCTCCAACAGCGTTACCCCCAAGGTCGCCCAGACTATCACCTTCGCCAATCCCGGCGCCCAGAACTTCGGCACCGCCCCGACCCTGACCGCCACCGCCACCTCCGGGCTGACGGTCAGCTTCAGCTCAGCGACCACCGGGGTCTGCACCGTCACCAGCGGCGGCGCGCTCAGCTTCCTCGCTACCGGCACCTGTACCATCAGTGCCGATCAAGCGGGCGACGGCTCCTATCTGGCAGCGGCGACGGTCAGCCGGTCATTCGCCGTGAACGCAGTAGTGCCGGGCGCGCCGACCGGCGTCACCGCCTCCCCCGACGACGGCCAGGCCAGCGTGACCTTCTCCGCCCCGGCCAGCACCGGCGGCGCCGCCATCACCGGCTACACGGCGACCAGCAACCCGGGCGCATCACCGGCACCTGTGCCACCTCGCCCTGCCTCATCACCGGCCTCACCAACGGCGTCGCCTACACCTTCACCGTTACCGCCACCAACGGCGTCGGGACGAGTCCAGCCTCTACCGCTTCCAACAGCGTTACCCCCACCCCGGGACCAACGGTGATCAGCGTCGCCGTGCCGGCGAACGGCAGCTACGGAACCGGCAGCACCCTCGACTTCACCGTCACCTGGGACAGCCCCGCCACCGTCACCGGCACGCCGCGCATTGCCCTGACGATCGGGGGCACCACCGTCTACGCCGATTACGTCAGCAGCCCCACCATTACCACCAGCCTGTTCCGTTACGTCGTCACGGCAGGGAAAAACGACACCGACGGCATCACCATCGGTGCCCTCACCCTCAATGGCGGCTCGATCCGGAACGACAGCGGCGTCAATGCCACCCTTACCCTCAACAGCGTTGGCTCGACTACCGGCGTCCTGGTCGACACCACCTCTCCCGTGGTCAGTTCGGTCACTGTCCCCGGCAACGGCATCTACCCTGCCGGCCAACACCTGGACTTCACGGTCAGCTTCAGTGAGAACGTCACGGTCACCGGCACCGATTCCACCCTCGGGCTGACCATCGGCGCTACCCCCCGGACCGCCGCCTACCTGGCGAAGACGGCCACCGCCATCACCTATCGCTACACGGTGCAAAGCGGCGATCTCGACAGCGACGGCATCGCCGTCGGCGGCCTGACCCTGAACGGCAGCACGATCATCGATGTCGCCGGTAACGGCGCCAACCTGTTCCTCAATGGCGTCGGCGCCACGGCCGGGGTGCTGGTGGATACCGAGCAACCGGCTGTCACCGCCTTCACCGTTGCCACGCGTGCTGCCGGTCTCACCGTGCCCATCGCGTCGTTTACCGCTGCCGACGGCAGCGGCTCCGGGGTCGCCGGCTACCTGATCACCAGCTCCGACACCCCTCCCCCGGCCGGAGATCCGGGCTGGTCAGTTCTCGCGCCGACAACCTACGCCGTTGCCGCTACCGGCACCCACACCCTCTATCCCTGGGTCAAGGACGCGGCGGGCAATGTGTCGGCCGTTCATGGCGCGCCGGCAACGGTGGGGGTCTACCCGGTGCTGTACGCGGTGCCGGGCGGCCGGGAGAGCGGCTTCTGCGAAAGCTGGGCAAACGCCTGCGAGCTGCGCTATGCCCTGGCCAACGCGGTGAACGGGCAGGATATCTGGGCGGCGGCCGGCACCTATACGCCAACCACCGGCACCGACCGCAGCGCCACCTTCCGGCTCGTATCGGGGGTGGCGCTGTATGGCGGCTTTGCCGGAACGGAAACCGCTCGTGCAGAACGTAATTTCAGGGCCAATGTGACGATCCTGAGCGGTGACCTGGGCGCCCAGGGCAACGCCGGCGACAACTCCTACCATGTGGTCACCGGCGCGGACAGCGCTACCCTGGACGGTTTTACCATCAGCGGCGGCAACGCCAACGGCACTTCGCAGGACAGCTACGGCGGCGGGATGTACAACGACCACATCAACAGCCCGATTGTCGCCAACTGCATCTTCAGCGGAAACTATGCCGGTCTGGGCGGCGGGATGTTCAATTTCGGCTCCAGCCCGACCGTCACCAACTGTTCATTCAGCGGCAACACCGCCATTTCCTACGGCGGCGGGATGTACAACAACACCGCCAACCCGGTGCTGACCGACTGCACCTTCAGCAACAATCACTCCTCCGCCTATGGCGGCGGGATGATAAACGGCGTCCTCAGCACCCCGACGCTGACCAACTGTACCTTCAGCGGCAATTCCGCGAACATTTCGGGCGGCGGGATCTACAACAATTTCGGGAACCCGTCAGTGGCGAACTGTACCTTCAGCGGCAATTCCGCCGGCACCTCGGGCGGCGGGATGTACAACACCAACAACAGCCCGGTTATTCGCAACAGTATCTTCTGGGGCAACAGCAACGGCGAAATCTCCGACAATGCCAGCACCCCCACCGTCTCGGACAGTGTGGTGCAGGGCGGATATCCGGGCGGCAGCAACATTATCGCCGCTGACCCGCTGCTCGCCCCGCTGGCCGACAATGGCGGCACCACCCGGACCATGGCGCTCCTGTCCGGCAGTCCGGCCATCGGTGCCGGCAATTGCAGCGCCGGCCCGGCTGCCGACCAGCGCGGCATGACCAGGCCCCAGGATGCCACCTGCGACATGGGCGCCTTTGAGCGGGGTGTGCCGGCCGCCGTTGCCGCAGTAGACGGAGCCGGCCAGTCAGCCGCGGTCAACACCCCCTTTGCCGCGCCATTGCGGCTCAAGGTTACCGACTCCCTCGGCGCGGTCCTTGACGGGATCAGCGTCGCTTTTGCCGGATCGGGTTCCGGCGCCGGCATTGCGGCCGGCGGCTCGGCCACGACCAACCCCGCGGGCATCGCTTCCTTCACTGCCACGGCTAACGGCACTGTCGGTTCCTACTCGGTAACCGCCACGGTCAGCAGTCTTACCGCCGGCTACCCCCTGACCAACATCAAGGGCGACCAGGCCATCACCTTCAATCCCCCCGCCACAGTCACCTTCGGTGATGCTCCCATTACCCTCTCCGCCACCGGCGGGGCCTCGGGCAATCCGGTCACGTTCGCCGTCACCAGCGGCCCGGGCAGCCTCTCCGGCACCACCCTGACCATCACCGGCGTCGGCAGCATCGCCGTCACCGCCTCCCAAGCGGGGAACACCAACTACAACGCCGCCCCCGACGCCCAGCGGACCATCACCGTCGGCAAGGCCGGTCAGTCCATCGCCTTCGGCGCCGCGCCCACGGTCGTGGTCAACGGCACCGGCACGGTCAGCGCCACTGCCGCCTCGGGGCTCGCGGTCAGCTTCACGTCCACCACCCCGGCGGTCTGCTCGGTAACCGGCTCCACCGTTGCCGGCCTGACCGCGGGTTCCTGCACCATCGCCGCCAATCAGGCGGGCAACGCCAGCTATAACCCGGCACCCCAGGTCACCCAAACCTTCGCCATCGGCAAGGCGAGCCAGTCCATCGCCTTCGGCGCCGTGCCGTCGCTCACGGTTGGTGGCACCGCCACGCTCAGCGCCACAGCGACCTCGGGCCTGCCCGTGGCCTTCACCTCCGCCACCCCGACGGTCTGCTCGGTGACCGGCTCCACCGTCACCGGCAAGGCCCTCGGCACCTGCTCCATCACCGCCAGCCAGCCGGGCGACGCCAACTATAACGCGGCGCCCCAGGCAACCCAGGGCATCACCGTGGTCTACGGCACCACCCCGCCGATGATGGCGCTTTCCATCCTGTCCGACAACGCCGTGACCACCGATACCACCCAGAACATCTGCGGCATTGCCACCGATCCGGCCGGCATCCGCTCGGTCACGGTCAACGACGAAGAGGTCAGCGTCAATCCCGACGCAGCTTCAGCTATCCGGTGCAACTGGTTGCCATGGCCAACCCGGTCAGGATCGTGGCCACCAATAATGCCGGCATCAGCAGCGCAGTCACCAGGACCATCAACCTCGACGCCTCGGCGCCCAGACTGACGGTCGCTTCCCCCGACGACAACGCCGTCACCTGGCAGCAACACATCACCGTGGGCGGCTCCGTCACCCCCCTCGACCCGACCACGGTCGTCAGTTGGTCGGTCAACGGTTCGGCGCCCCAGGTCGCCGCGATCTCCGGCGCGGACTACTCCTTCGTCGCCAACCTGCGGGAGGGTATGAACACCATCCTGATCATCGCCGCCAATGCCGCCGGCCAGACCGTCGAGGCCAAGCGGACCGTCACCAGCGCCTCGCTCTTCTCCCTGGCCATCACCGACCCGGCCGCAGACATCCGCACGGCTCTCGGCACCTATACCCTGACCGGCCAGGTGGCCGACAACACCAGCCCGGTCGCCGTCACCGTGACCATGGATGGACACAGCTACTCCCCGGCGGTGGTCAATGGCGCCTTCCGGCAGCAGCTCACCTTCAGCGAGGACAAGGTCTACCAGGTGGCGGTCACCGGGGTCGACCAGAACAGCAACACCTTGACCGTGCAGCGCAACATCATCTACACCCAGCCGTCGGCAACCGGGACCACCGGCGCCGGGGTCACCATCGTCGATGCCCTGCAGGCACTGCGGATGACGGTGGGCATCATCAGGCCGGACAACAGCCAGATCGCCCGGCTGGACGTGGCGCCGATGGTCAACGGCGTCTCCGTGGGTGACGGCAGGATCGACATCATGGATGTCATCGTCATTCTGCGGATGGCTATGGGCATGATTCACTGACACGCGATACGGCACACTACCGAAGGAGGATAGCATGAGAAGAACACGGTACCTGATTGGCATAATCCTGACCGCAATCTCCCTGGCCGGCTGCGGCGACGACAAGAACGACAGCGGCACGGCCGGCGGCGAGTACGTTTTTCCGGCCGGAACGGCAACCCTGGCCTTCACTGCCATGAGCACGGCCCAGCTTTCGGTCCCTGTCAGCGGCATTGAGCTTACCCTGGCCCTGCCGGCCGGCATGGGCGTCACCACGACCACCGGCGGCACGGGTCAGATCGTCAACTCCACGCTGACGCCGGGCAGCGCCCTGAGCGGGACCAACCTGGCCTACGGCAACTACTCGGCCTCCACGCGGAAGGCCTACCTCTCCATGGCCACCACCAGCTCCAGCTATCGTTCGGGCGAATTCCTGCGGCTGGCCTGCACCGTGGACACAGGGACGAGCATCACCCTGAGCGGGCTGCGGGCGCTCAACACGCCGGTGACCCTGGTCAGGGCGGTGGGCTACGATGCCATCACCAACAGCACGGTGGACCTGACCCACACGCTCGCGGTGACCCTCGACGCCGTGAGGTAAGAGGCGGGAAGCAGGAGGCCGTTGCGCCGCCAGACAGAAAACGCCGTCTGCCGAATATCGGGCAGACGGCATGGACCCGGTGGTCGATCATCAGCAGGGCCTGGAACGGAACCATTACCTCGTAATCCTCCACGTAATCACCCACCAGCATCAGGATCTTCTTCGTTGCCATGAATTCGCCCCGTGTCCGGCAGTGCGCCGGCCGGCGCGCACCGGCCATGGCTCAAGCCCGCCACGCCTTTCCGGCCGTTCAGGGAAGCACGGGTGTTGCACCATGACGGGAACAGGATGGTGACAGGCGGCAATGCGGCTGCTAGCATAGAAGATATGAACGGGAAAATCGGGATGAACCGGCCCGGACGCGAAGGGCAGGAGAATTCGATGGAATCGGGTGGCCGGCTGGAAAAGGCGGGGACGCGGCTGCGGCTGATGCTGCGGGCGCTGAGCTCGAGAAACTACCGGTTGTTTTTCGCCGGGCAGAGCGTGTCGCTGGTGGGCACCTGGATGCAGCAGGTGGCCATGAGCTGGCTCGTCTACCGGCTGACCGGGTCGGCGCTGTTGCTCGGGGTGGTCGGTTTCGTCAGCCAGATCCCGACCTTCTTCCTGGCGCCGGTGGCTGGGGTGCTGGCCGACCGCTGGAGACGCCGGCCGCTCCTGCTCGCCACCCAGACCCTGGCCATGGCCCAGGCGGCGGTGCTGGCGGTCTTCGTCCTGACCGGGACCACCCCGGTCTGGCTGATCGTCGCGCTGAGCGCCCTGCTTGGGGTGGTCAACGCCTTTGACATCCCGATCCGCCAGTCGTTCGTGGTGGAACTGGTGGAGAAAAAGGAAGACCTGGGGAACGCCATCGCCCTCAACTCGTCCATGGTCAACGGCGCCCGGCTGATCGGCCCGTCCATCGCCGGGGTGCTGGTCGCCACCCTTGGGGAGGGGATCTGCTTCCTTATCAATGCCACCAGTTACCTGGCAGTGATCATTGCCATCGCGGCGATGCGGCTCAAGCCGGTGCCGCGGCGGCCCGGCCGCAAGCATATCCTCCACGAGCTGCGCGAAGGGTTCGGCTACGCCTTCGACTTCAAGCCGATCCGCTACATCCTGATGCTCCTCGGCCTGGTCAGCCTGATGGGGATGCCCTACGTGGTGCTGATGCCGATCTTCGCCAGGGAGGTCCTGCACGGCGGCGCCCACACCTTCGGCTTCCTGATGGCCTCGGTCGGGATCGGCGCCTTCTGCAGCACCCTCTACCTCGCCTCACGCACGAGCGTCATCGGCCTCGGCCGGGTGATCGCGGTGGCCGCCTGCGTCTTCGGCTTCGGCATCGCCGGTTTCGCCCTGTCCAGCTCGCTGGTCCTCTCGCCCCTGTTCCTCGCCCTGGCCGGCTTCGGCGCCATGGCCCAGATCGCCTCCAGCAACACCATTCTCCAGACCATCGTCGACGACGACAAACGGGGCCGGGTGATGAGCTTCTTCACCATGTCGTTCATGGGAGCCACCCCCATCGGCAGCCTGATGGCCGGGGTGGTGGCCAACCGGATCGGCGCCCAGAACACCCTGCTGATCGGGGGAGTCGCCTGCCTGCTCGGCGGGGCGCTCTTCGGCCGGGAACTGCGCAACCTGCGTCCCCTGATCCGGCCCATCTACGCCCGGCTTGGGATCATCCCCGAAGTGGCGGCCGGCATGCAGACGGCGACCGACCTGACCTCTCCGCCGGAAGATCCCTAGTCTCGTTTGGTACGTCCTTGGAAGAGATTGTGAGGCGTTGTGGCTGCTGGCGACGTTGCGCTCCTTGTCCTGGGCGCCATAGGGGCTGACAGCAGTCATCCGGTGCGGCAGTCAGAATGCGTCCGTCTCCATGCTTGCGATGCCGGCCAGCTCGTCGGCCCCGAACAGGCGGTCGATGTCCAGGATGATGATGAACGAATCCCCGTGTTTCCCCATTCCCTTCATAAATGAGGTGTCGAGGTTGGTCCCGATCCTGGGGGCCGGCGCCATGCTCTCCGGCGCAAGTTCGAAGACCTCCTGAACCGAGTCGGCCAGCATCCCCATCACCAGCGTATCGTCCCCCGTCAGCACCTCCACCACGATGATGCAGGTATTGACGGATCTGGCCGTTTCGGCCATACCGAATTTGAGCCTGAGATCGATCACCGGCACCACGCTGCCGCGCAGGTTGATCACCCCTCTCATGAAGTCCGGCGTCTGGGGAACCCTGGTTATGGTGGTCCACTCCAGAATCTCCCGCACCTTGTACACTTCCACGGCAAAGATCTCCTCGGACAGCGCAAAGGTCAGGTACGGGCGCGTGTCGGTTATCCCGGCAACGGTCATGGCAGCCTCCTAATAGGTATCGAACTCTCCGTCCAGGTGGTCGCTGGCCAGGTGCAGGTCAACGCCGCCCGCACCAACCGCCTTTTTAGGGGACTCGGCATGATAACTGCCGGCAAGGACATGGCCCGAGAGGGACACGGCCGGCTTTTTCCTGCCGATGGGGCGACGGGCCGTCTCAGCGGGGCGGGCACCCATCATCCGCTCATCGATCCTGAAGAATGAGATGGTAGCCTGCAACTGCTCGGCCTGGCTGGCCAGCTCCTCTGAGGTCGAGGCCATCTCTTCGCTGGCGCCGGCGTTCTGCTGGATCACCTGGTCAAGCTGCTGGATCGCTTTGTTGATCTGTTCCGCGCCCGTGTCCTGCTCCTTGCACGCGGCACTGATCTCCTGCACCAGTTCCGCGGTACGCTGGATGTCCGGCACGATCCGCGCCAGCATTTCCCCGGCCTTCTCCGCCACCTCAACACTGGAGGCCGACAGGTCGCTGATCTCGCCGGCAGCCCTCTGACTCCGCTCGGCAAGCTTTCTGACCTCGGCCGCCACCACCGCAAAGCCCTTGCCGTGCTCGCCGGCACGGGCCGCTTCGATGGCAGCGTTCAGCGCCAGCAGGTTCGTCTGTCGGGCGATCTCTTCGATGATCGAGATCTTGGAGGCGATTTCCTTCATGGCCTCGACGGTCTCGGTTACCGCGGAACCGCCCTCCTTGGCGTCAACGGCGCTCTTGAGGGCGATCTTCTCGGTCTGGGTGGCGTTGTCGGCGTTCTGCCGGATGTTGGAGCTCATCTGCTCCATGCTGCTCGATGCCTCTTCAGCCGCTGCCGCCTGCTCGCTGGCCCCCTGGCTCATCTCTTCGGAGCTGGCGGAAATCTGCTGGCTGCCGGCGGCCACGTTGTCGGCGGCACTCATCACGTCGGCGACCACTTCGGAGAGCTTCTTGACCATGGCGGACAGGGCCTTCATCAGATCATCCCGGTCGGAGCGCACCGTGAGCGACACGGTGAGGTCACCGCCCGCAACCTGCTGAGCGGCCCGAACGATGCTGTTGGTCGCCTCGATGAGCGTGTTGAGGTTTTGCGTGATGAGGTTGTACTGCCCCTTGGACTGCTTGGTAATGGCCGGCGGCATGTCCCCCTTGCTGATCCGGTCCACGTAATCGGCGGTAACCATGAGGGGATCGACGATGTTGGTGACGGTATCGTTCACCCCTTGCACCAGCGCCTGCCACCCGCCCGAGAACTGGGAGGCGTCGGCCCGCCTGTCGAGCTCGCCGTCGGCAGCGGCACTGATCAGAACCTCCAACTGCTCCCGGAAGGATTTGAGCGTATCCACCATGTTCTGCATTGCCATCAGGAGCTGGCCCGTCTCGTCCGTGCTGGCGGCCTCGATGCTCACCGACAGGTCGCCGCCGGCGAGTTTTGTCGCGACATCCACCGCATCGCGGAGCGGACGGCTGATGATGCGGGAGAGGAAAATCCCCAGCCCTATGGCCACGGCCATGCCGCAGGCGAGGATGATGGCGGTCATGTTCACTGCCGATGCAGCTGCGGCCGAATTCTCTTCGGACTTCTTTTTCGCCAGGTTGATTTTGATATCCACCAGCCCCTGGATCGCTTGATCCACGGCGACGGCCGAGGCCGCCACGGACTCGTTCCGCATATAGGCCACGGCCTCGCTGTTCTTGCCGGCCATGGCCAGGGCAACAATCTTCTCGAGATTAGGCTCAAACCTTGCCAGACTGGCCTTGACCTCCGCAAAAGACTTCTTGGTCTCTTCGGACTGAAGGGATTTTTCGATCTCGGGCAAACTTTCATCAATCGTCTTTTTCATATCCTTGATCGAGCCGGCGTATTTCGCCTTTACTGCTGCATTGTCCTCCAGGGCAATGTCGCGATAATTGATCCTGATGCGCTGGAATGCCACCGCTGTGGCCAGGATCGGCCCCATGGGCTTGGTGTTCAGTTCGTACATGGCCGTATCGGCCTCGTCGATTGCCTTGATCTTGGCAATCCCGATTGCACCGACGACCCCTGCGACAATGGCGACCAGGATGAATCCGGACAGAAGCTTCGCTGCAATCTTCAGGTTGTAGTACCACTGCATTGCACGTACCTCCTCTGGTTGTGACGTGGCGGGCATTGAACGGCGTGTCCGGCCATGACGGATCACGCAATTAAGAAAATCTTTAAGTTGTATCGGCCTGCCTGCAAGCGGCTGCATCAGGGTTTACGCACGAATTGATGCGCAATTCCCGGCAAAAAATGCGGAGAGCGGTCCAGCGTGGGGAAAAAACGGGGGAACGGGGTGTTACAAGGTGGCAAGGCCCTCGCGGAGGGCGTATTTGGTCAGTTCGGCAACGCTGAACAGGCTGAGCTTCTTCATGATCCTGGTCCGCTGGACTTCAACTGCCCTCAGGCTCAGGCCGAGATCAAACGAGATTTCCTTGCTGCTCTTGCCCGACGCGATCATCGCCAGCATCTGCCGCTCTTTGGGGTTGAGCCCCGGCGACCCGGCAGCGACTTCTTCGGGAAGGCGCCAGAAGTACTGCGTGACGATAATCTGCGGAATGTTCGGCCCGAAATAGATTTCACCATCGGCAGCGGCCCTGATGGCGCGGCCAAGCTCGGCGGAGGTCGCCAGTCTCTTGAGAAAATAACCCGAAGCGCCTGCCTTGAGCATCCCGACCACGCATGCCGTTTCCTGGCGCGCGGAAAAACCCAGCACCGCAACGCCCGGATGCTCGCGCCTGATGATCCTGGTGGCGTCGATACCGCTCACCCCGGGCATCATCACCTCCATCAGCACCACATGGGGGCGCACGCAGCGGACCAACTCCAGCGCGTCGCGGCCGTCTGCGGCCTCTCCGGCCACGTCGATGCCTGGCTCGCGCTCCAGGAGCGATCGCACGCACTCCCGAAAGAGCCTGTGGTCATCAACAAGAATAACTCTCAGCGTCACAGCGTCCTCACTACACCCGATGCCGGAGGCTCTTCGAAGCAGTCCCCTCGCCGGGGGGGCAGCCGCACAAGGGGCCGGACTGCCGCCGCGCGCTCCGCGGGGCTTTTTCCGCCGTGTTTTCCAACCATGTGCACGGCACTGCACCACGGGGCGGAATGCGCCCTTTCCCGCCGGGGCCGGGCGTCCGGCAGCGGCCACTGCTTCGTGCGGCGCCGGAACAGGGTGACGCCATGTGTCGAGCGTATGGGAATGGATTGTCGAGGCGTTGGCAATCCGGACGATGCAGCCGTCACCAGAGGTGACTGGCTCGACCGTTGCAACGTAGAACCGGGGGGGGATAAGCTCTCTCCTTCATACCATGACAGAACACGCGCTCTGTTGTAGCAGGTTTTCGGGCTAGCCACAATTGCGCGCAAGAACCGTCTCCAGCCTGATCAGAGGCGGCCGGACGGCACCCCCTCCATTTCCCGTCCCGATTTAACGGAGACCCCAGTGACTTATCGGGATTTCCCTGCCTTGACAATATCCGGCCGGCTTGAAATAGTCGCGGCGACAATAACTATATAAATTTTAATGGGCCAACACTATCGGATTTTATGCCGGTTGGTCACACGGGGCGGCACGACGGTACTGATGGACCCGCTTATGTGGCATGAGCGGGTCGCGCGCACCCGCACGAACTGCACTCTAACGAATGGGGTGAATGAAACCAGGCGCATCAAAGACCCGTTTTCATACTCCGCCCGCCGGGACTCGCTGGGGCGGGACTGTGCGTATTGCGTACACATTGCCGGGACGCTAGCGATAACGGCAGGGCACACGGCACAGCGGTCGAGGAGTTTGAAACCGTAAAGGCGGACCTTCAGTCAGATACGCTGTACGGAACGGGTATTTGAAGGAAATCGAGTTTAAGAGGCTGAAGTAGGCGTATCCGCCCGCAGGACGGATACGCATGGGCGAAAGGGTGCGGATTGCGAACTAATGGTTGGTAGAAATGTTCCGTCGGGTTGGATACGCAGTTAGATATTTCCCAGATAAACAAGCGGAGGATGCAAATGAGAGGTATGTACGTGACTGCATTAATGGCGCCAATATTCGCCATTGGTTGTGTTATGCCCGTAAAGATGACAATTCGAATCTGCCCAATCTGTCCCGAATTTTCAGGATTTCCACCAGATTTCCCGGATGTTCCTTGAGTTGTGTCATCCATTACCCCTTTTTCACTTTGGGGATGAATATCTCATCAGGGTCAAGCACTTCGTGAATAAGGCGTAACTCCTCGCGAGTAGGCGGAAGCGTCTCCCCGTTCACCCGGGAAATATCCAGGTCGAACTGGCACTGGTCCTTGATCTCCTGCGGTGTCTTGCCCGGATGGCAGGTGTCAAGGAACATCCTTCCCGTATCACCATCAAACCTGAAAACCCCCATGGTGGAAATCACCACCGACGGGCCACCGCGGTACGCTGCACCGTACAGTTCACGCCGGTGGACGAAATCGCCGCCCGGCCATTTCTTCACCCGCCAGCCCGGACTGGTAATGTAGCTGACGTTCTCTACGAAGCGACGCTTTTCATGCACCATGATGAAGGCCGTTCGCCGGGCAAAGGAGTTGATATCCGGGTTGCCGCCGCTGCCGGTGAGCCGCAGTTCCGGGTTCAGATAGTCGCCGATGCACGTGGTGTTGACGTTGCCGTAGACATCCACCTCAGCGCCGCCAAGGAAACCGAGGTCCACATAGCCGCGCTGGGCGATGCTGAAGGCATCGAAGAGTCCTGAGGCGCGGGAGGCTCCCATTTCACAACGGGCGTCACCGACGGATGTGGGGATCTCAGGCGGACGGCCATCCAGGGTGCCGGCCTCGAAGATCAGCTTGAGTAAGGGGGCATGGGTCTTCTGGGCCAGCATGATCGCCACCATCGGCAGGCCGGTGCCGGCAAACACGACTTCATTATCCTGCACCTCGCGCGAGGCGGCACAGCAAAGGAGATCGGCCAGGCCGTATTCTTCGGGCAGTGCGTACTCACTCATCCTAGTTCCCTCCCTTCTTCTTGCGGGGGCTGTAATTCAGCGCCGTGTTCGCCTTGAGCCCCAGCATGCGGGGCCAGCCGAGCTTGTTCAGATAGCCGAGATGGTCCTGGCCGAAGATCCACTCTTTGGCAAAGGCATCAAACCCCTCCTGGGTACGGGTCTGGGCATAGAACTCCTTGAGAAAGGGGCCGTCCACATCGTACCTGCCGAACATCCCGGTGGGGTGGGCGCCGAAGGGGCACTCGACGATATGGTTCACCTCAAAGCTGACGACAGTGTTCTGGTCCGCGTTGCGGCGCAGGTACTCCTCCGGCACGATCTCCTCGGCCATAACGATGGTGATGTCCGCGGCCCGGGCAACTTCTGGATCGGAATAGTACTGACCATTGACCCTCACCGTCCCTTCTTCCCCGACCTGCTGGACGCACATCACCGCGACATCCACCTTGGCGGCCGGAAGCAGCACCTGATCGCCACCGTTGAAGAACGGATCGTCGGCAAAGAGGTATTTGTGTTTCGGTATCCGGACGCCGTCGCGACGCCCTGCCTTGCCGAGCATGTCGTATTCCGGGTTGTGGATGTCGGTGCCCAGCGATGCCTGGGTCACGGCGTAGGGGGCCCCTTGGGCTGCAGCGGCGAAGCGGAACATCATTTCCGCATGGCTGTAGTCCTCGACAATGATCTCCTTGCTCCCTACCTTTCGGGAGAGGTTGGCGCCGTACTTGCCGTACAGTTCATGCCCGACCCAGCACGACTCCCAGATGTCGACACAGCCTGCGCCGACAAGGAACTCGGTGTGGGAACCGCCGTTCACCTCGACCAGGTGCAGGTTTTTACGCTGCTGGCGGATCAGCTCGTAGACGATCGCCATTGGCCGCCGCCAGATGGTGAAGCCGGAAAAGGTGATGCGGGAACCGTCCTTGATGATCTCGGCGGCCTGTTGCAACGTAATGCGCTTGCCGTCGCTCATGCGCTCCTCCCTTGGCAGGTTGCTGAAGACCAGCCATTGTTCCGCCATCCTCGCAAGCCTCCTTGTGCGGCGTAGCGCTGCTACGCCTCTGCGGGGCCTTCTCCGGGTGCGGCAAGATGGCAGCTTCTGCGCAACCTGCGTTATCGATTCAAACGAAAGGACACTATGCAAATGTCCGTAGAATCTCTCGTGATATGATCAATCTCTGTATTTCGCTTGTTCCCTCGTAGATCGAGGTGATCCGTGCGTCGCGGGTAAACCGCTCGATCGGGTAGTCATTGGTGTAGCCGTATCCGCCGAGCATCTGCATTGCCTTGTAACAGCAGCGGTTGGCACTCTCAGTGGCATAGAGCTTAGCCATAGAGGCCTCCTTGGCGTAGCTCTTGCCGTTCTCCTTGCGCCATGCGGCGCTCATCAGCAGGAGCCTGGCCGCTTCCAGCTCGGTATAGCCGTCGGCCATCATCCACTGGAGCGCCTGGAAGCTGCTGATCTTCTGGCCGAACTGACTCCGCTCGGTGGTATACTTGGTGGCGTAGTCCATGGCTGCCAGCCCTATGCCGAGCGCCAGCGAGCCGATGCTGATCCGCCCGCCGGTCAGCTCGCCAACGGCGATCCGGTAGCCGTCGTTCAACGTGCCCATCATGGCTGAGGCCGGCACCCGGCAGTTGTCAAAGATCAACTCGTTGGTGGCAGACGCATGCTGCCCCATCTTCTTCTCCTCCTTGCCGATGATCAACCCCGGCGTACCCTGCTCGACCAGGAAGCAACTGATCCCCTTCCCCTTGGGGGCACTCCTGTCTGTGACGGCCCAGACCACGAACACCCCGGCATAGGGGGCGCTGGTGATGAAGATCTTGGAACCGTTCAGCACGTAGTCGTCGCCATCCTTGATCGCCTGGGTGACCATGCCGCAAGGGTCGGAGCCGGCCACCGACTCGGTGAGACCGAAACCGCCGGCAGCGTACTCGCCTGAGCAGATCTTCGGGATATACGCCCGCTTCTGCTCTTCGCTGCCGACGGACTGGATCACCTCGCAGACCATGTTGTTCACCGACACGGTCACCGCTGTGGAGGCACAGGCTCGGGCGAGCTCGGTCATGGCCACGCTGAAGGCGACCACACCGGCCTCGGCGCCGCCGTACTGATCCTTGACGTTCAGCCCCATGAATCCCAGATTCGCCAGCTTCTTCAGGTTGGCCATGAGCGGCGTCCGGTCGCCGCTCCGATCTAACTCGGCCGCCACCGGCTCCAGCTCGTTTTTCGCAAAATCGCGGGCCGCTTCCTGGATCAGTTTCTGCTCTTCGCTGAGCTCCAGAAACATAAAATCCTCCTTCGATGCGTGAGTTGTGTGCGTCGCACCGCTCAGAATGCCTTGACCGCCACACCTGCCCCTGTCCCCACTGCTCCCGGTCAGCCGCCATGTGCCGGGCACACGGCTCGACCGTGGTCACCGTTGCCCCAGTCGCGATAGGCGCTGGACCGCCGCCGGAGCGGTGAAGTTCAGGGCTGGATTGCAACCCGTATTCCCATGAGTGGTTGTATTGCATCCCCTTCTCTACTTCTCAATCCCGATCCGGGCCTGGACCCCCTGCTGGTAGTAATGTTTGACCTCCACCATCTCGGTCACCAGGTCAGCGGCATCAATCACGCGGCTGTCAGCGTTTCGCCCGGTCAGGACCAGCTCCACCTGCGGCGGCTTCCGGGAGATCAGTGCCAGGATGTCATCCGCGGATATCAGTCCGAACCAGGCGGCACCGTTGATCTCGTCGAGGATCACCAGGTCGTATGCGCCGCCGGTCAGCACCTGCCGTCCGAGATCCAGCGATTCGCGGGCGATCCGCACATCCTCGGGGTCAAGGTTGTCCCGAAATAACCAAGTATCCCGGCCGGTCTGATGGATGGTGAGAAGGGGGGAGAACTTCGCCGCAGCCATATGTTCGCCATACGGCCCTCCCCCTTTGATGAACTGAATCATGCAGACTCGCATGCCGCGCCCGACTGCGCGCAGGGCCAGCCCGAGAGAGGCAGTGGTCTTGCCTTTGCCGTTGCCGGTATAGACCTGGACCAGCCCGTACTCCAGCATCAGCCGGCAACCTTGGCGGTCAGCGCGGGGATGAACTGCATGACATCGGCCACCACCAGCACATCGGCGATTTCGCCGATCGGGGCGTCCTTGTCCTTGTTGATGGCCACGATGAAGTCGGACTTCTTCATGCCGGCGAGATGCTGGATCGCCCCGCTTACCCCGCAGGCGATGTACAGCTTGGGGCTGACCGTCTGCCCGGTGGTCCCGACCTGGTGACTGTGGTCCACCCAGCCGGCATCCACCACCGGGCGGCTTGCCCCCAGCTCGCCGCCGAGTGCCTTGGCCAGGGCCTGGATTACCGGCACGTTATCCTTCTTGCCGATTCCCCTGCCGGCAGTGACGATCACCTCGGCCCGTGCCAGGTCGACATCCTTGGCCTCGGCCGGCTCGTAGCCGACAAAACTGACACGGCTGTCTGCCGTGGCGCTTACCTGCTGCACCTGGGGGCCCCCCCCGGCTGCACCGCCGGGAAGGCGCCGGCCTGGATGGTAAGGACGGCCCGTGGAGTGGACGGCTTTATGGTGCGGCGCATTTTGGCGTTGCAGCAGCCGACTTCGAACTGGCCGTTTACGATGGCGATGATTTCCGATATCTGGGCCGCCTTCAGCCGGGCAGCCACCCGCGGGGCCAAATCCCAGCCATAGGAGGAGTGCATAAAGACGACGTAGTCCGGGTTTTCTTTCTGGATTGCGTCGAGGATCAACTGCTTGTGCAGGTCTGGGTGGTATTCGCCGCAAGCAGCGGCATCTGCCAGGTAGAGGGTGCCGCCATAGGCTGGCAGTCGAGTGGCGTTTCCCACCAGGAGCATTGCGGTTTCAGCCCCAAGCGCCTGGGCGAAACCACACAGTTCATAGGTGGTATCAAGCAGTCTCCCTTCGCGGTATTCACCGATCAATAGCGCTTTCATAATCGCCTCCTACCGCAGAACCGCGGTTTTTTCTTTGAGTATGCCGAGCAGTTGGTCCACCATCGGCCCCACATCACCTTCAAGGATGACGCCGCAACCCTTCTTGGCCGGGGGATGGAAACTGGCGGTGACCGCAAGCGGATCGACCGTCAGCAGATCGGCAACCGGAATGCTCAATATCTCTTTTTTCTTTGCCTTCATGATGTTGGGAAGCGTCGGATAGCGCGGGGTATTGAGCCCGAGTTGACAGGTAACCAAGGCGGGGGTGGCGAGTCTGGCTACCCCCTTGATCCCCCCCTCGAGCTCCCGCTTGGCGGTAATGGTGCCGTTATCATAGGTAAATCCGACCAGGGTGGTGGCGCAGGCATACCCCAGTTCTTCCGCCACGGTGCCCCCTACCTGTGCTGAACCCCGGTCCTGGGACTGCATGCCGGTGAAGATCAGGTCGTACCCAACCCCCTTCGCATGGGCGGTAATGATGGCGGCGATCTGCCAGGGGTCCTTGCCGGCAACTGCATCGTCCACCACATGGACCGCCTTGTCGCACCCCATGGCCAGGGCCTTTTTGATCGCCTCTACCACCCGGTCCGGGCCGATGGAGAGCACGGTCAGCTCAGCGGCATCCCCCAGTTGCTCCCGCAGTTGGACTGCCTGTTCGACGGCGTATTCGTCGTATTCGTTCATTCGCCAGGCCAGGTCGGCCTCCTCGAACCACGTCCCCTGGCCGTTCGGTTTGAAGCGCGATTCCATGTCCGGAACCTGTTTGACGCAGACAAGCAGTTTCATGGCTTCCTCCCTAAAGTCTTGCGGCAACGATTTCCGCCAAATCTTTCACAACAAGCTCACCTTCGTGCCCGCCGGTCTTGATCCCGTCCTCAAACATGGCTAGACAGAACGGGCAGTTACTTATCAACAGGGGTGCCCCGGTATCCCGGGCCATGCCGACTCGCTTTTCGCTGATCTTGCTGCCGATCTTCTCTTCGGCAAGGATCCTGCCACCGCCGGCGCTGCAGCAGAAGCTGTCGTACCCGGACTGGGCCATTTCCTGAATTCTGCCGCCGGCCGCGGAGATGATGCTGCGGGGCTGATCTATGATATCCATATAACGGCCAAGGTAGCAGGAGTCGTGGTAGGTGGCGACGAACGGCTCCGGCGTCAGCGCAAGCCGTCCCCCCTTCAGGAGTCCGGCAAGGAAGGTGGTGTAATGCTCCACCGGCAGATCAAGCCCCAGGTCCCTGTAATCCCTGCCGAGGGTATTGAAACAGTGAGGGCAGGTGGTGACTATCCGCTTTACTCCGTACCCCTTGATCAGTTCGATAGTTTCGGTGGCCTGCATCTGGTAGAGGTACTCGTTGCCGAGCTTGCGGACCGGCTCGCCACAGCACTTTTCCTCCTTGCCGAGAATGCCGACTCTGACCCCTGCCGTAGCGCAGATTTTGATAAAGCTGGCGGCAACCTCCCGGTTGCGCCTGTCAAAGGAGGCATAGCAGCCTACGAAGTAGAGGATGTCGACTGCTTCCCCGCTCTCCATCAGGGTCACCGGCAGTTCGGCCGCCCAGTCGCCGCGGGCAGCGAAGGCGAGGCCGAACGGATTGGCGTTCACCTCGATGTTGCTGACTGCGGTGCGCACCTCCTCTCCCGGGAAGGCCCCCTCCATAAGGGTCACGTTGCGCCGCATCTCCAGAATCTTGTTGACATGCTCGTTGTTGGCTGGGCAGATGTCCTGGCAGGCCCGGCAGGTGGTGCAGGACCAAATTGCATCTATGCCGACGGTTTCGATCAGGCTGGCATCAGGAGTGGTCTTGGCCAATTCGCCGATCTGCTTGATCACCTTCATCGGCGACAACGGCTTGCCGGTGGTGTGCGCAGGGCAGCGGTCCTCGCAGCGGGCACAGGTGGTGCAGGCGTCGGCGTCGAAGATATCCTTCCAGGTGAGGTCGCCGATGGCGGCTGCACCGAACTGCTCGGTGTTCTCATCCTCCATGTTGATCGTCGCAAGCGCCCCCTTCGGTTCAAGCGGGGCAAAGAAGGCATTCAGGCTGGTGGTGACGATATGCCGCAGCTTGCTGTAGGGGATGGCACAGAAAAAGCCGAGCACCAGCGCAAAATGGATCCACCAGAATATTTTGTGCATGGTTCTGATCGAATCTTCGGTAAAGCTGGTGAAGAGGTGGGCAACCAGATAACCGACCGGCGAGAAGCGGGCAAGGTCCGGGTTCTGGGACAGTTCGGTGACGGCCATCCTCGCTCCCTCGATCAGGAAGCCGGTGATCAGGATGGCAAAGAGCAGTTGGTGGATGATGTAATCCTGGTCGACGGTTTCAAGCCCTTCGGGTTTCTTTACGAACCGGCGGCAGAAGAGCCCGCCGAGCGTCATGAGCGCCGTCAACCCGGCCAGGTCGAGCACTAGGGAGAAGGCCTTGTAGAACTTGCCGGAAAGGAGGTTGACCCCCATCAGGGGGGTGAAAAAATCCGCCTGCAACATCACGAGCAGGGTGCCGGCAAAGAGGGTCAGCCCCCCCCATAAGAAGAGCGAGTGCGGCAGGCCTCCAGCCCGGACGCGCGCTACCTTCTCCTGGCCGAATATCTCGCCGATCATCCGCTTAACCCGCTCATCATAGCGATCGAACCGGTCGAGTGCTTTCCCCTGGCGGTAGATGGGAAGCCTCTTCCAGACCCCCCAGGCCATACAGGCGAACGCTGCCATGCTCAGGGAGTACATGGGGAGCACCACGCCGTGGCCGATGTTCCAGTAGATTTCGCGAGTGACTTCCATACACATTACTCCTTTAGTGGACCGTTCATAGGTTCGTCAGGCCAAGGCGCCAAGGAGGAGCGCGGTGGCGTCGATTGGATGTCACAAGCGAGCGACGCCGGCATGGCGGGAATAAGGACGTTCCTATGACAACAGCAGTTTCGAGATCACCACCCGCTGAATCTCATTCGTCCCTTCATAGATTTCGGTGATCTTGGCGTCGCGGTACATCCGTTCCACCTCGTAGTCGGCAATGTAGCCGTAGCCACCGTGTATCTGCATCGCCTCCTTGGTGACATAGGTTGCCGTTTCCGAGGCGTGCAACTTGCACATGGCCGAATCCATGGTGTAGTTCCTCTTGTTGTCCTTGAGCCAGGCTGCCCGATAGGTCAGCAGCTTGCTGGTTTCGATCCGGGTCCACATGTCGGCCAGCTTGAACTGGATCCCCTGGAACTCGCAGATCGGCTGATCGAACTGCTTACGCTCCTTGGAGTAGGCCAGGGCCCGCTCGAAGGCCCCTTCGGCGATGCCGAGCGCTTGGGATGCGATGCCGATACGCCCGCCGTTCAGGGTGTCCATGGCGATGTTGAATCCCTTCCCTTCCTGGCCGAGCAGGTTTCCCACCGGGATACGCAGATTGTCGAAGGCGAAGGCAGTGGTGTAGCTACCGCGAATCCCCATCTTGTTCTCATTCTTCAAGATTGTCACACCGGGCGAGGAAAGATCGACGATAAAGGCGCTAATTCCCTTGTGTTTAAGGCTGCGGTCGAAGGAGGCGATCACAATGGCGGTGCCAAGGTAGCCGCCGTTGGTTATGAAGGTTTTGCTGCCGTTGATGACGAACTCGTCCCCTTCACGCTTGTACATGGTGGTGGTGCCGCCGGCGTCTGATCCGGCATTGGGCTCGGTGAGCATGAAGCAGCCGATCTTCTTGCCGCTGTTCAAATCCGGCAGCCACTCATTCCGCTGCTCTTCGGTGCCGAAGACATAGATCGGATTGGAGCACAGGGAGGTATGAGCAGAGATCAGCACGCCGCTGGATCCGCAGGCCTTGGAGACTTCCTCTACTACGATGGCATAGGAGAGCATGTCCAGCCCGGCCCCACCATATTCCTCGGGGAAGTAGCTGCCGAGAAAGCCCATTTCACTCATCTTCGCGACCAGTTCATCGGGGATGGCGTGGTCTTCGTCGATTTTTACCGCCAGCGGCTTGATCTCTTTGTTGACGAAGTCGCGCACGCTGTCCTGCAATACCTTGTGGTCCTGGTTCAGTTCAAAGTTCATAGATCGCTCCCTTACGCACGCCTTCGGATTACTTGCCGGTGAATGCCGCTTTCCGCTTTTCCACGAATGCTCCCATCCCCTCCTTCTGGTCGGCAGTGGCGAACAGCACGCCGAAGAGGGATGCCTCGTAACGGAACCCATCCTCCTTGGTCATGTTCAGGCCATTGGCAATGGCATCCTTAGCGTAGGCAACGCCCAGGAGACCGACACCGGCGATGGCTGCCGCCGTTTCTTTCGCCCTGGCCATAAGCTCCTCAGGAGGAAACACTTCGTTGGCGATCCCCCAGGCCAGCGCCTTGTCAGCCGTAATGACCTTCCCGGTGAAGATCAGCTCGTTGGCCTTGTTGGGGCCGATCAGCCTTGGCAGGTTCTGGGTGCCACCGAAGCCGGGCATAATGCCGAGGGTAACTTCAGGGAAGCCGAGCTTGGCTTTGGCCGATGCATAGATGAAATCGCAGCCGAGGGCCAGCTCAAGGCCGCCGCCGAGGGCAAATCCGTTAACAACTGCAATCAACGGGGTCCTCATCTTCCCCATGGCCAGCATCACGTTCTGGCCCTTGCGACCGAACTGGTGCCCCTCATAGGCGGACATCTCCGACATCTCCTTGATGTCGGCGCCAGCCACGAACGCCTTCTCCCCTGCTCCGGTGAGAATGATCACCTTTGCAGCCGGGTCGTACTCCAGTTGGTAGAGGGCACAACCAAGCTCGGTCAGCGTTTCGCTATTGAGCGAATTGAGCGCCTGCGGGCGGTTGATGGTGAGGGTGACGATGCCGTTGTCGTTTTCGATCAATAGGTTTTTGTATTCCATCTCAAACCGTCCCCTTTATTGGTATACGTAAAAGCCTTTTCCAGACTTTCGCCCCAGATACCCGGCGTTCACCATCTTAACCAGCAGCGGGCATGGGCGGTATTTCGGATCCTTGAACCCGTCGTACAGCACGTTCATGATCGCCAGGCAGGTGTCGAGGCCGATGAAGTCGGCCAGTGTAAGCGGCCCCATCGGCTGGTTGGTCCCAAGCTTCATCCCTTTATCGATGTCCTCTGCAGTGGCGATCCCCTCATAAAGGGCAAATACCGCCTCATTGATCATAGGCATCAGGATGCGGTTGACAATGAAGCCCGGATAGTCCTGGGAAACGGCAATCTCCTTTTCCAGCTTGGCCACCAGTTCGAACGTCACGCCAAAGGTCTCGTCGCTGGTGGCGTGGCCACGGATGATCTCCACCAACTTCATCACCGGCACTGGGTTCATGAAGTGCATGCCGATCACCTTTTCCGGACGCTTGGTGACCGCTGCGATCTTCGTGATCGGGATAGACGAGGTATTGGTGGCGAGATACGCACTTGCCTGGACGATACTGTCCAGTTTCCGGAAGATCTCCAGCTTGAGCGGCTCATGCTCGGTGACCGCTTCTACCGCAAAATCGACCGATGCCAGATCCTCCATTGCCATGGTAGTTTTGATCCGTCCCATGGTCTCTTCCACGAGGGAGGCGGGGATGACTTCCTTCTTCGCCTGCCGCTCCAGGTTCTGGCGGATGGTTGCCACCGCCTTGGCCAACTGCACCTCGGCTATATCGAACAGAACTACGTCGTAACCGAACCGGGCAAAGACATGGGCGATACCGTTTCCCATCTGGCCTGCACCGAGCACCCCCATCTTCGTGATCATAATTTCCTCCTAGACTCTTTCAAAAATGACTGCCACCGCTTCGCCGCCACCGATGCAGAGGGTGGCCAGACCGTAGCGCAGTTGGCGTTTGTGCAGTTCGCGGATAACCGTCGCCGCCAGGCGTGCGCCGCTGGCACCGATCGGATGGCCGATGGCGCAGGCGCCGCCGTTTACGTTAACCTTGTCCAGCGGCAGTTTGAGCGCCTTGATCGCCAGCAACACTACGGAAGCAAACGCTTCATTTATCTCGAACAGGTCGATGTCGCCCATGGTCAGGCCGGCCTTGGCCACGACCTTCTCAATGGCGCCGATGGGTGCATCCGGGAAGTTGTCCGGATGGCGGCTTTCAGTGGCGCAGGCCACGATGCGGGCCTTCGCCTTCAGGTTATGCCTCTTCAGGCCATCGGCGTCGGTGAGCAGCGCGAGGGCGGCGCCGTCGTTAATGGTAGATGCGTTGCCGGCGGTGATGGTGCCGTCCTTTTTGAAGACCGGCTTCAACAGCGCTAGCTTTGCCGGATCGCCCTTGAACGGCTCTTCGTCGGTGGCCAGCACCTCCTCGCCCTTCTTGCTCTGCTTTACGACCGGGACAATTTCGTCGACGAACAGACCGCCGTTTACGGCAGCCTGGGCTAGCTGATAAGAGCGGGCGGCAAACTCGTCCTGCTCCTCCCGGCTCAGGCCGAACCGGGCAACGCTTGCCTCGCCGATCTCCCCCATGTGCCTGCCTGTGTAAGGGTCTGTCAGCCCGTCATAGATCATCAGGTCGAGAAGCTGGCCGTGCCCCATCCGGTAGCCAGTACGGGCCTTCTGCATGACGTAGGGGGCAAGGGACATGCTTTCCATCCCCCCGGCAATCACTACCTGGGAGTCCCCGAGCCGGATGCGTCGGCACCGAGCATGATCGCCTTCAGGCCACTGCCGCAGACCTTGTTGATTGTCAGGGCATGCGCCGAATCGGGAATACCCGCGCCGCGCCTGCGCCTGGCCGCAGCCACCCGACAACACCTGCCCCACGATCACCTCATCGACCCTGTCCGCTGCCAGGCCGGTCCGAGTCAACAGCCCCTGCATAACCGTTGTCGCCATCTGTGGCGCCGTCACGTCCGCCAGCATGCCATTAAAGGACCCAAATGGGGTTCTTAAGGCATCTACAACAAACACATCACTCATCATCCACCTCCAGTCGGGAACTTTAAGCCCAGCATACTGTACGTTTACGTTCATGTCAACCACCAATAAAACACCTTTATAGCATTGTGCGCTTTTTCAAAAAGCATTGTCCCTTATTCGCGAATAGTGCCCGCCATTTCATCGACAACACATCTATATGGGCGTATTGAGGGGAATCAGAAAAAAGAGGGGCACCCGTCGGCTACCCCTCATTTTATAACACCATGGCAGAACAAACAGATTAGGCACGGCAAAGAGTTATCCGAAATACACCCCTGAAGTGGTGAATTTCGGCGCAGGTGTGATGGTGTTTCAGACTAAAGGAAGACGATGTCGTCCGGCAGGTCGGTTATCTTCACTCCTCCCCCTGTGCTTACCGCAAAGGTGTTCTCGATACCCACCACCCGAGGTCGGGGAACACGAATTTAGGTTCGATGGCAACGGTCTGGCCTGCCTTAAGCGGCACCTTGAATCCATGGGCGATGACCGGGAACTCGTCCAGCTCCAGTCCGACGCCATGCCCGACGAAGCGGGCATTCTCCCCAGGGGCACCCATGAAGTTCCGGCTGAGACCGGCCTGTTCGGCCATGTCGGCCGCGGCGAGGAACAACTCTTCGCAGATGGCGCCCGGCTTCAGGTTAGCGCTGAGGTACTGCTGGATAGCAATGGCGGCATCGAAGGCGCGGCGCAGGGTCGGTTCAAGGTTGCCAATGACGAAAATCCGGGTCATGTCCACGATGTAGCCGTTGAAGACCCCCGTATAGTCGATGAGGATCGGGGTGTTTGCCGCGACGGTGGCGGTGGATGGGCCATGAGGTGAGGCGGCGGAGAGGCCGCGCCCCGTGACCGCGCCATCGAAGAAGCCGGGCTGGCCGGAGGTGGCAGCGGACACGGCAAGCCCCTGGAACAGTTCCTGGTTGAAGGCCCGCATCCGCACGTAGCCTTCGCTGCCGGCCTTGCGCAGGCGGCACTCGAACTCGGCCGCCAGGTCGATCTCCCGCATCCCTGCCCGCAGGAACTGGGGAACCTGGCTGAACACCTCGCACAAGCGGACACCGCTCTCGTGCATCCGCTCCAACTCCCAGGCCGACTTGACTGACCGCAACTCCCGGTTGATGGCCGAAACGTCGACAAACTCCTTCCCTTCCAGGAGCTTCGCGTAGAAGTTGCACTGCTGGACCGGCGCCACGTCGAAGGTAAAACCGACCCTCCGGATAGTTGGTTTGAAGAGGGCCGGAAATTCCTTGCTCGACGGGAAGGGACGGGTGTCGGCGACCAGGCTTTCCTCCTGGGCTCTGGCGAGACTCTTGCGCACCAGCAGGAGGGGGTTCCCTTCGGCCGGCACCCAGAGAACCGCGTTCTGACGCGTGCCGGTGAAATAATAGATATCAATCGGATAGATGAAGAGCGCCCCGTCGATCTCCTTGGTGCGCAGTTCCTGCTGCAGTCGGATGATCCGCTGCTCGGATTCCACTCTGATCGGCATCAGTTTTCCCCCCATTTTTCGAAGTAGGCAATTTCGTTGAGTTGCTTGCGGGGCCGCGGCTTCGGGTCCTGGTCCGGATAACCCAGGGGGGTGATGCCGACAATCCGGAACGTGGGGGGGATGCCCAGCCCCTTCCGGATCAGGTCTTCGTTGAAGAGCCCCATCCAGCAGGTGCCAAGCCCCATTTCCGTCGCAGCCAGGCAGAGGTGCTCGAGGGCCATGGCCGTGTCTGCAACATAATAGTGAATCCCGTTTTCGATCCCCGACTCGGCAGGGTCGGCACAGACCACGATCGTCACCGGTGCGGCCGCGATCCCCTTTTTCCCCGGGTTGTCATCTCCGAATCCAGCCAGGATTTTCTCCCGCTTGGCAGCATCGGTCACCACCAGAAAACGCCAGCACTGCTGATTCTTCCACGACGGGGCCAGGCGGGCCGCCTCCAGCAGATGCTCGACGGCTTCGCGCCCCACCGGTGTGTCTTTGTACTTCCTGATGCTGCGTCGATCCTGGAGAGCCTGCAGTAATTCCATTCTCATCCTCCTAGAGCATAGGATAGTGGCCGGTGAGCGCCTGCAGGCTCCGGTGGGCCTCCAGGTAACGGGCATCTTCTCGGTAGGTCGTCGGGAAGATGGCAGGGACCGGCCGATGGTTCAGGTCCCGGTCCACATTGACAAAGGTGAAGAGACAGGAGTTGGAGAGGGCCTTGCTAGAGCGGTCGCGACTGATCCGCTCGATGCTCGCCTCGACGCAGACGAAGCTCTCCGCGGTATATACCACCCGGCTGGTGAAGTGCAGCTTGTCTCCAAGGCGGACGGGATGGAAAAAATTGATCCGGTTCACGGCGGCGATGATGGAGCGATCCGGCGCTACCAGTTCCGAGCAGATTCCCGACAGTTCATAGGCCCGCCGCACCAGGTAGCCACCGAAGACCCGCTGCGGCACGTACTCCTGCTCCGGATACATCCGCTCCCATGCGTCGGCAACCAGCCGGCCTGCGACAAGGCCGGCAAAACCCGGCTCCTCCTGGGCTTGGTGCATCCGGCTCAGCAGATCGTACTCTTCCCGGCTCGGAGGGGCTTGCAAGGCAGCCTGCTGCTGCCGGTACTCCTCGCGGCCGGCCATCACCTTGGCCGCCCGCTGCTGCTCCAGGTAGTCCAGGTATTCCAGGGGAGGGAGCGGCAGACTCTCCCCCGCCTCGGCCCCTTCCCGAGCGGCCATGGTGAAGTAACACGAGGCGATGTGCAGTTCCCCTCCCCCTCCAGGTGCCATGGCAGGATGTTCCACCCGGATGCCGATTTCCAGCGAGGAGCGCCCCACATGGTTGATTCTGGCCTGCAAGACGATGTCACGGGTCACGTCCACCACATGCCGGACCACGATGTTGTCGATGGCCGCAGTGACCACCCGCCCCTCCGGATGGGTCCGCCGCACATAGGCCAGCGCCGTCTGTTCGGCCAAAATATCCAGATGCTCAAGAAGCAGGCCGAAGCGGAAGTTCCCCCGGATTTCCTCGTCAATCACCGTGAAGCGGCGACGAAGCGCCAAATCGCTCGCAAAGGGGAGTGTAGTAGTCAGTGATGTGTCAAGGGGTCTGGTCATGGCGCGTCATCCCGTTACATGTTCCTCCGGTATTTGCCGCCGACTTCGTAGAGCGCATGACTAATCTGCCCTAGTGACGCAACCTTTACGGTTTCCATCAATTCTGCAAAGATGTTGCCCCCACTGGTGGCCACCTCCTGCAGACGTTTGAGGGCGGCCGGGGCCTCGTCCCGGTTCAGTTCGTGGAACTTCTTAAGGTTTCGAATCTGCTGCTCCTTTTCCTCCTTGGTGGCCCTGGCCAGTTCGCTAGGCACCTGCTGCCCCCCCTCGCCTGCACGCGGGTTGAGGAAGCAGTTGACCCCGATGATCGGGAGTTCGCCGGAGTGCTTCTTGCTCTCATAGAGCATGGACTCGTCCTGGATCTTTGAGCGCTGGTACTGGGTCTCCATGGCTCCCAGCACCCCGCCCCGCTGGTCGATCCGCTCGAACTCGGCAAGCACCGCCTCTTCCACCAAATCGGTCAATTCCTCAATGATGAACGACCCCTGACAGGCGTTCTCGTTTTTCGTCAGTCCGAACTCCCGGCTAATGATCATCTGGATCGCCATGGCCCGGCGCACCGACTCCTCGGTGGGGGTGGTGACCGCTTCGTCATAGGCGTTGGTGTGCAGAGAATTGCAGTTGTCATAGATCGCCATCAAGGCCTGCAGCGTCGTACGGATGTCGTTGAAGTCCATCTCCTGGGCATGCAGCGAGCGCCCCGATGTCTGGATGTGGTACTTAAGCTTCTGGCTCCGCTCGTTGGCACCGTATTTTTCCTGCATCACCACCGCCCAGATGCGACGGGCCACCCGTCCGATCACCGTGTACTCCGGATCGAGTCCGTTGGAGAAGAAGTAGGAAAGGTTCGGCGCAAAGTCGTCGATATGCATCCCCCGCGACAGGTAGTACTCCACGTAGGTAAATCCGTTGGAGAGGGTGAAGGCGAGCTGGGAAATCGGGTTGGCGCCTGCCTCGGCAATGTGGTAGCCGCTGATGGAGACCGAGTAGTAGTTGCGCACCTTCTGCTCGATGAAGTACTGCTGGATATCCCCCATCATCTTCAAGGCGAATTCGGTGGAAAAGATGCAGGTATTCTGCCCCTGGTCCTCCTTGAGGATGTCGGCCTGGACCGTGCCGCGCACGGTCTGCAGGGTGCAGCTCCTGATCTCGGCATATTCGGCGCCGCTCGGCTCTCTGCCGTGCTGCCCCCTGAACCGCTCCACCTGCTGATCGATGGCGGCATTGAAGAAGAAGGCGAGCATCATCGGCGCCGGGCCGTTGATGGTGATGGAAACGCTCGTATTGGGGGCGCAGAGGTCGAAGCCGGCATAGAGCTTCTTCATGTCCTCCACCGTGCAGATGGAAACTCCGCTCTCCCCCACCTTGCCATAGATGTCGGGCGGGTAGTCCGGGTCCTCGCCGTAGAGGGTGACGCTGTCGAAGGCCGTGGAGAGCCGCTTGGCGTCGTCATCCTTGCAGAGGTAGTGGAAACGGCGATTAGTCCGCTCGGGCGTCCCCTCGCCAGCAAACTGGCGTTTCGGGTCTTCCTCGGCCCGTTTGAACGGGAACACCCCGGCGGTAAACGGGAAAAGCCCCGGAGCATTCTCGAGCATGCTCCAGCGGACGATCTCCCCCCAGTCGGCGAAATTGGGGAGGCAGACCTTGGGGATGCGCGTCCCGGAGAGTGTGGTGGTGTAGAGGGCGCTGCGGATCTCCTTGTCCCGCACCTTGGTGACCAGATGGTCCCGGGCGTAGGTCTCCTTCAGGCAGGGCCAGTCGGCCAGGATCTTCTTCGGCTCCTCCTGCAACCGCGCTTCATGCTGGGCGATCTGTTGATCCAGGTCGGCAAGGGACGGGGAGTCGCCCAACAGCTCCTTCGCCCCCTGCAACTGGAACAGTCGGCGGGCCACGGCGCTCTGCTCCTGCACTCGCTTGCGGTAGCCACGCACCACCTGCACGATCTCTCCGAGGTAGTGGACTCGGTCCGGTGGAATGATGTACTGCTTGAGGCTCTCCCGCTCGGTGATCACCAACTGCGATTGTAGTTTCAAATCCAACTTGCGGTTGAGGGTGTCGATGAGGGACCGGTAGAGCACGTTGGTCCCCGGGTCGTTGAACTGGGCAGCGATGGTCCCATACACCGGCAGATCCTCGTCCGCCACCTCAAACAGGTTGCGGTTACGTCGGTACTGCTTGCGCACGTTGCGCAACGCATCCTCTGCCCCCTTGCGCTCGAACTTGTTAAGGGCCACCAAGTCGGCGAAGTCGAGCATGTCGATCTTCTCCAACTGGGTCGGGGCGCCGAACTCGCAGGTCATGACATAGAGGGATACATCAGCGATATCCACGATCTTCGCGTCCCCTTGGCCGATGCCGCTGGTCTCGACGATCACCAGGTCGAAGCCGGCAGCCTTGACCACGTCGATGGCGTCGCGGATGGCAGCCGAGAGCTCCGAATGGGAGTCGCGGGTGGCGAGGGAACGCATGTAGACCTTGCTGGTGTTGATGGCATTCATCCGGATCCGGTCCCCCAGGAGTGCCCCGCCGGTTCGCTGGCGGCTCGGGTCCACCGCCAGGATGGCCACGCTCTTGTCAGGGAAGTCCCGAAGGAAACGGCGTACCAGTTCATCGGTGAGGGAGCTCTTGCCGGCACCGCCGGTGCCAGTCACCCCTACCACCGGTGCGGGGCGGGCCAAGGCGCGGATTTGCTCCCGCAGCGGGCCGTAACCGGTAGTATGGTCGTGCACCGCCTGCTCCGCCAGGGTAATAAGGGTGTTGACGGCGCGGATGTCCTGATGCTGCAGTTTGGTGATCTCCTCGGCGATATTCCGCTGCGGCGCGAAGTCGCACTCCTTGAGCATCAGGTTGATCATTCCCTGCAGCCCCATACGACGGCCATCCTCAGGCGAGAAGATCTTGCTGATGCCGTACGCTTCCAGTTCACGGATTTCATCCGGGATGATTACCCCCCCTCCTCCACCGAAGATATTAATCTGCTCGGCACCGCGCTCTCGCAGTTGATCCTTGATGTACTTGAAAAACTCAAGGTGCCCCCCCTGATAACAGGAAACCGCGATCCCCTGGGCATCCTCCTGGATGGCAGCGGTAACGATTTCGTTCACCGACCGGTTGTGTCCCAGGTGGATCACCTCGGCGCCAGACGATTGGAGGATGCGACGGATGATATTGGTCGAAGCATCATGACCATCGAAGAGGCTGGTAGCGGTAACAAAGCGGACCTTGTGAGTGGTGCGATAGATTTCAGGGGTTGCTGTATGCATAACGGTTCTCCCGATTCGGTATTGTAGGGCGCTTTCCACGGTTGCCCGGCTCGACACGTCCACTGCCCACTCCCCCTTTACCAGTCGATGCGTATCTCGCCTCCACTGACAAGAAGCTCTGCCTGGGATCATTCCCCTACTACAAACTCCCAGGCACACAAAAAGGTATCAGGGTGAGCATCGGGCGGACAGGCGATGCAGCGGGTCGTAATCCGTGGATCGATCGCCCGGGCAAATTCAGCATATTCCACCATCCCCACCTCCTTGCAGGGGAAGTCAGGAAGGCCCTTGCGCTTGCGAGCCGATTGGACGCGGCAGTCCAGCATCCGGAATATCACCCGCCGGTCGCTCTGCTCTATGACATCCTGCAGGTTCAATCGTGCATAGAGCCTGTGGCGCAAACACTCAACAAGCGCAGGAATTCCCCCTCCAGGCCGCAACCCGAGCCGCTCCATGATCCTCTTCGCCTCTATGACCGTGAAGTATCTCCACGCCTCGATATCTGCATCGATGGCAACATCAATACCGTATCGCTTCTCGACTGCCTGGAACCAGAGGCCATCGTGCGCTAGCCAGTTCTTTGCGTCGTCAATGATGATCCTGATCAGCTCTTCCTTACTCTGCCGGTTGAGAAGCTGAATCCCCTCGTCGCCCGTGACAGCCGATGGCACTCCATAGCGTTGCAGCTCCATCTCTCCCATTGCTCTCCTCCCCGAATGGTACGTTTACTAACGGCGTTACGGCAAAGAAGCCCCCCGTGCCGCAGCACGGGGGTGCGTTCGTGGCAACATCAGTGATCACTGGCCTTGGCAATATCCAAACCCGTAATCTGCCGCACCTCGATCTCGTCGAACATCTCCTCGGCCCGCCGATCACGGAACAGCAGGGTGCAGAAAATGGCCGCAAAGAGCCCCAGCGGCAGGGAGACGATGGCCGGGTTCTTCAGCGGGAAGATCGGCGCCGTGAGGCCCACCATGGAGGTGCCGCCGTCGTTCTTCTTGAAGTCGACCCGGGCCTTCTCCAGCGCCTTCAGGTCCTTCTCGGCAAGCACGGCACCTTCGGCCTGCTTCTGCTCCAGGGTGACGACAACCTTCTTGGCATCGTCGGCGATCTTTTGCGGGTAGGTCATCACCGGCGAGACCATCACCAGTGCCAGAGCCGAGACGGTGCCGACCACCAGGCACCGACGGTGCCGGCGGTGTTGAATTTCTTCCAGAACAGCGACAGCATGACCGCCGGGAAGTTCCCGGAAGCAGCCACGGCAAAGGCCAGGGCCACCAGGGCCACGACGTTCTCCTTCTCCGCCATCAGCCCCATAACGATGGCAGCTATGCCGACGAAGAGGGAGGTGATACGCGCCACCCTCACCTGGGTCTGCTGGTCGGCCTTGCCGTCCTTGATGATGTTCACGTAGACGTCATGGGCGATGGCTGCCGATGCCGCCAGCACTAGGCCTGAAACCACTGCCAGGATGGTGGCGAAGGCCACTGCACAGATGAAGGCAAGGAACACATCACCGCCAATGCTACCGGCACCGCCACCCAGGTGCTGGGCCAGCAGCAGGGTTGCCATGTTCCCACCCTTGTCCACCGAGCTGATCAGTTGCGGAGTAAGGTAGAGAGCGGCACCGAAGCCGATCAGGTTGATAAGGAAGAAAAAGCTGGAGTTGATGAACAGAGCGACGACGATCGACTTGCGGGCTTCCTTGGCGTTGGGCACGGTGAAGAAGCGCATCAGGATGTGGGGAAGACCGGCTGCGCCGAGAGCCCAGGCGATACCGAGGGATATCTGGTCGAGCGGGTTCTTGAGGAACAGGCCCGGCTCCATGAAGCGCTGGCCGTAGTCAAAGCCCGGCTTGGGCAGGGCATCCTTCAGGACGTTCATCCTGACGTGATCCTGGATGTTCTGGCTGCTCACGATATCGGAGAAGAAGCCGATGGGGTTCATGCCGGCCTTCAGCATCACCAGAAATGCCAGCAGCACCGTACCGGTCATCAGCAGGCCGGCTTGATGATCTGCACCCAGGTGGTGGCCTTCATGCCGCCGAAGACAACGTAGGCCACCATGAGCACGCCGACACCGATGACCGAGAAACGGTAGGGGATGTCCAGCAGTACCTGCATCAACTTGCCGGCGCCGACCATCTGGGCGATGAGATAGAACAGGGAAACGGTCACCGTGGAGATGGCGGCCACGCCACGCACCGTCTTCGGGGCGGCGCGGAAGGAGAGGATATCCCCCAGAGTGTACTTGCCGGCATTACGGCAGGGCTCCGCCACCACCAACAGGATGGCGATGAACGAGAACATGGGTCCCACCGCATACATGAAGCCGTCAATCCCGTAGAGGGAGATGAGGCCCGACATGCCCAGGAACGAGGCGGCGGACATGTAATCGCCGGCGATGGCCCAGCCGTTCTGGAGACCGGTGATGCCACCGCCGGCAGCGTAGAAGTCGGCAGCCGACGTGGTGCGCTTGGCCGCCCAGATAACGACACCGAGCGTAATGGCAATTATCGCCATAAACATGGTGATAGTAATTGCCCGGTTGGGCTTGACCTTTGCCGGGGCCTGGGTTGGTGCCGGGGCCTGGGTTGGAGCCGGTGCCGGCGCTTTCTGAGCATCCTTGGCAACCGCAACGGAACTGACCGGGGCAGTGGCGACCGGCGCCAGGACTGATGTCTTGGCCGGCTCGGCCGCAACGGAGGCCGTGGCCAGCGACAGGAAAACAAGCAGCGTTGCAATCATATAGTTATGCATGATTTTCCTCCTATCTGATTTCCCTGACGAGTTCGTCAGTCAGTCGGTCAAATTCGTTATTGGCGGTCTTCGTGTAGATGATTGCCACGACAAAGGCCATGACAAACTGGGAAAGAATGAAGAGGTAACCGAAGTTTATGACACCGACAATCTTGACCTTGAACAGCTCAGGGAAATAGCCCGACAGTATGGGCAGCAGGAAATAGAATACCGTTGACGCGAACCACCAACTGAAGAGGAATATCCTCTTCTTCCGTTTCAGTTCGAGATACTTGGTGTTCTGCGCTATCTTGCTCCAATCGTAAGTTTCTGCCATGCCAGTACCTCCTCTCGTTGAATTACGTACCCGGATCAGTGCCTCTAGTTCCAGTCGGATATTTTCATGGTCCCGTTTTCGGCCAAGTGCTCCTGCATCTTGAACGCCTTGAAGAGGAGATGCGGTTCGTGTCCGATGCCGCGCTCGAAGCCGAGCCTTTCGGCCCGCTCGTAGTAATCGGTGAGGATCGGCCGGTAATCCGGATGCACGCACTTGGCGATGATCTCGCGCGCACGTTCGCGCGGACAGAGACCGCGAAGGTCGGCCAGCCCCTGCTCGGTGACCAGGATATCGAGATCGTGCTCGGTATGATCGACGTGAGTGGCAAAAGGGACGACGCAACTGATCCCGGTCGGATCGCTCTTGCTCGGGCGCGTCGAAGGAGTGTGCATGATCGAAAGATAGGCGTTGCGGAGGAAATCGCCGGAGCCGCCGATGCCGTTGATCATGCGGCTGCCGTTGATCAGGGTCGAGTTGGCGTGACCGTAGATGTCAAACTCCGCCGGTGTGTTCATGGCAATGACGCCAAGGCGACGGATGGGCTCCGGATTGTTACTGATCTGCATTGGCCGCAGCACGACCCGACTGGTGTACTTCTCCCAGTCGGCATAGAGACGCTGAAAGCCGCCTTCCGAGAGGGAGAGGGAGGTCGAGGAGGCGAAGTTAAGCTTGCCGGAATCGAAGAAGTCAAGCATGGTATCCTGGATCACTTCGGTCCAGACATTGACGCCACTGAACGGCCCCTTGACCATACCGCCGACCACGGCATTGGCAATGTTGCCGACCCCGGACTGCAACGGCAGGAGGTTTTTCGGCAGCCGCCCGGCCTTAACTTCGGCCTGGAAGAAGTCGAGGATGTAGGTGGCGATTTCCTCGGAAACCTCGTCGGGGGGGGAGAGGGCCCGGCCGCGATCGGGCATGGTCGACTCGACAACGGCGACAATCTTGTCCGGATCGCAGGGGACATAGAGAGAGCCGATGCGATCGTCGACCCGGCTGATCAGGTACGGTTTCTTGAAGGGAGGCTTCTCCGTCATAACGATGTCGTGAATCCCCTCGAAGGACGGGATCGCCGTATTGATCTCGACGATCAACCTGTCCGAGTGCTGGATCACCTCCGTCGCTGCTCCGATGGAGCCGGCGAGGATGATCGATCCGTCCTCGGTGATCCCCGAGGCTTCGATCAGGCCCAGGTCGAATCCACCGCCGCGCTGTTTGGTATAGAAACCGTAGGCCAGATCCTGGGCATAGAGGGAGAGATGCTTGTCCCCCATCCGCACCGTGCCGTCATTGACCTGTCTCTGCACCACCTTGCCAGTCTGGTAGGGCCAGCGTTTGTCGGTCATCTGGAGCGCGGCCCAGCGGTCCTCCACCTCGCGCCGATGGAGGCACCTATGAAGAGATTGAAGCGCATCTTTCCCTGAAGATTGTTCTTTTCCACGTAGTCCGCCAGGGCAAGCGGCACTACCTTTGGATAGCCCACCGGCGTGAATCCCGACCACCCCAAGTCCATGCCGTCCCTGAAGAACTGCACTGTGTCCTCCGGCTGCATTACCTTGGGCAACAAACTCTTCTTCCTGATTCGTTCTGCCAGACCGGCCATATAAACCCCCGTTCTATTCTATTGTTGCCTTCGGGCGAAAACGCTCGACAAAAGACCTTGATTGCACCGCACGCGCGGATTGCCATTACGTAAAGGTTAGTAACTCCACACGAACAATCAGCCACCACAATCGCCAAGCACTCACCCGTTATTTACCAACAAGCCAACACCAATCCAGCGTCATGATTACAGCACATTAACCGGCTTGGACATGTTACAGAAATTACCCCGCAGCCACCCCGCGCTCACAATCAAACAGCTTTTTGAATATTCTCTACATTTCATTTACGTACATGTCAAGCATTTTTAAAACTGTTTTTTGCAAATATGTTTTTTACGGCATAGCGTTCAATTTTAACGAGTTATCATCGTTGACAATCCGACAGAGCAGGGATAAGGTCTTTTTCAAACTTGACGTAAAGGAAAGCCTATGGATAGCCCAAAAAACGGCAATGAAGAGGTCGTGACCATCGGCGAGGTTGCCATCACCCTTGGCCTGACGACGAGGACCCTCCGCTACTGGGAGGAAGTGGGGATCATCGAATCGGTCCAGCGGTCTGACGGAGCGGTCCGGGGCTACACGCCCTACACGATCCGTCGGATCAAATTCATCATGAAGCTGAAAGAACTGGGGTTGACCATCAAGGAGATGCAGGATCTTTATACAGTTTACGGCGAAGCGAAGCAGACCGAACGGATGATCCCCCGCCTGGTGGAAATGCTTGACGAGCACATCAATCTGATCGACGCGAAAATAGCCAACCTCTCATCCTTGCGCAAGGACATCGTTGACTACCGAAAACGTATTGCCCAGAAGCTTGCGGATAGCGTTGAAGGAAAAAGAATGGCATGACCAGGAGACGGCAACCACTTGCCCTGTCCTGCCGTTGAGAGACGTTCGGCCCCTGCACGCCGAACACCACCAGGCTCGGAGGAGGATTTCTGGAAAATTCCGGATGTATTACGGCCAGAACCTCATCGTGACGAAGGCACAAAAGGTGAGACTCAGGCTGAAAAAGCACTCAACCGTTTTATCGCCTGAAGCCATTTCGGCCCTTAGGGCCGGCGACACGATACATTGGTCGCTTCGCCACCCCACGGGCTCTTGAGCACTATGCCGTCCGGATAGACACAGGGGAACTCCCCTTTGATGGGGCGGTTTCGCCACTGCTCGACCTTGGCGTAGACCTTCTTAGTTGAGGTTGCTGATTGACCTTGGTTCCCCACAGGATTTCGGTAATGCCTTTGATGCGCCGCGCTGAAACGCCAGCCAGGCACATCTTGATCAGAGCCTCTTCCACCGAGGCTTCACGGCAGCGGCAGCACGATGGTACCCCTGAGGGGACATGTTAATTTGTTGACGAGTCCCTTTTTGTTCACTCGCCACCGAGCAGATCAACTATTCCCCCATAGTTTCCCCAAACATACATATCGAGACCATGTCTCAAGGGATTCTAAAGCCATCAAGACAGGAAAAACCTGATGGGCTGGCGCTCAGAAGACCGCTTCCGGGGAGAGTACGCTGTGGCAGCTCAGCGCCTCATCGATTTCCGCCTTGCCCTGGCTTCCTGGCGGCCCCGCTCGCGCTCAATGACGCAGATTTCATTACCCCAAGCATACCGTTGAACATGTCACGACATTGGGCCTCGCCCTCCACGGCTCAGTATCCGTAATCCAAACTCTCGATCCGCACCACCCGGCCGTTTTTCAGGATCACTTGATACTGGAACTGGTTGGGGCCGAAGTTGAAGATCCAGTCATCAATAGAAACGGTGGTCAGCCTCCGCCCGCCGCTGCTCTGCCACTCACGCGCGACTCTTCTGTCTTCGCGGTTCGTGGCGGTGGCGGGCTGGCCGCACTTGGCCAGCACTTCCCCTGCCGTGGTCCCGATGGAGACGATGCCCTTGGCGCACATCATGGTGCCTGTATCGGTGGTGCTCCCAACGGCGGGCGCTGCCGCGACGAGCAGTGCGGCGATAACGGTGCGAAGCGGTGCGTTCATGGTTCCCTCCCCGGGCGGCCCCGGCCATCCCGTGCCATGAATTCTGTGTAACCGCCCGGAGGGCATAAGTCAAACGGCAGCATGAAGAAAAATGCCCCACCGTCACGGAGGTGCGTCTTGCGTCCGGGTCTGCGGTCGGCTATAACAGGGGGCGAGAGAGGGGACGCCACACCATGCCGAGCCAGCTTGCCATTACGCCGCTTCTGAGCGGCTTCGGCCTCGGGGCCGGACTGATCATCGCCATCGGAAGCCAGAATGCCTTTGTGCTGCGCCAGGGGCTCAAGCGGGAGCACGTCTTTACGGTGTGCACGGTCTGCTTCCTCTGCGACGCGGTGCTGATCGGGCTGGGGGCGGGTGGTTTCGGCACGCTGGTGGGGTCGTCGCCGCGGCTGATGGGGCTCGCCCTGTGGGGCGGGGCGGCCTTTCTCTTTGCCTACGGGCTCCGCTCGTTCCACGCGGCCCTGCGGCCGGGAAGGCTTGAGGCGGCCGGCGACGGCGGCAGTTTGGACGGGCCGGTCAAGGTGGTCCTGACCACCCTGGCCCTGAGCCTCCTCAATCCCCACGTCTACCTGGATACGGTGCTGTTGCTGGGGAGCCTGGCGGGGCAGTTCGCGGGACGGTCCCGGGCCCTCTTCGCCCTGGGGGCCATGGGGGCTTCGCTGACCTGGTTCTACGGGATCGGCTACGGGGCCAGGGTGCTGACGCCGCTCTTTCGCAAGCCCGCGGCCTGGCGGGCGCTGGACCTCGTGGTGGGCTGCACCATGTGGGGGATTGCGGCGAACCTGATCTGGTCTGATCTGACGGGCGGATGAACGGAATGTTCGGGATCGGGAACGACAGGAGCTCTATCGCGGCGATTCTGGTGTTCCAGGACGTGCCGGGGCCGGGGACGCCTCCTGCCGCGGACAGGCGAGGAAGCGGAGGCGCCCCCCGGGACCCTACCGGTTTTCCATGAGGTTCTTCAGGATCAGGTTCGCCTCCTTGAGCTTCTTGTCAAGACGGTTCAGTTCGTCGGCGCCATAGACGGCCGTTCCCTTGCCGATCTCGGCCCGGAGCCGGGCGATCTTCTGCTGGAGGCTGTCGGTTTCACGGGCGCAGTTCCGCACCAGCATCTCGCACTCTTTGATGCACTGTTCGTCCATGGTCTTGTGGACGGCCCCATGCTCGACGGCCAGGGCGGGCATGACAGTGAAAAGGGTGAGGGTGAGTGCCGTGGCGATATGCTTTTTCATGACTGTTCTCCTTGCGGGGTGTGATACGGCATCATTGCCGCTGTCATGACTCCCTTCTTCACAACCCGTACCAAAGAGATACTTGTTGATATTACTGAGATTTCAAGCCACTCACCCGCCCATCACGCCATTGAGTGCACAGTATTCCCCTACAGGTGGAGAATATTCTCGGCCTGCCCCGGCACGCCCCGGCCGACAGGGGATTCAAAAGCCATATTGCATAGCGTGGTAAGGATGCTATAACCATAGGGCGCTGCCCGGCGCAGAAGGGACGGCGCCACCATTTTCCATTCCGGACGGAGTTGCCCATACCATGAAAAAGCGCATCATTCTCACCATCATCGGCCTGGTCACGGTCATTGCCGTGCTGGGCGGCATCAAGGCGCTACAGATCGGCACCATGATCGATCACGGCAAGAAGTTCGTGCCGCCGCCCGAAACGGTTTCAACGGCGCCGGTAACGGCGGAGTCGTGGGAGACGGCCCTCACGTCGGTCGGCACGCTGACCGCGGTGCAGGGGGTCACGGTGGCAGCCGAGCTGCCGGGCAAGGTGGCGCAGATCGCCTTCGAGGCGGGGGCGCCGGTGACCAGGGGAGCCCTGCTCCTGCGCCAGGACACCAGCAACGAGGAGGCCCAGTTGCCGGGCGCCCTGGCCGAGGCGAAACTGGCCCGCGCCAACCTGCGCCGCTCGGACCAGTTGCTGGCGGAGGGGATCATCGCCCAGGCCGACCACGACAGCGCCGTGGCCACGGCAAACCAGGCCCAGGCCCAGGTGGACAACATCCGGGCCACCATTGCCAAGAAATCGATCCGCGCCCCCTTTTCGGGCCGCCTCGGCATCAGGCAGGTGAACCTGGGACAGATCCTGCGGGAGGGAGACCCCATCGTGACGCTCCAGACCATGGACCCCATCTACGTGGACTTCACCCTGCCCCAGCAGCAACTGCCGCAACTGCGCAAGGGGCTGACGGTGCGGGTGACCGGCGATGCCCTGCCCGGCGAGACCATCGAGGGGCGGGTCACCGCCATCAACCCGGAGGTGGATGCCGAATCGCGCAACATCAAGGTCCAGGCCACGGTGGCCAACCGGGGGGAAACGCTGCGCCCCGGCATGTTCGTGAACGTGGCGGTGGGGCTCCCGGTGCGGGAGAAGGTGCTCGCCATCCCGGCCACGGCGGTGCTCTACGCGCCCTACAGCGATTCGGTCTTCGTGGTGGAGGATGCCAAGGACAAGAAGGGGAAGGTGCTGCGCCAGCAGTTCGTGCGCCTCGGCACCAAGCGGGGCGACTTCGTGGCGGTGACCAGCGGGCTCAAGGAAGGCGAGCAGGTGGTGAGCACCGGCGTCTTCAAGCTGCGCAACGGCCAGGCCGCGGTGGTGGACAACAAGCTCGCCCCCGAGTTCCAGCAGGCGCCCACGCCTGAGAACAACTGATCCGCCATGAACATCACCGATCTTTTCATCCGCCGCCCCGTGCTGGCCCTGGTGGTCAGCCTGGTCATCGTCATTGCCGGCCTCCAGGCGATCCGCAGCCTGAACGTGCGCCAGTACCCCCGCAGCGAGAACGCGGCGGTGACGGTCACCACCGTGTACGTGGGGGCCAGCGCCGACCTGGTGCGGGGCTTCGTCACCACGCCCCTGGAGCGGGCCATTGCCGCGGCCGACGGCATCGAGTACATGGAGTCCCAGAGCACCCTGGGGCTCTCCACCATCAAGGTGCGCCTGAAGCTGAACTATGACGGCACCAAGGCCCTGGCCGAGATCAGCTCCAAGGTGGACCAGGTGCGCCGGGACCTGCCGCCCGAGGCGGAGGTGCCGGTCATCAACATCGAGTCGGCCGACAGCGAGTTCGCCTCGGCCTATCTGAGCTTCTCCTCCGACATCCTCCAGCAGAACGAGATCACCGACTACCTGGTGCGGATCGTCCAGCCACGCCTCTCGGCGATCCAGGGGGTACAGCGGGCCGACGTGCTGGGGGCCCGCACCTTTGCCATGAGGATCTGGCTGAAGCCCGAGCGGATGGCGGCCCTCAACGTGAGCCCGGCCCAGGTGCGCGAGGCCCTGGCGGCCAACAACTTCCTGGCCGCCCTGGGGCGGACCAAGGGGTCCCTGATCCAGGTGAACCTCACCGCCAACACCAACCTGAACACGGTGGAGGAATTCCGGCAACTGGTGGTGCGGCGCCAGGACGGCGCCTGGTACGGCTGTCAGACATCGCCGACGTGTCGCTGGGGGCCGAGGACTATGACGCCGAGGTCCGCTTCTCGGGCCAGACCGCCGTGTTCATGGGAATCTGGCCCCTGCCCAACGCCAACTCCCTCGACGTGATCAAGCGGGTCCGGGCGGAAATGGCGGCCATCCAGAGGGACCTCCCCTCTGGGCTCCAGGCCCGGGTGGCCTACGACGCCACCGATTACATCGACAACGCCATCCGGGAGGTGCTCAAGACCCTGGGCGAGACCCTGCTCATCGTCATCGTGGTGATCTTCCTGTTCCTGGGCTCCCTCCGCTCATCCCTGGTGCCGGTGGTGGCGATCCCGGTGTCGCTCATCGGCGCCGTGTTCCTGATGCAGGCCTTCGGCTTCACCGTGAACCTGCTGACGCTCCTGGCCATCGTCCTGTCGGTGGGTCTCGTGGTGGACGACGCCATCGTGGTGGTGGAGAACGTGGAGCGGCACATGCGGGAGGGACAGTCACCCCTGGAAGCGGCGTTTCTCGCGCCCGGGAGCTGGTGGGGCCCATCATCGCCATGACCATCACCCTGGCCGCCGTCTATCTTCCCATCGGCCTCCAGGGGGGGCTGACCGGCTCCCTGTTCCGGGAGTTCGCCTTTACCCTGGCCGGGGCGGTGACCATTTCCGGGGTGGTGGCCCTGACCCTGTCGCCGGTCATGTCGGCCAAGTTCCTGAAGCCGGGGGCCGGCGAGCACGGCCTGGCCGGGCGGATCAGCCGCGACTTCAACCGGCTCAGGGATGCCTACGGCCGCTGGCTCGACGCCACCCTGGCCGCCCGGCCGGCGGTCTACACGGTCTGGCTGGTGGTGAGCCTCCTGGCCATCCCCATGTTCACCATGTCGGCGCGGGAACTGGCCCCCACCGAGGACCAGGGGGTCATCTTCGGCATCCTGGACGCCTCGGCCAACTCGACCCTGGACCAGACGAGCCGCTACGCCGCCGCGGCCAACAAGGTGTTCCTGGGCATCCCCGAGACCGACTTCACCTTCCAGATCACCTTCCCCAACTCGGGCTTCGGCGGCATGGTCACCAAGCCGTGGGACAAGCGGGAGCGGACCGTGTTCCAGATGATGCCCGAGGTGCAGCAGAAGCTGGCCGCCATCCCCGGCATCCGGATGTTCCCGGTGACCCCGCCGGCCCTGCCCGGGGGCGGGCAGTTCCCGGTGGAGTTCATCCTGGCCTCCACGGCCGATACCGGGCAGATCCTCGAATTCGCCCAGAAGCTCCAGTTGAAGGCCATGCAGAGCGGCATGTTCGCCTTCCCGCCCCTTATCGACGTGAAGATCGACCAGCCCGAGGCCCGGTTTGAGATCGACCGGGACAAGGTGGCCGCCCTGGGGCTCAACCTGGAGCAGGTGGGGGCCGACCTGGGCGCATGGTGGGGGGGAACTTCGTCAACCGCTTCGACATTGCCGGGCGGAGCTACAAGGTCATCCCCCAGATCGAACGGGTGGGCCGCCTCAACCCCGAGCAGCTCTCGTCGGTCTACATCACCGGCCCCGAGGGAAAACTCATCCCCTTGTCCACCGTTGCCAGCCTGAAGGAGACCGTGGTCCCCCGTTCCCTCAACCGGTTCCAGCAACTGAACGCAGTCAAGCTGAGCGGGGTGGCCGTGCGCCCCCTGGACGAGGCGCTCCGTTTCCTGGAGGGGGAAGCGACAAAAATCCTGCCCCAGGGGTACGTGCTCGACTACACCGGCGAATCGCGCCAGCTCCGCACCGAGGGGAACAAGTTCCTCCCGGCCTTCGCCCTGGCCATCGTCCTGATCTTCCTGGTGTTGGCGGCCCAGTTCAACAGCTTCCGGGACCCCTTCGTCATCCTGGCGGGCTCGGTCCCCCTGGCCATCTTCGGGGCACTCATCTTCACCTTCCTGAAGATGCCCGACCCCAACGTGGCCTTCTGGACCCACGGCTGGACCACCACCCTCAACATCTACTCCCAGGTGGGACTGGTGACCCTGGTGGGGCTGGTGTCCAAGAACGGCATCCTGATCGTGGAGTTCGCCAACCAGCTCCAGCTCCAGGGGCTGTCCAAGCACGACGCCGTACGCCAGGCGGCCATGACCCGTCTCCGGCCGATCCTGATGACCACCGCGGCCACCATTGCCGGCCACTTCCCCCTGACCCTGGTCTCCGGCGCCGGCGCTGCTGCCCGGAATTCCATCGGCCTCGTGCTGGTGGGGGGGATGTTCGTGGGCACCCTCTTCACCCTGTTCGTGGTCCCCTCCATCTACATGCTGGTGGCCCGCGACCACAGCCGCGACCGGGAGCGGGAGGCGGCGGTGGCGGCCGAAGGTGCGGCGACCAATCCCTGACCCAAGGAGACACCATGAGCTACCGACCCACCCGTGACGATGCCTGGAACCTGCTCGCCGAATACGTGCCCAGCGACAACCTGCGGCGGCACGCCCTGGCCGTGGAGGCGGTGATGCGCCACATGGCGCGCAAGCGGGGCGAAGACGAGGAGATGTGGGGAATCATCGGACTGGTGCACGACATCGACTACGAGCGCCACCCGGACGAGCACTGCGCCCATGCGCCGGAGATCCTGCGTTCCCGCGGCTGGCCCGAGGAGTACATCCGGGCGGTCCTTGCCCACGGCTGGGGCCTGTGCACCGACGTGGAGCCCCTCACCGACCTGGAGAAGACCCTCTACACCATTGACGAGCTGACGGGGCTGGTGGCGGCCGCCGCACTGGTCCGGCCGTCACGGAGCATCCTGGACCTGCCGGTGAAGAGCGTGCTCAAGAAGTGGAAGGACAAGGCGTTTGCCGCCGGAGCCAACCGGGGGGTCATCGAGCAGGGGGCCGCCATGCTCGGCATGGAGCTGGCCGACCTGATCGGGGAAACCATCGAAGGGATGAAACCGGCGGCCGAGGAGATCGGCCTCAGGGGCACCCTCTGACAGACTGTTGAAAAACTGGCGCAGGGACCGGATGCAAGCCGGCGGACAGCGGAAAACTACTGACCTGCCGGGCTGCGACCCGCCTCCTCCAGCCGCCTGATGCTCCCTTCCAGCACGGCGTTGTTCACCCCCATCCCCATGTAGCCGGTCTGGCCGTAGGTGTCGTAGAGCGCCACCTGTCCGGCCAGGTCGGCGATATCGGCCGCCAGGCGCCGGTAGCGCTCCGGCTGATCGGCGATGCGGCAGAGCCGTTCGGCCAGAAAATCGGGCAGGTCGTTCTCCTCCCGGGCCCGGGCAACGGCCCGCCGCAGTTCTTCGAAGATATCCATGCCATCCTCCCTCATTCGTCCAGCCACCGCAGGGTCCGCTTGATGTCCTCGTGGTCGTAGGCCCACTTGCAGCAGCCGGTCTCGGCATAGGGATCGTACTCCCTCACCTGGGCCACCAGAATCTCCACCAGGTATTCCTTGCCGGCGTAGCGCTCCGGGGAGCGGGCCACGGCCAGGGCCGGGTCGGCCAGCCAGTGGGGGAGCTCGCCCTGCTCGAACTGGGCGAGCGTTGCCTGTTCCAGCTCTTCGAAAACGGTCATTGAAATCTCCTCGTCATGATGTGCGTAGTCCGTGCAGGATGGAGACGACCTCGTCCCAGTCCACGGCCGGGGTCAGGTGGCACCAGGAGAGTCGCAGCGACGTCTCGACCCGCTCCGGGGAAAGCCCCATGGCGGTGAGGACGTGGCTCGGCGCCCGGGTGTGGGAGGTGCAGGCCGAGGTGCTCGACACGGCAATGATCCCCTTGAGGGCGGTGATGGCCCGGTCGGCCTCGATGCCGGCCAGGGAAAGGTTGACGGCATGGGGAAGGACGTGGTCCTGGTCTCCGTTGAGGGTCGGCTCCAGGGGGGCCAGGGCGGCCAGGAGGGTCTCCCGGAAGGTGCGGTTGACGGCGGAGCGCGCCCCGTGGGTACGCAGCGCCAGCTTGGCTGCCTCGCCGAATCCGGCAATGAGGGGGACGGGCAGGGTTCCGGGCCGCAGCCCCTGCTCCTGGCCGCCACCCAGCATCAGGGGCCGCAACGGCGGAAAGGCGCGGTCCCGCTTGCGGGCGATGAGAGCGCCCACCCCCTTGGGGGCGTAGATCTTGTGGCCGCTCACGGCGATCAGGTCGATCCGCGGATTGCGCAGACCGTCGATCTCCTTGCCGAAGCCCTGGGCCGCGTCCACGTGCCAGTAGGCGCCGTGGCCGTCCAGTATCTCAGCCAGTTCGACCAGGGGCTGGACCACGCCGGTTTCGTTGTTGACGTGCATGGTGGACACGAGAAGGGTATCCGGCCGGAGCGCCGCACGCAGCCGGTCAGGGTCCAGGCGCCCCGATGCCCCCACGGGGAGGAGCTCCACCTGGAATCCGCGGCGCGCCAGCTCCTCCAGCGGTTCGAGCACTGACTTGTGCTCGACGGCCGTGCCGATCACATGCCGTTGCCCGCGTGCCAGGCCGTGGTCCGCCAAGCCCAGGAGCGCCAGGTTGTCGGCCTCGGTGGCCCCACTGGTGAAGATCACCTCGTCCCGCCGGGCAGCCACCACCTCAGCCACCTGGCCCCGGGCATGCTCAACCGCCAGCCGCGCGAACACGCCGAAATCATGGATGGGGCTCGCCGCGTTGCCGTAATCCCGCTCCATGAAGCGGGTCACCACGCCATGACGGCCGGTTCCAGGGGGGTCGTGGCATTGCAGTCCAGGTAGACGGTCATATAATCCTCCCGCTCCGAACGGTGAGTGGGGACGCGGAGCCGCTGCGTGTGTCCCTGTGCTGATACTAGTCACCTGAACTCGATAAATACAATAGATTGTTTTTATCGTTTCGATAACGAAATGCTATAATCAACCAACACCGGATGCACAGCGGGCAACCCCGTGATAAAAGGGCTTGATCGCCTGAGGACAGCCGCTGGCTTCCCGCAGGCAACGTCTTTGCCAATACGGTCACCCCTGCAACCCATACCGATCAGTTATGGTTCAACAGCATTGACCGGCGCGCCCGCACGAAAGGCCACCCATGGAAATCAAGCAGTTGCGCTTTTTCATCGAGATCGCCCGGAAACTGAGCTTCACCCGGGCGGCGGAAACGCTCCACATAGCACAGCCCGCCCTGAGCACCGCCATCAGGAAGCTGGAGGACGAGCTGGGGCTTACGCTCTTCAACCGCAGCGACCGGAAGATCGCTCTCACGGCGGAGGGAGAAACCTTCCTGCGCCACGCAACGGCAATCCTTGACGACGTACGGAAGGCGGAGCGGGAGATGGCCGACATCCGTGGACTAACGGCGGGGGAGGTACGAGTGGGGGTGACTCCGATGCTCAGCACCTACTTTTTCCCCAAGATCATCGCCGGGTTCAAAAAGCGCCACCCTGCCCTGCAGCTATCGGTGTACGGTGACAGCGCCGCGCGGATTCAGCGAATGGTTGCGGGCGGAGAGCTCGATATGGGGGTTGTGGCCGGCAGCGCCATCCCGGAGGACCTGGAATACCATCATCTCCTCCACGAGGAGATCGTTGCCTGCGTCCCGGCCGACCACCCCCTGGCCGGCCGGAAGTCGGTACCCTTTGCCGAGCTGCTGCGTGAACCGCTGATCCTCTTCAAGGAGGGATACCATCTGCGGGAGCTGATCGACGAAGCCGCGGCCCACGTCGGGGAAGAACCCCGGGCGGTGTTCGAGACGAACCTCTTTACTCTCATCAGAAACCTGGTCCTGGAGGGAATCGGGATTTCCTTCCTGCTGCGGATGGTGGTGGCCGGCGAGAAGGATCTGGTGGCGCTGCGTTGCGATCCCCCCCTCCACCTGGATCTCTTCATCGCCTGGAAGCGGCAGACAGGGCTCTCGCGGGCAAACCGCGCCTTCGCCGACTACCTCATTGACCAGACCGACGAGTACTACCGGCTGTCGGAGATGTACGGCTCGTTCCCGTTGCCCTAGCGATCATCCTTGACTCCCCTCGAAACCCTGTTACGTTTTGAGCAAAAACCATCCTGACTGCCTGCCGCATATTCCAGCAGTCGCCCCCCATCGAGCCGCACTCCGGGGAGGGTATCCGCCCCTTCCCGGAGGGGCCGGGCCGGTCAAAGGAAAGGAGGATTCACCATGTCCCAGGCAAGGGCAGTAAACGGCGTGAACGTGGACCAGCTCATGGCCACCATCGAGCAGATCAAGCAAAGCCGGAGATGGCACTGTTCAAATTCCGCGCCGCCAACCAATGGGTGGGGGGGACCCACAACCAGGCAACCATCAGGGATTTCTACGGGGCCGGCGCCGAAGACGACACCCGGAAGCCGATGGTGTTCGACCTGGACGAGCCGCCGGTGCTGCTGGGGGACAACCGGGGCGCCAACCCGGTGGAATACCTCCTGGTTGCCCTGTCGGGCTGCCTCACGACGAGCCTGGTGGCCCATGCGGCGGCCCGGGGCATTGCGCTGCGGGGGGTGAAATCCCGGTACGAGGGAGATATCGACCTGCGGGGCTTCCTGGGATTGTCAGAAGAGGTGCCGGCGGGATACCGGGAAATCCGGGTCTTCTTCTCCATCGACGCGGACCTGACCGACGGGCAGAAGGAGGAACTCATCCGGATGGCTCAGAAATATTCGCCGGTGTACAACACCGTTGCCAAGCCGGTGCCGGTTTCGGTCCTGCTGGACCGGGGCTGACCGCCCCGCCCCCCTATGCGGGTGGTCCCGGTCGGGGTCGGGATGCGCGGTGGCACCCGAAAAAGTGATTTCAACCACTACCCTTCCGCCAGACTCTCGTCCAGTTCCCGACAGACCGCCTCCATCACCCCGTAGCGCCTAAAAAATCTTTCAAAACAACACACTACATGCTGCACGCCAACTGTCACGGAGGACCGCGACCCCCGTGGTCATGGGGCCTGACCATTTGATTGTTTGCCAGGACCGGGTATGCTTCTCATGACATTCGCCATTCGGGAAGAAGACAGAGGCCACCATGATCATCACCACCACACCCACCATCGAGGGAAAGCGGATCGTCCGCTACTGCGGCGTCGTTGCCGGCGAGGCAATCCTCGGCGCAAACCTGTTCAAGGATCTGTTCGCCAATATCCGCGACATGGTGGGCGGTCGGTCGGCCACCTATGAGCGGGAATTGCAGCGGGCGCGCGACATTGCCCTGCGGGAGCTGGCAGAGCGGGCCGAGGAACTGGGGGCCACGGCCGTGGTGGGGGTCGATCTGGACTACGAGGTCATGGGACAGGGGAACGGGATGCTGATGGTCTCGGCCAGCGGTACGGCGGTGGTGGTCGAGTAGAGAGGGAGAGGACGCATGGCGGAGGGGTTCAAGGACTATTTTTCGGACACGTCCGATGCGTACCGCACCTATCGCCCCGACTACCCGGACGGGCTCTTCGAGTGGCTTGCCGGACTGCCGCCCCGCCGGGACGCCGCCCTCGACTGCGGCTGCGGCACCGGCCAGGCATCGGTGGCCCTTGCCCGCTACTTTCCCCGGGTCCATGCGGTGGACCCCAGCGCCGACCAGATAGCCAACGCCATCTCCCACGAGGGGGTGGTGTACCGCGTGGCTCCGGCTGAACAGACGGGACTGCCCGGTGCGAGCGTGGATCTGGTGGTGGCCGCCCAGGCGCTCCACTGGTTCGACTTCGACCGGTTCTATCCGGAGGTGCGCCGGGTCGGACGGCCCGGTTCCGTGTTCGCCGCCTTCAGCTACGGCCTGCTCTCCATCGACGCGGATCTCGACCGGATCATCGGCCGGTTCTACCACGAGGTGATCGGCCCCTACTGGCCCCCCGAACGGACCCACGTGGACAACGGCTACCGCGCCATCCCCTTCCCGTTTCCTGAAATCGCGGCGCCCCCCTTTGCCATGGAAGCCCGCTGGGAACTGGAGCACCTGATCGGCTACCTGGAAACCTGGTCAGCGGTCAGGGAGTACCGGCGGCGGCGCGGTGTGGACCCGCTGGCAGCGCTTGCCCGGAAGGTGCGTAACGCCTGGGGTGCCCCGGAGGTAACAAGGACTATTGCCTGGCCCCTGGTACTGCGAGTGGGACGCATCGGGTAGGACAGTGTCAGCCCTGCCGGTGCGGTATGGATGCCAAGGCTTCCTTGAGGTCCGCCAGGGCCTGCTCGATCTCCGCCACGTTCGCCTCGATCTCCTGCAACTCGCCGTTCACGTCCAGTCTGTCGGCAAACTCCTTGATGACCGCCATGTACCCTGCCAGCAGCTCATTGACCCGCGACGTCTCGATATGCGTCATGTGGTGCCTCCTTACGGTTGTTCCGGCCGCGCCGATCCGCCCTGCGGCCGACGGAAACCAGTATAGCCGGCCTTCCCCTTCTGGCAAGTGCCCCGCAAAAGGGGCACGTTCCCCCTTACAATCGGGCCAGAATGTGATAAAAGATTCTACTGTCGGCCGAAAGGTCAGTCCACTACACGGAGGTGCATGATGTTCAAGGAGTTCAAGGAATTTGCCATGAAGGGGAATGTGGTCGATCTGGCCATCGGTGTGATCATCGGCGGCGCGTTCGGCAAGATCGTCACATCGGTGGTCAACGACATCGTAATGCCTCCCATCGGCCTCCTGATGGGCAAAATGGACTTCTCCAACCTCTTCGTCGACCTGTCGGGCAAGGGCTACGAGAGCCTCAAGGCCGCCAAGGACGCAGGCGCGCCGGTCATCAGCTACGGCGCCTTCATCAACACGGTCCTGGACTTCGTCATCGTGGCCTTCGTGATCTTCCTGGTGGTCAAGCAGATCAACCGCCTGAAAAAGGAGCCGGTGCCCGCCCCGCCCGACACCAAGGAGTGCGCCTTCTGCTGCTCCGCCATCCCCCTCAGGGCCACCCGCTGCCCCCACTGCACGTCGGAACAGAAATAGCTTCATCCGGGCGGCGGCACGCTTACCGCTCCCGTGGCGTGACGAGACGAAAAAAGGGCGCTCCCGACGGAGTGCCCTTTTTTCATTGCCAACCTCTGCCGATGAGCGCGGCGCTACTGAACCGGCCGCATCCCCTCGGCCACCACCTCGGCGATGTCCTTCACCCGGGTCTGGCCCGCCTGCTTGTCCTTGAGCCCGTCCTCGAACATGGTCATGCAGTAGGGGCAGGCAACGCAGATGGTGTCGGGATGCTTGGCAAGGGCCTCGGTAACCCGGTTCAGGTTGATCCGGGTGCCGGTCTGCTCCTCCATCCACATGCGGCCGCCGCCGGCGCCGCAGCAGAACGAATCCTCCCGGGCCCGGTCGAACTCGGCCGGGGCCGCTCCGGTGACCGCGGCCACCACTTCCCGCGGGGCCTCGTAGACGTCGTTGTGCCGCCCCAGGTAGCAGGAGTCGTGGAGGATGATCTTCCCCAGATCGCTCACCCGGCGGTCCAGTTTCAGCCGGCCCTCGGCCAGGAGCTGCCGGATCAGTTCCGCGTGGTGGATCACCTCGAGCTCAATGCCGTACTGGCGGTAGTCGTTCTTGAGGGTGGTGAAGCAGTGGGGGCACTGGGTGATGACCTTGGTCACCCCCCGCTCCCGGAAGAGGGCCGCATTTTCACGGGCCATCCGGTCGAAGACGTACTCGTTCCCCAGGCGCCTGAGGCTGTCGCCGCAGCACTTCTCGTCCTTGCCGAGTATGCCCCAGGAAACGCCGGCCGCGTCGAGGATCGTTGCCAGGTTGACCGTCACCTGCTTGCTGCGGGAGTCGAAGGAGCCGGCGCACCCCACGTAGAGGAGGTACTCGGTCTCGCCTCTGGCAAAGGGCTTCACCTCCAGGAGGGACGCCCACTTGGTCCGCTCGCCTGGGGCGATGCCCCAGGGGTTGGAGCGTTGCTCCATGTTCTCGAAGAGGTTCAGGAGCTCTTCCGGGAACCGGGCCTCCATCTCCACCAGGTGGCGCCGCATCCCCACGACCTTTGGCAGGTGCTCGATAAAGACCGGGCAGGCCTCCATACAGGCCCCGCAGGAGGTGCAGGCCCAGATGGCCTCCTCGGACACGCTCCCAGGGCCGCCGTCGCCGATGAGCGGCAGGGTCGGCACCCCGCCCCGCTTGAGAAGCGGTCCGTTGGCCAGAAGGTTCACCTTGATGTCGTTCACCACCTGGCGGGGATTCAGGGGCTTGCCGGTGATGTTGGCGGGGCAGACCTGCTGGCAGCGTCCGCACTTGGTGCAGGCAAAGGGATCGAAGAGATCCTTGACGGTGAACCGGTCCACCTGGCCGACGCCGAAGGTGCGCCCCGCCTCGAAGACTTCGGGGAGCTGGGTGTTGGGCTTGATCCCGGTATGGAGGAAACAGTTGGCAATGGCCGTGAAGACGTGCAGGTGCTTGGTGAAGGGGATCAGCACCGTGATGAAGGAAAGGAGCGCGCCGGCGTGGAGCCACCAGTAGAAGTTGAAGGTGGCCCCGATGTGCTTGGGCGTCAGATCGGCCAGGAATTCACCGAAGAAGGAGGCGACCGGCATGAAGGCTGCGGCCCGCTCCTCGCCCCGGGCGATCTCGGCGGCGCTCACTCCGAAAAAGGCGATCATGTGAACGGCGATGAGCAGGAGGATCAGGTATGATTCGAAACTGCGGGCCTCGGGATAGGGGGGAAAGAAGGTCCGCCGCACCAGGGCGATGACGATGGCTGCCAGCGTGAGGGCCGACATGATGTCCGACAGGAACCGGATCGGCACGTAGAGGGCATCGGGCAGCGCCGACAGGCGGGCCGCCGGGAAGACCCCGCTCACCACGAATTCCACGTTCACGAAAACCAGGACCATACAGGCCCAGAAGATGACCAGGTGGTTCAGGCCGAAGAATTTATGGAGCACCCGCTTCTGGACGAAGGCGTACAGCAGCATCTCCCTGAGCCCCTCGCCGATCCCCCGGAACGTGTAGCCGGGACGGCCAAGGGCAATGAGGCTCAGCTTGCGGTAGAGGCTCCAGACAAAGAATGCCAGGGACGCCAGGAGCAGTGGAGCAAAAACGGCAGGATTCGGATGCATGTACGTGAACCTCGTAGCAATGAGCGAGATGGTGTATTGCGGGCTGGTCGGGCAGCGGCTTCCCGGATGTTCCCTAGCGCCCGGCCCCCGGCCCCTGATTCTTCAGCTCCCGGATGCGCTGGGTAATGGCCGGGACAATCTGGAACAGATCACCCACGATGCCGTAGGTGGCCACCTGGAAGATGGGAGCGTCCTTGTCGCGGTTGATGGCAATGACCACGTCGGAGTCCTGCATCCCCACCAGGTGCTGGATCGCCCCCGAGATCCCGCAGGCGATGTAGATCTTGGGCCGCACCGTCTTCCCCGTCTGGCCCACCTGGCGCTCGTGGGGCATCCAGCCGGCGTCCACGGCGCTGCGCGACGCCCCCACGACCCCGCCCAGCTCGTCGGCCAGTTCCTTGAGGATGGAGAAGTTCTCCGGCGCCATCATGCCGCGGCCGCCGGAAACGATGAACTCGGCGCCAGCCAGGTCCACGTGGTCGCCCTTCTTGTCCCGGATGATCTCCAGGACCTTGGTCAGGATGTCGGCCTCGTTGATGGCGCACTGTTCGCGGACGATCTCGCCCGTGGCACCCTCGATTCGCTCCGGCATCTTCATGACGTGGGGCCGCACCGTGGCCATCTGGGGCCGGAACCGGTCGCACATGATGGTGGCCATGATGTTCCCGCCGAAGGCGGGGCGGGTCTGCCTCAGGTTCCTCTTGTCGTCCACGTCCAACCCGGTGCAGTCTGCGGTCAGGCCGGTCTTGACCCGCGTGGCCACCGCGCCCGCCAGGTCGCGGCCCATGCCGGTGGCGCCCATGAGGATGATCTCGGGCTTGTACTTCCCGATCAGGTAGCAGCAGGCTTCCAGGTAGGGTTCAGTCCGGTAGTGAAGAAAGACTTCCTGGTCCAGCAGATAGGCCTTGGCGGCGCCGTAGGCGAACGACTCGCGGCAGAGATGCTCCACGTCGCGGCCGATGACCACGGCGCACAGCTCGGTGCCGAGGCTGCGGGCGAGCTCGCCCCCCACCCCCAGCAGTTCCCAGGAAACCTTGGCCGGCTCACCCTCGGTCTGCTCGATGAAGACCCAGACCCCCCGATAGGCCGCGAGCATCCGGGCCAGGGCAGCCTCTTCCTCGTCCACCTCCTCGGCGGCCCCGCCGGCTCCGGCGGCCTCCTGCTGGCGCGCCAGCTCTTCGAGGATCTTCAGCTCCTCGGGGGTGAAGAACATCTCCAGGGCCTCGGCCGGGCAGACCTTGACGCACTTGACGCAGCCGATGCACTTCTCGCTGAGAATGATCGGCTCGCCGGCGTCGTTCATGTCGATACAGTTGACCGGACAGGCGCTCTGGCACCGGGCGCCGCAGGCGATGCACCTGCCTCGATCAGCCGCGCCCGGCCCCGGGGTTTCTTCGGTTTTACCGGTTGAGTCATTGAAATACCTCGTGTATGCGTTCACGCGTTCAGGCGTTGATTCGTCACACCGCCAGCAGGTCCTTGGCCAGCAGTTGATTGATCAGCAGGTGGGCCGTGCCCACCGGATCTCCCATGCCATCACCGATGATCTCTCCCTTGGCCCGCTCCGGCGAGAAGATGCGGCTCACCCAGGTGGGCGACCCCTTGAGGCCGACGCTGTTCACGTCGAGGCGCAGGACCTCATTGTTCCAGACTTTGACTGCGGCGCCAACGGAGGCGAGCCGCAGGGGAACGGTGGGATAGCGGGGGCGGTTCAGCTCGCGCACCACGGTGATCATGACCGGCAGCGGCGCCTCCACCACCTCGTAGCGCCCCTCCAGCTTGCGCCGGACCCTGATCGTGCGGGCCGCCGCGTCCAGGTGTTCGATCCGGTCCACCAGCGTGAGCTGGCTGAACCCGAGGCGAACGGCAATGCCCGGCCCCACCTGGGCGGTATCGCCGTCAATGGTCTGCTTGCCGCAGAAGACGATGCCGATCTCGTCGCCGGCCTCCTCGGCGATCCGCTTGATGGCGGCGGCCAGTACGTTGCTGGTGGAGAGGGTGTCGGCGCCGCCGAAGCAGCGGTCGGAGCAGAGGATCGCCTCATCGGCGCCCATGGCCAGCGCCTTCTTGAGGGCGGCTTCGGCATTGGGCGGTCCCATGGAGAGCGCCACAGACGTGAAGCCGTAGCGGTCCTTGATCCGCAGCCCCTCTTCCAGGGCGTGGGTGTCATAGGGGTTGACGATGAACGGGATACCCTCCCGCACGAGGGTGTTGGTTACCGGATCGATCTGGACCTGGGTGGTATCCGGAACTTGTTTGATGCAGGAAATGGCGAGCATGCATATCCTCCGGCCCGTCAAGGGCTCAGCCGTGAAGGCGGGGGCACTGTCCTTACGTTAAACAGACGGAGCACTATAGCAGAAACAGAAAGACCTAATCAAGCATAGTGTGCTTAAAATGTAGGCATATATTTTTATCTACACTAAATATGCCTATTATTTAACCTGCGCCGCACCACATCGTGCCGCGGCAGCCTCCCCCGTGCTCCCTGGCTGGCGAAAGCGAATGGCTTGCGCCCCACGACATCAGCCTGGCACCGGCTAACTCCGCTTTAGCCGGCACCTTAGAGCAAAAACGGAATTTTGTTGCTTGCAGCTTGACGGTTCCTTCCCGAACTGGTACACCTATTAGTGCGCCCTAACCAACGGTGCGAAACCACTCAGGCATTTTGATTCAAGGAGGAAACAATGAAGCAACGTTCCACCCTGCTCGTACTCCTGGCCGTTGTCGCGGCACTGTTGTCGGCGGCCGGAGCGGTCCAGGCCCGCTCGCCGGTCTTCGACGTGGACAAGGAGTTCTACCCCTACTACCCTTCACTCATCAAATGGAACAAGTCGACGGTGCCGTTCAACGCGCCGGAGGTCTGCGGTTCCTGCCATGAGCAGCAGTTCAACGAATGGAACGGATCGGTCCACAGCCTCGCCTTCAGGGATCCTATTTATCAGGGTGAGCTGAACAAGGCCGTGAAGGCCGTGGGCCACGGCATCTCCCGCCAGTGCGAAGGCTGTCATTCCCCCGTCGGCATGGTCACCGGCGAGATCAAGGGGCCCGGCTTCCAGGGACTTTCCTCCATGGCCATGGCGGGCGTCTCCTGCGACGTCTGCCACTCCATCAGCGGCGTGACCCACTGGCAGACCCCGTCCCACGAGCCCGAGAACGGCTCCTTCATCCTGACCCCCGGCGTGGAAACGGCCAACGGACAGGTCCTGGTCAAGCGCGGCCCCTTCAAGCCCTCGTCGGAGTGCGGCGGCGGGTTCCACCAGTGCGAGGAGTCCGACCTCCACCTGCGGGCCGACCTCTGCGCCTCCTGCCACCAGGTCTACCACTACGACGCCCACTTCCCCATCGAGGCAACCTACCTGGAGTGGAAACACGGCCCCTATGCCCAGAAGTCGATCCTCTGCCAGGACTGCCACATGGTCGACCTCGACACCTTCAAGCGCTCCGCCGATCAGCTCGTGATCCCCGACCGCAAGGAGTACCGCCACTATTTCAACGGCGCCAACTTCCTGCTGACCTACCTGGCTGCCGGAGCCGCGAAAAAGGCCGGGGACGAGGACCTGGCCAAAAACCTCATGCGGCAGTACGAAATGGCGGTCCAGCGCCTGAAGATGGCCGCCGACCTTGAGGTTACCCCGGTCTATCGGAACGGCAGGCTCGCCGAGCTGATGGTACGGGTGAAAAACATCCGTGCCGGCCACAACCTGCCCACCTCCCTCACCAACGTGCGGCAGATGTGGCTGGAGGTCACGGCCAGGGACGAACGGGGAACGGTTCTCATGACCAGCGGCACCCTCAACCCCGACGGGAGCCTGCCGGCCGAGGCGCGTTCCTTCACCTCGGACGGCATGGGAAATGACTTCCACTTCGCCATCGACCCCTGGGTGGTGACGGCCTTCTCCAAGCACGAGACCATTCCGCCCAGGGGGTGGAAGGATGTCCACTACGGCATCCAGGTGCCCGAGGGGGTCGGCCGGATCACCGTGGAGGCGAAGCTCCGCTTCCGCCAGGCGGACCAGAAGGTGGCCGAGGCCCTGCTCGGAGCGGTGCCCAGTGATATCAACCTGGAGCAGATCTACGGCCTCAAGAGCGTGCCGCCCCTGCCGGTGGTGGATATGGTGGTGAAGCAGGAGACCGTGAAGACGGTCCCCTGACCGCGGCGCGCCAGTTCGTACTGGCAGAAGTCGTAGAGGACGCTCACCTGAGAATTGATGGCATTGACCCTGTCTTCCGGTTCCGACTCCCTGCAGAATCCCGAAGCACCTTTTTCGTGGATTTCGCAGCCGGTTGCGTCGCAATAGTCGGGTCTGGCCATGGCGACCTCTGATGTTTCTTACAAAAGGAAACGCCGCCATTCTCCGGAATGGCGGCGTCGTTGCCGCGGCTACTTCCATCCTGCTCGCTGGTTGTTCAAATGCGCCCTTGCACCCCACGCGCCAATCGCCAACCTGCCGATTTATGGGATGAGTGCAGCAAGGACTGCTGCCGGACAACCAGCATCGCAGGACAAATTCGCTCGTTTTTTTATGCAGCACCTGGTGCGGCGGCGAAAGGGCTACCAGGTGCGGAAGCGCCCCGAATCCAGGTGGACAAAGCCTGAGCGCGGATAGTAGCCGACCCCTCCGCACCGGACGCCCACGGCCAAGTCACGCAGGACCGCCAGGTTGACCCCGGGCACGGCGATGTCGATGGCCTTTCCCTCCATGTGAAGGCTCTGCTTTGCCACCGCGCCATTGCGCTCGCTGAGGATCCGGTTGTATTCGGGGGACCGGTAGCCGGAGATGATGCGGAACTCCCTGCCGCCCCCCAACTCCTTGTCGACCATGTTCAGGTACTCGATCACCGCCAGGTCCATTTCGGTGTGCTGGTTGGTGAAGTGGCAGCGAAGCAGCCAGTTGATGGCGTTGAGGGCATCCAGGTCCACCTCGCCGTCCGGGGTCCGATAGGTTACCGACAGGTGCTCGCCCGTATGAATGTTGCGCAGGGAGAGCCTGCCGACAGGGTAGCTCTCTTCCAGAAATTCCGTGGCCAGGGCAGACCCTATGCCCCTGAGGCAGAGCACCCCCAGCAGTGATGCCCTGAGGAATCCCCGCCTGCTGAAATAATGATCCGACACGCCATCCTCCACCGGAAACCAGTTGCTCATGTGGTAACAAAAAGGTGAGTGAAATGTCAATCTTGCGTCCCCCGGGCCGCTCTTTTCCAGTGAGTAGCACCACCCGGCCCGCATTATCCAATAACGCCAACTAGGTACTGATGCGTAATTTTTGCATTGCCCTACCTATTTCATTTTTATAGAATCACTCCACATAAAATAATCTCAATAAAGTCTTTCACAGGAGGGCATATGCGCAGACATTCCAACAAAACGAATCCGGTTGCGGCGGGGATTCTGTTCATCGCCTTGGCATGCTGGGCGGGGAACGCCATGGGGTGGGGCACTTCGGGTGACAGTTGGAGTACCTGGGGCGGTTCGCGGCCATCACTGAATCTAAACCTTGCGTTCACTGATTGCGCGAAATGCCATACCTCCACCAACAACGTCAACCGACACCACGACCTGATCACGAAAAAGGGTAAGCAGTGCCTCGCCTGCCACACCATGACGGCGGACAACTCGGGGCAATATACCGTTCAGGTCCAGCGGGACTGTCAAGCCTGTCACACATCCTCCGTCCACGACAACGTCCAACACAATGTCAGCACCTGTAGTCGTTGCCACGGCAGCGACGTCATCAACATCCACTCGGGGTGGCGTTCATACGCCAGCACATTGTCGGCCTGCTACCTCTGTCACACCAGCACCAATGCCAAGGTCAAGGCGACCATTGCAAAAGGTGTGAGCGGACAGACCGTTTACTGCACCGACTGCCACGGCAGCAACCCCCACAGTTGGGGAGGCACCTGGGGGCGCTGACCGGAACGGATAAAGAACGAGGAATCATGCGAAGGGCCGGGGCAACACATGTTCCGGCTCTTCGTGCGTGCAGCCCGGCACGAAGAACCATGTTCATGTCATGCGAGCGGGACCACGCATAAACCCGGGAAATGCCGTTTTTGGGGAAAATCCCTCCAGGGCTTGACTCACCCCTACTTGTTAGGTATTTTTCTTATATGGAATAATTAGTCAACAAGCAAACGGTCACGTGTCATGCCGAAAAAAATCACATTCACAGCGGAACAAGAGCATGCCTTTGAAAAGGCGTGCAGGGATGCCGGGTTGCGGCTCACCCATCAGCGCCTGGAGATCTACCGTGAACTGGCCACCTCAACCGACCACCCGTCGGCGGAGACGCTCCACCAACGGTTGCGCAGGGGCAACCCCTCCCTCTCGCTCGATACGGTCTACCGGACCCTGGCGGTCTTTGCACACCATGGCATCATCAACAGAGTCGAAACGGTCGAAAGCCAGTCGCGATTCGAGACGAAACGCATGCGGCATCATCACCTGATCTGCAGCAGGTGCAAGGAAATCATCGATTTCCAGTGGCACCACATCGACGAGGCGCCCCTGCCCGAAGAAACCAGGTCCTGGGGGCGGATCGACAACAAAAACGTTGTGATATACGGCGTTTGCAACAAGTGCCTCGTATCTGAAAAAACGTCGTAAAAAATTCCACGCTCCTGCTAGCAATTATTCCTGTCTGACATGGCCATAATTCTAGCCTGACATGCCTGCCCGACCGGGAGCGGGAAACGCCTGAACATTTGCTGCTGCCCGACGGCAGGTGCGGCCGGGACGGCCGCATACCTCATACGCAAAGGAGAGGAACGATGGCAAAGAAACGTCTCACAACCAATGCCGGCGCCCCCGTTGTGGACAACCAGAACATCATGACCGCCGGGCCCCGGGGTCCGGTGCTTCTCCAGGATGTGTGGTTCCTGGAGAAGCTGGCCCACTTCGACCGGGAAGTGATCCCCGAGCGCCGCATGCATGCCAAGGGTTCCGGCGCCTACGGCACGTTCACCGTTACCCGCGACATCACCGGCTACACAAAGGCGAACGTTTTCTCGGCGGTGGGCAAGAAAACTGAGCTCTTCGTCCGTTTTTCCACCGTGGCCGGTGAACGGGGCGCCGCCGACGCCGAGCGGGACATCCGGGGCTTTGCCATCAAGTTCTACACCGAGGAGGGAAACTGGGACCTGGTGGGGAACAACACCCCGGTTTTCTTCCTGCGCGACCCGCTCAAGTTTCCCGACCTGAACCACGCCGTCAAGCGCGACCCCCGCACCAACCTGCGCAGCGCCCGCAACAACTGGGATTTCTGGACCTCGCTGCCCGAGGCCCTGCACCAGGTCACCATCGTCATGAGCGACCGGGGCATCCCCGCCACTTACCGCCACATGCACGGTTTCGGCAGCCACACCTTCAGCTTCATCAATGCCCGGAATGAACGCTACTGGGTCAAGTTCCACCTGAAGACCCAGCAGGGAATCCGGAATCTGAGCGACGAGGAGGCAGAGGCCCTCATCGGCAAGGATCGCGAGAGCCACCAGCGGGATCTCTACGAGAGCATCGAACAGGGAGACTTCCCCCGCTGGACCATGTTCGTGCAGATCATGCCCGAAAAGGAAGCGTCCTCCTGCCCCTACCACCCCTTCGACCTGACCAAGGTCTGGCCCCACAAGGATTACCCGCTGCAGGAAGTAGGAGTGCTGGAGCTGAACCGGAACCCGGAAAACTACTTCGCCGAGGTGGAGCAATCGGCCTTCAATCCGGCCAACGTGGTGCCCGGCATCGGCTTTTCTCCCGACAAGATGCTCCAGGGGCGACTCTTCTCCTACGGCGACGCCCAGCGCTACCGCCTCGGCGTCAACCACCACCTGATCCCGGTCAACAGGGCCCGCTGCCCCTTCCACAGCTATCACCGGGACGGCGCCATGCGGGTTGACGGTAACCATGGCAGCACCCTCGGCTACGAACCCAACAGCTACGGCGAGTGGCAGGAGCAGCCCGATTTCGGGGAGCCCCCCCTCTCGCTGGAAGGGGCCGCAGACCACTGGAACCATCGCGCTGACGAGGATTACTACTCCCAGCCCGGCGCCCTCTTCCGCCTCATGACCGACGAGAAGAAGCGGCTCCTGTTTGCCAACACGGCCCGCGCCATCGGTGACGCGCCGCGGGAGATCCTTCTTCGCCACATCGGGAATTGCCTCAAGGCCGACCAGGCCTATGGCAAGGGGGTGGCCGACGCCCTGGGCATCCCGTTGAGCGAAGTAACTGCCGGCTGATGCCCCGGGCTGGTGTGGCTGAAGTATTTACCGAGTATTTACCCTGTTCGCTGCCACGATGACCGCACCATGAACGTCCCGGCCGAACGGCATCGGGTTCCGCGCATCATTGCCGGCACGACCACCTACAAGAACCAGGAGGGATACCATTCATGAAACAATTGTCCGTATCGCTTGCCGTCCTCTGTGCAGTCGCAACCAGCCAGGCATTCGCCGCCGATGAACTGCAGCAGCGCGCCCGGGGCCTCTTCAAGCCGGTCCCGGCCAAGGCGCCCGCCCTGAAGGGCAACCCGGCGTCGCCGGTCAAGGTGGAACTCGGCAAGATGCTCTATTTCGACCCGCGGCTGTCCGCATCCCACCTCATCAGTTGCAACACCTGTCACAACGTGGGCCTGGGCGGCGGCGACCTCCAGGCAACGTCCACCGGTCACGGGTGGCAAAAAGGGCCGCGCAATGCGCCGACGGTTTTCAACTCGGTCTTCAATACCGCCCAGTTCTGGGACGGCAGGGCCAAGGACTTGGCAGAGCAGGCAAAAGGCCCGGTGCAGGCCTCGGTCGAGATGAACAACACGCCTGAGCAGGTGGTGAAGACGCTGAACAGCATCCCCGACTATGTCGGCCTGTTCAAAAAGGCATTCCCGGGAGAAAAGGACCCGGTGACCTTTGACAACATGGCAAAGGCCATTGAGGTGTTCGAGGCAACCCTGACCACGCCGGACTCCCCCTTCGACCAGTATCTCAAAGGGAAGAAAAAGGCCCTTGACGGAAAACAGGCCGCCGGCCTCAAGCTCTTCATCGACAGGGGATGCGTCGCCTGCCACGGAGGCGTCAACCTGGGCGGAACCGGCTATTTCCCGTTCGGCGTCGTGGAAAAGCCGGCCGAAAACATTCTGCCCCTCGCCGACAAGGGCAGGTTCGCGGTCACCAACACCGCCAGGGACGAGTACGTGTTCCGGGCCCCGTCCCTGCGCAATGTGGCCATCACCTACCCCTACTTCCACTCCGGGGTCGTCTGGAGCCTGAAAGAGGCGGTGGCGGTCATGGGCTCGGCCCAGTTCGGCATCAAACTGAACGACGATGAAACCGAGGCCATCGCCGCCTTCCTCTGCAGCCTCACCGGCAAGCAGCCGAAAGTCGTTTATCCGATCATGCCGGCCAGCACCGACGCAACGCCGCGCCCCAGGCTGTGAGCGGTTCCCGTCGGCCGTCACCGGAGACGGAGCAAGACCCGTGGAGGGACGCGCGCGAGAAGCACGCACAGGGGCGGCCGCTGGCTGCCCGGCCTATCCGCCCAGCCTCTTGCCGTGCATGCCCGCACGAATGAAGGCGGCCAGCGGCCCACGCTGCGCTGCCGGATCGATTCTGGTATAGAACATATCTCAACCACCGCTGGAAAGGAGAGCTGTACATGACACTGAAAGGTACCAAAACAGAGCAGAACCTGTTGAAATCATTTGCCGGCGAAAGCCAGGCCCGCAACCGCTACACCTACTTTGCCGCCGCAGCCCGCAAGGAAGGATACGTGCAGATCGCCGACATATTCGAGGAAACCGCCAACCAGGAGAAAGAGCACGCCAAGCGGTTCTTCTCGTTCCTGGAGGGGGGAGACCTGGAGATTACCGCCTGTTTCCCCGCCGGCAAGATAGGCACCACCGCCGAAAACCTGCTGGCCGCGGCCATGGGCGAGCATGAAGAGCATTCCGACCTCTACCCGGCGTTCGCCCAGGTGGCCCAGGAAGAGGGATTTCCGGCGATCGCGGCGGTCTGGCGGGCCATTTCCGTGGCGGAGAAGCAGCACGAGAAGCGCTATCGCGACCTGCTCGCCAATGTCGAGAACAACCGGGTCTTCACCCGCGACGGCGAAGTAGTCTGGCGCTGCCGCAACTGCGGCTATCTCCACACCGCCGCCGGGGCGCCCGATCTGTGCCCCGCCTGCGCCCACCCCAAGGCACACTTCGAACTGCTCGGGGAAAACTGGTAGCAGCGCCACCGTTTCAGCACCGGGGCGCGTCCCGCAGTGGGACGCGCCTTTTTATTCAAGGCACCGCACATGCTTGGCTTTCCATTCCGGACAACCATCCTGTGCCCCGCCCTTGATGTGAAACCGCCATCCAAGGCAGGGAGGCTGCCCTGCGGCAACAAAAAACTAATTTACACTGGATATACTAAACAAATAAAATAGACTTCCCATCAACACCGCCCCACCAACATTGCACCCCGGTGACCAAATGAACACAGCCCCCCCGTCACGTGATTTAATCGATCTGGATATCCTTACGACAATTGTGGAATGCATGCCGGCGGCCGCTGTTTTGATCGAGGACGAACGGGTGTTCTGTAATCGCGGGACAGAAGTCCTCACCGGCTATCGGCGAGACGAGCTCCCATCCCTTGAGGTGTGGTTCCGCACCCTGTTCGGCTCAGAGCACGAAAGGGCCCGGGTCCTGTTCGACGCTGACCGGGCAGCCGGATTCCCGGCAGTGCGGCGGGAAATCATAACCAGGAAGGACGGGAGCCGACGACTGGTCGAGGTCGCCGGCTCGGCCTGCGGCCAGGTGATCTGTTATCTGCACGACATCACCGACCTCATGGACGTCCGGCTGCAGTTACAGGAGTACGCGGAGCGCTACCGGATCATGAAGAGCACGTCCATGGACGGCTTCTGGGTCGTGGACCTTCACGGCAGTATCGTGGAAGTCAACGACGCATGCTGCCGCATCCTGGGGTACAGCCGGGAAGAATTGCTGGCCATGTCCATCCACGACATCGATGCCACCGAGAGCGTGGAGGAAACGCAGGAGCATATCCGGAACATCATCGAACAAGGCTCCGAGCGCTTCGAAGTCCGCCACCGCCGCAAAGACGGCGCGGTCATCGACGTTGAGGTCAGCACGACGTTTCAACCCGCTTCGCGCTGTTTCCACGCCTTTATCCGGGACATCAGCGAACGCAGGCAGACCGAAGAGGCTCTCCGGAAAAGCGAGGAGCGATTCCGACTTGCCATGGAGGCAACCTCCGACGGCATCTGGGACTGGAACATCGCGTCGGATAGCGGCTACTTCAGCCCATCCTACTACCGGATCCTCGGGTATGAGCCTGAGGACTTCCCCCCCTCCGCCCAAGCGTGGATCGAGCTCCTGCACCCGGAAGACCGGGAACGGGCCATCAGGATCAACATGGATTGTTTCGAGGGGAGAACCCAGTACTTCCAGGCCGAATTCCGCATGAAGGCCAAGGACGGCAGTTGGCGCTGGATTCTCGGCCGGGGATCGGCCGTGAACAGGGACGGCCGGGGAAAAGCCCTGCGCCTCATCGGCACCCACCAGGACATCACCGACCGCAAGCAGACAGAGGAAACCATCGGCAAGCTCAACCGGGAACTCGACAGACGCGTCATGGAGCGGACCGCCCAGTTGGAAGAGGCCATCCGGGAGCAGGAGGCCTTCAGCTATTCGGTTTCCCATGACCTGCGGGCGCCCCTGCGGCATATCAACAGCTACAGCACCCTGGTTATCGAGGACTACGACGATCAGATTCCGGTGGAGGCCCGTTACTACCTCGAGCGCATCTGCACGGCCAGCGGCAAGATGGGACAACTGATCGACGACCTGCTGGAGCTTTCGAGGGTCGGTCGGGTCGATTTGCGCAAAGACACCGTCAACCTGAGCAAAAAGGCGGCGGCGGTCGCATCGATGCTCCAGGAGGCCGAGCCCTACCGCGCCGTTGACTGGGTCATTGCGGGCGATCTCACGGCACAGGCCGACCGCACCCTGATCCGGCAGGTCCTGCTCAACCTGATGGGCAACGCCCTGAAGTACACCGCCAGAACTCCCCGGGCACGAATCGAGGTCGGCAGCACCGCCGCCGATGGGGAGACGATCTTCTTTGTCAGGGACAACGGCGCCGGCTTCGACATGGCCTACGGGAACAAGCTGTTCCGCCCCTTCCAGCGGTTGCACGGCGGCGAGTTCCCCGGCACCGGCATCGGCCTGGCAACGGTCCAGCGGATCATCAAGCGGCATGGCGGCCGGGTCTGGGCCGAGGGCGAAGTCAACGGCGGGGCGACCTTCTACTTCACCCTGCCCGAGGACTGAGGGTCCTCCCCACTGCCTAATTGATCAACAATCTTATCGAAAACGTCGTCATCACCACATTCGGCGATCTGTTCCTTCCGGAGAGGCAACATATCGTGCCGCCTGGTGAAACGAGCAACTGACGGATCGACCGGAGTGGCTTCAATAGCAGCATAGGAACCAGCACCCCACAGCGCCTTGGCGCGCAGTCGTAAGCGTTGCAGCCCGGCCAGGAAATCGTAGCGATATTCCACGTCACATGCCCTTTGGCTGTCGATACGCTGGCAGCTCCGCTTCAATGATCGAGTGCAAGACTCCCGGCTTCTTTTCTATTCTCAAAGACATGGCGCCAAACCTTTCCTTCACACACGCCACCACTATGCTGCAACCCGATAACAACGACAATTGCCACCATTACACTACATCGTCAAACCGCAAGACAAAATAGTTACGCAACGCCATTGCGGCACTCAGCCTATACTTCCCACAACCTCACAACCGCTGGGGCGCTGACGGCACTCCAACTTTTCAAGAAAAGGGGCGCCCATCGGGTGCCCCCTCACCAGCATCCGTTCCCGCCGTTACGCTTCGGCCAGCAGAATCGCCTCGGCAATCCGGCGCATGCTCTTGCGCTTGTCCATGGCCAGCTTCTGCATCTTGCGGAACGCTTCGGGCTCCGTGAGCCCCTGCTTCTGCATCAGGATCCCCTTGGCTTTTTCAACGATCTTCCGGTTTTCAAGGGCTTCCTTCAGATCCTCGATCTGCTCCTTGAGGAGTTCCACCGCTTCGGCATGGGCACAGGCCAGCTCGATGGCCGGCCAGAGATCCTGCTCCCGGAACGGCTTGGCCAGGAAGCCGCCGATGCCGCATTCCCTGGCCCGCGCGACCGTGTCTGCGTCATAGCAGGCCGTCAGCAGGATAATGGGCACCGTCAGGCTCTGCCGGATCTGGCGGGCCGCCGCGATGCCGTCTTTCTTCGGCATCGACACGTCGAGAATAATGACGTCGGGAAGTTTCGCCAATGCCATCCGAACGGCCTGCTCGCCATCCCCGCACTCCAGGATCTCATCGAAGCCAAGCTCAGTGAGCTTATTTTTTAAGCTCATCCTGATAATCGGCTCATCGTCGCATATAAGGATACTTCGCACTAAAATCACCACCTTATCTCGTTTTATCCATCCACATGCGCCCCTGCTCTCCATCTATCCAGCATAAAGTGTTCCAATTGCATTATCGCACCGCCCTGTCATTACGTCTTTACATCACCGTTCATCGTGCCAGAATAGGGAAGAGCTTCTGAAGATTCCGGAGGGTTGTGCATGAAGAGGACTCTACTCATTGCCGCGGCGGTTCTCCTGGCGGCGGCCGTGATTGCCGCCCTGCTCCTGCGCCGCAACGGCACTGTGGATGACATCGTCAGGGTTTCGGGCAACATCGAGGTCACCGATGTGGAACTGGGCTTCAAGATACCGGGCACGGTGCGCGAACGCCTGGTGGATGAAGGCGTGATGGTCGGGACGGGCCAGGTGGTAGCGCGGCTGGACGACGATGAACTGCGCCTTGAAGTGGCCCGGGAGGAACGGCAGGCAGAGGCGCTGGCGGCCCAGTTGCGCGAACTGGAAACCGGCTTCCGGCGGGAGGAAATCGCCCAGGCTGACGCAGCCGTCAAGCGGGCCCAGGCCGATGCCGACCGACTGGAGGCCGACTTTGCCCGTCAGGAGGCGCTCTTCGGGCGCGAGGTGATCTCCCGGCGCGATTTCGATGCGGCAAAGGCTGCCCGCGACGCGTCCCAGGCACAGTTGCACGAGGTCCGGGCCCGGCAGGAGCTCATGCACCGGGGACCCCGCCGCGAACAGATCGATGCCGCCCGCGCCCGCTTCAACCAGGCGCGCGAGTCCCTTGACCTGGCACGCACCCGCCTCTCCCACGCCACCCTGGCCGCCCCCCTGAGCGGGCTGGTTCTCTCGAAGCACGTGGAGCCGGGGGAACAGGTGGCGGCAGGCACCCCCATCGTCACGATCGGCGACCTGGCGAACACCTGGCTGCGGGCCTACATCCCGGAGACCGACCTGGGTCGGATCAAGGTGGGGCAGAAGGCGCGGATCAGAAACGATACCTGGCCCGATCGGCGCTACGAGGGGACCATCACCTTCATCTCGCCCGAGGCCGAGTTCACCCCCAAGAACGTTCAAACCGACAAGGAACGGGTCAAGCTCGTCTACCGCATCAAGATCGCCATCCCGAACCCGAACCGGGAGCTCAAGCCGGGGATGCCGGCCGATGCGGAGATCATCACCGGGAGCCCATGACCGGAAAGCGCCGGATACCTGCCCCATGCATGCCATCGACACCGAAAACCTGACCAAACGCTTTGGCGAGCTCACCGCCGTGGATGGCCTCACCCTCACCATCGCCCCGGGCGAACTCTTCGGGCTCGTGGGCTCCGACGGGGCCGGGAAAACCACCACCATGCGGATGCTCTGCGGCATCATGGACCCAACCGAAGGCCGGGCCCGGGTGCTTGGCCGGGACACGGTGCGCGAGGCCGAGGCGATCAAAGCCGAAATCGGCTACATGAGCCAGCGGTTCGGCCTCTACCCCGACCTCACGGTGCTGGAGAACATCCACTTCTATGCCGACATCTACGGCATCCCCCGCCGGGGACGCGACGAAACAATCGACCGGCTGCTCGCCTTCAGCAACCTGACCCCATTCCGGCGCCGCCAGGCGGGCAACCTCTCCGGCGGAATGAAGCAGAAGTTGGGGCTCGCCTGCGCCCTGATCCACACCCCCCGGATCCTCTTCCTTGACGAGCCCACCAACGGCGTCGATCCGGTTTCCCGCCGGGATTTCTGGCGCATCCTCTACCAGCTCCTGCGGGAAGGGGTGACCATCTTCGTGACCACGGCCTACCTGGACGAGGCGGAGCGCTGCAACCGGGTCGGCCTGATCCACAAGGGGCGGCTTTTGGCCTGTGACGCCCCTGACCGGCTCAAGGGCCTGATGCGGGGAACGATCCTCGAAGTGCGCACCGATGCCGCCCGGCAGGCAGCGCGCATCCTTCGCAGCGGACTCGACGGGACCACGTCCGTGGGGCTCTTCGGCGACCGGGTCCACGTGGTGACCGAGGCGCCGGATCGGACTCGCTCCGCCGTCGAGGCGCTCATGGCCCGGGAAGGGCTTCCCCTCAGGGGCCTGCGCCCCATCGAACCAAGCCTGGAGGACGTCTTCGTGTCGGTCCTCTCCGCCCGGGACGGTGCGCCATGACCGCGCCCGAATTCGCCGTCACCCTGCGGGACCTGGAGCGCCGCTTCGGCGACTTCATCGCCGTGAACCGGATATCGCTCGATGTGCGGCGGGGAGAAATCTTCGGTTTCCTGGGCCCCAACGGGGCCGGCAAGTCGACCACCATCCGGATGCTCTGCGGCATCCTGCCGCCGAGCTCGGGCAGCGGCACCGTGGCCGGGTTCGACATCGTCCATCAGGCCGAGGAGATCAAAAAAAACATCGGTTACATGAGCCAGAAGTTTTCCCTTTACGAGGACCTGACCGTGGAGGAGAACATCGACTTTTACGCCGGCATCTACAGAATTCCGGACGAGCGGCGGCAGGAGCGGAAGGAGTGGGTGATCGGCATGGCAGGGCTCGCCGAGCACCGCCGCAGCCGCACCGCCATTCTCTCCGGCGGCTGGAAGCAGCGCCTGTCGCTGGGTTGCGCCATCCTCCACGAGCCCCCCATCGTCTTTCTCGACGAACCCACCTCCGGCGTCGACCCCATCAGCCGCCGCGCGTTCTGGGACCTGATCTACCGCCTGGCCGGCGCGGGGGTCACGGTCTTCGTCACTACCCACTACATGGATGAGGCCGAGTACTGCGACCGCCTCGCCCTCATCTACCGGGGAGAGCTCATCGCCCTCGGCACGCCGGAAGAGTTGAAGACCGAGCGGATGGTTGAGGAAATCGTGGAGGTAGCCTGCGACCGCCCCCAGGAACTGATGGAAGAGATCGAGGCGATTCCCGGGGTAAAGCACGCCGCCCTCTTCGGCCGGGGGCTCCATGTGGTAACGGAAGACGCCGTGGCAACGGTCCCGGCCATCGCAGGGGTTCTCGCGGCCCGGGGAATCACCGCTGACCGCATCGAAAAGATCATTCCTTCGCTGGAAGACGTTTTCGTATCCCTCATTGAAGCACGCGATCGGGAACAAGGCGCCCTGCGGGAGTTCAGCCGATGAAGCTGCAGCGGATTACAGCGGTTGCCCGGAAGGAGTTCATTCACGTCTTCCGGGACATCCGGAGCCTCATCATGGGAATCGCCATCCCGATGATGCTGCTCTTTCTCTTCGGCTACGCCCTGACCCTCGACGTGGACAACGTGCCCCTCGTGGTCTGGGATCAGAGCGCCACGCCCGCCAGCCGCGACCTGGTGAGCCGGTTCAGCGGTTCGCACTATTTCTCGCTCAAGGGATACGCCGGTGACTACCGGGAGATCGAACGGGCCATCGACCGACGCGACGCCCTCATGGCGCTCGTCATCCCCCGCGGCTTTGCCGGGGATCTCCAGGCGGGCCGCCAGGTCCGGGTCCAGGCCATCGTCGACGGAAGCGACTCCAACACCGCCACCACCGCCCTGGGCTATGCCGAATTCATCGTCGGCACGTACAGCCGGCCCCTCATCATCGCCCAGATCCGGCGCTCGGCCGATCAGCCGCCCCGCCCGCCGCTGGCCCCGGAACCGCGGGTCTGGTTCAATGCCGACCTGGTGTCCCGCAACGCCATCGTTCCCGGCCTCATCGCCGTCATCATGATGGTCATCGCCGCGCTCCTCACCTCCCTCACCGTGGCGCGGGAGTGGGAAACCGGCACCATGGAGCAACTCATCTCCACCCCCCTCACCGGGGCGGAGCTCATCATCGGCAAACTGGTCCCCTACTTCTGCATCGGCCTCTTCGACCTCGTGGTGGCGCTCCTGGCGGGGCGCTTCATCTTCCAGGTACCCATGCGGGGAGACCGGCCGCTGCTTCTGGCAACGTCCATCCTCTTCCTCCTGGTGGCCCTGGCCCTTGGCGTCTTCATCAGCATCGTCGGCAAAAGTCAGTTCGCGGCCAGCCAATTCGCCATGGTGGCAACGCTGCTCCCCGCCTTTCTCCTGTCGGGCTTCGTCTTTCCCATCGCCAACATGCCCATCCCCCTTCAGGCAATCACCCACGCCATCCCGGCACGCTATTTCGTCACCATCCTGCGGGGAATCTACCTGAAGGGGATCGGGATCAGGGTGCTGGCCGGCGACATCCTCTTCCTGGCCGTGTTCGGGACGCTCATTTTCGCCCTGGCCGTACGGAAGTTCCGCAAAAAAATGAGCTAGCCATGTTCGATCGCTTGAAAACCATGCTCATAAAAGAGGCAATACAGATCCTGCGGGACCCGAAGATGCGGTTCATCATCCTCGTTATCCCGGCGATCCAGATCACCCTCTTCGGCTACGCGGTCAACACCGATGTCAAGCACATCGCCACGGCGGTTTACGATCTGGACAACAGTGCCCTGAGCCGCGACCTCGTTGCCCGCCTGGAACGCTCCGGCTACTTCGACATCGTGCAGCGGGTGCAACGGGGAGATGAACTGCGCGATCTGCTGGACCGGGGAAAAGTTCGGGCCGCGGTGCAGATAAATCGGGGATTCCAAGAAAACATCCGCGCCGGACGGACCGCAACGCTCCCGATTATTGTCGACGGCACTGACCCGAGCACCGCCAGGATCGTCGTGAGCTATTCGGTAACCATTGCCGAACGGTTCAGCGATCAGATCCTGACCGACTATTCCCTGCGAAGGGGTGGCAGGACCATGGGAGCCAAGGGCATCGAACTGGAAAGCCGGGCCTGGTTCAACGCCAACCTGGAGAGCCGCAACTACTACGTGCCGGGGGTCATCGCCTCCATGGTCCTGATCACCACAATGGTGCTCTCCAGCATGGCCGTGGTGCGCGAAAAGGAGATCGGCACCATGGAGCAGATCATCGTCACGCCGATCCAGCGGTGGGAATTCATTGTGGGCAAGCTGGTTCCGTTCGCCATCGTGGGCTACATCAACGTCACCATCGTGACCTGCATTGCGCTCTTCTGGTTCAAAATTCCTCTCAGGGGCAGCATTCTGCTGCTCATCGGCTCAACCGCCCTGTTCCTGATGAGCACCCTCGGATTCGGGCTGCTCATATCAACCATCAGCCGGACACAGCAGCAGGCCATGATGAGTTCGTTCATGTTCACGTTCCCGGCCATGCTCCTGTCGGGCTTTGCGTTTCCCATCGAAAACATGCCCGCGAGCATCCAGTATGCCACCTACCTGAACCCGCTTCGCTACTACCTGGTCATCATCCGGGGCATCTTCCTCAAGGGGATCGGGCTCGGCATCCTGTGGCCGCAGCTTGCGGCGCTGGCGCTGCTGGGCTCGGTCGTGCTCCTTTTTGCGGTTGGCCGATTTAGAAAATCGGTGGGGTAACTCTTCCTCTGCCAAACGAAAAAACGCCCCGGAGTGCTCCGGGGCGTTCTGCTGAATACGAAGACAATGCCCGTTGTCAGGACTTTTTCGACTTCCCGCCCTTGGTCTTGGCCCGCTTTTTCACCTCTTCCGCGAGTTCCTCGACCTCCTCGAATCCTTCCGCGTAGAACTTCTCTTCATCGGGAGCCAGGTGATAGAGCAGCTTCAGAAACTCGCCGGCATGGACCCGCTCCTCATCGGCGATATCCCTGAGAACGGCAATGGCGAGTTCGTCGTCCGTGGACTCGGCCAGTTGCATGTAGAGCTGGATCGCCTCGTACTCGGCTGCGATCATGAAGCGGATTGCCCGCACGAGCTCCGCGCGGGTCAGTTTGCGGCCATTGGCCAGTCCGGCAAAAGGATTTCCGAAGTCAGGCATGTGTACCCCCCTTTCCATGGTTTCATCGCGTTTCCGCGGAACACGACCGGATGTCGCCTGGCGGCGGGCTGACCGCTGCCATCACTCAGGAGGCGCACCGCCTCCCGGCCGCCAGTCATCCGGCCGCCGCGCCGGCCCCCCGGCAGGTTTCATACTTGACGGCTCCGCCACCAACGCGGCTTGCGGAATCGGCGAGCTTCACACCGCGCCTCATCATCTCGTCCGTGGACTCCGGCGCAGTTTCATACGTTACCGCACCGACGCCGAACCGCAACTGCCACCGCCGGCCACGCTGCACCGCCGCAAGGAGGCCCAGCATCTTCTGGACCACAGCCTTTGACGGATCATGGGCTGTCTCGGGCAGCAGCGCCGCCAGGGTAAACTCGTCGATCCGGGCAAACAGGTCGGTTTCCCGAAGCTGCGGCCTGATGGCTTCAGCGGCCGCAGGCATGATATCCCGCAAAGAACCCGGTCCGACCGTCTGTTCGCCATCGGGCGGGCCGAACCTGAGGACAATGAGAGTGAAGGGGCGGCCGTACCGTTTCGTCCTACCGAGCTCGTTCCGGGCAAGCTCTTCGAAGCAGGTGCGCGTGGCAAGGCCGGTCAGCGGATCGGTCCGCGCCGTTGCCGCCATGAACCGGCGGGATCTTTTTATTGCGTCGACCAGAAAGACGATCGAGAACAGCAGTCCGAACTCCCACAGAAGCGTCCACAGCGTGGGGCCGAGATTCGTCTCTTCGCCCGAGAACACGCCGTTGGCCAGCCCCCAGACGATTCCGCCGGTGCAGGCGGCCGCAACGCCGGCCCTTCGCGTACCGAACCAGGTCACGAGGGCTGCGGGGATGGCATAGAACGGCTCAAACCCCAGCCCGTCTGCCAAATGATCGATCAGGCCGAAAAGGATAAGGAGCACGTAGCCAAGCGCCATCAGCACTTGACGCGACTGCCGCTCTACGAACTCCGTCAACTCCGTCATAGGATCACCCGTCTCCGCGGCCGCACACCCCGGAGTTCCCTTGGGTATCACTGGTTATTCCAACTGTCCCGGCTGGATATTCTTACCAGAAATCAGGACGTTCATCAATAACTTGCTTGTGCGTGCCGTTATTCACTCGGGACCAATTCCGCACATGTGACGGGACTAACAATCACGCGGCGTCCGTAGGCATCCGTATCAAACTTTCTCCGGCAACCGTCGCGGCTCATGGAGCGAATCATGCCGAAGACGGGTCTCTCTGCCCAGGGACGATCATGGACACCGCCGATGCTCCAGGCAATGCCGGCGTATCCGTTGGGATCCCTGCCGTCGAGTTCATAGCGGTCGTTGAGTTGAATGGCAATCCTGAGGGCATCTTCGGGCGAAGAGGCCCACTCGAGCAGTTTCTTTGCCCAGTACATTCTCAGGTAGCCGTGCATCCTGCCCCAGCGTACCATTTCGAGTTGCGCTGCATTCCAGAGAGAATCGTGGGTCTTTCCCTGCTCCAGCACGTCAAGGTCATAGCACTGGGGGCGAGGATCGTGCCGATGTCGGTTGAGGGTCCGTTGTGCCCACTCGGGAAAACCGTCGAAGCGGTCGTAGGCATCGTTGAAATAGCAAAAATTGTCGGCAAGCTCCCGACGCACGATCAATTCTTCAAGAAAGGCATCACGCGATTCTGTCGGCGCGGCGGCAGCAAACGTTGCCTGCGCGACCCTCTGGGCGGAAAGCTGGCCGAAATGGAGCCAGGGGGACAATCCCGACTGCCCCATTACTGCCGGGTTATTGCGCCGGGTGGCATAGCCCGCCAGCCCGTTTTCAAGAAATCCGGCCAGGGCAGTCTGCGCCGCCCCTTCTCCCGGCGCAAGCCATCTAACCTCAGGCACCGATTCGTCAAGAACCATCCCGTCCACGGCCTCCCGCCACTGGGCGTCCGAAGGGAGCGCTCCCTGCCACGGGAACGGGTGACGTTGCAGAGGCGGAAACGGCTCCATGAAATCGGGAAGCAGTCGGCGTATTTTGGGGCGGATGGTGTAGGCCCCCCATTCCTGACGCTGCGATGCGATCCAGCAGGGGACTATATTATGGGCATCCACCTCGTCGAACGGGATCGCTATCTCCCCGGCCACCTGCCGTTTCCACTCGCGCTTGACACGGAGCGGATCGAAGTCGGCAACCAGATGCGACACCCTGTGCCGCCTCGTGAAGCCCGCGACCTCAACCCCGGGGTCGCCGGTCACGAGAAAAAAGGGAATAGCAAGCCGGTTCAGCGCAGCCCGTGTCTGCTCCAACCCTGTGAGCATGAACCGATACTGGCGTGCGGTTGCGCCGAGAAAGCCGGGAACGAGACAGAAAAGTACCCCAAGTGGCGCATTGCGGGCCAGCGCAAGCTCCTGAGCATGGATCAACGCCCAGTTGTCGGCAGCGCGCTGATCCCTGCTCATCCAATATATCACCGGGCCGGCCGTGGCCTCACCCCCCTGAAGCAGGGAACGAATCCGTCCGCAGTTCATAGCCCCCCCTTGGCTCTTCAAATTCAGGAACATTATTGTATCGCTCCCTTGGGATGATGCAAACGCCGTTCCGTGGAACATATCATTCCACGGCTCAAGTCCTGGCGCCTGGCGCCGATGAGATATCAGGGCGGACATGCAAGGACACGCCCGGCGACTATCGGTGGAGTTCATCTCTCGGTGGCCGGACGCGGGAGAGGAGGGCACACGTGGAGATCAGCAGCGTAACATCCGGCATTTCCGTTGCGCGAGCAGCAGAATCATCCGTACTTGTGGCGGATACGGTACTGGAGTCTCAAAAACTGGAGGGGCGTGCCGCCGTCACGCTCATCAGGGGAGCGGGAGCCGTGGCCGGCAGTGCAGGTGAACGTATTGACGTGTATGTGTAGGGTGTTGCACTGGTTCAGATAAAAAAAGAGGCACGGTAAACCGTGCCTCTCTGATGCATGCTCAACTGCCGTGCTGGTTTAGTCGGCCTTGGCTTCGCACTCCTCTGCCGGGTCCTTGACTTCGGAGATTTCGACTTCCGGCTCTTGGGGCTGCGCAGCGGCGATTTCGCCCGTTTCCTCAACTGCAGGCTTGGCGGAAACAGCTTGAGCCGGCGCGGCAGGCTTGCTCTTCTTCACCTTCTTTTCGAACTGTTCTTCAACGAGTTCGATTACGGAAAGAGGTGCGCAGTCACCGGGTCTGATCCCCAGCTTGATGATACGGGTATAACCTCCCTCGCGCTCCGTGTAACGGGGTGCGATTGTGGAGAAAAGCTTGGTGACAACCTTCTTGTCACGAATATATGAGGCTGCCTGACGCACCGCGTGGAGATCGCCCCTTTTGCCGAGAGTGATCATCTTCTCGGCTATGGAGCGCAGCTCCTTCGCCTTGGCATCAGTCGTAGTGATCCGCTCATGGGCAAAGAGCGAGGTCACCATGTTCCTGAACATGGCGATACGGTGACTCGTCGTTCTTCCCAGCCTTCTTCCCGCCTTATTGTGACGCATGACCTATGTTCCTTTCTTCCGGCAACCGTACGAATTATTCTTCATCCTTGCGCTCGCCGCGCAGCCTGCGCATGACTTCCGGATCGGGGAACCCTTCCAGTTTCATACCAAGCGTAAGGCCCATCTCAGCGAGTATATCCTTGATCTCGTTCAGGGACTTGCGGCCGAAGTTCTGTGTCTTGAGCATCTCGGCCTCGGTCCGGGACACAAGCTCACCAATGAGCTTGATGCCGGCGTTCTTGAGGCAGTTGGCAGAGCGCACGGAAAGTTCGAGTTCATCGACCGAGCGATAGAGATTCTCGTTGATGGGGCTTTCCCCTTCGCCAACTTCAGCCTCGCCGCTCGGTTCGGCTTCCTCGTCGAAGTTAATGAAGATGCTCAACTGCTCCTTGAGGATCTTGGCGGCAAAGGCAACCGCATCTTCCGGGATCACGCTGCCGTTGGTCCACACCTCAAGCGTAAGCTTGTCATAATCGGTCATCTGGCCGACGCGGGCATTGGAAACCGTAAAGTTAACCTTGCGGATCGGCGAGAACAGGGCGTCGATAGGAATTGTGCCAACTGGGGCCTTCTCATCGCGGTTCCGGTCTGCGGGCACATAGCCCTTGCCCACCTTCACCACCATTTCCATTTCGAAATTCGCATCCTTGGAGCATGTGGCGATGTGGTGCTCGGGATTCAGGATCTCAACCTGGGGATCGGTGATGATGTCGCCTGCCGTGATGATACCGTCGCCCTTATGAATGATCCGTACGGTCTTGGGCTCGGTGCCGTACATTTTGAGGCTTACGCCCTTCAGGTTGAGAATGATATTGGTAACATCCTCGGTCACACCGGGGATGGAGGAAAACTCGTGAAGTACCCCCTTGATCCTTACAGAGGTGATAGCTGCGCCCTGGAGCGAGGAAAGCAATACCCTGCGGAGCGAATTGCCGAGGGTCGTGCCGAATCCGCGCTCGAACGGTTCTGCATAAAATTTTCCGTATTTATTGGTAAGCGTCTCGCTTTCAACCTGAAGTTTTTTCGGACTGATCAGGTCGCGCCAGTTTCTATACATGTATATCCTCCCTGTGACGGGTTATGCGAACATTACTTCGAATAGAGCTCGACGATCAGTTGCTCCTGGATCGGCATCGTAATGTCTTCACGCACGGGAAGAATCTTCACGACACCCTTGTAAGCTTCCTTCTCAAGCTCAAGCCACTGGGGAATGCCCCTGCGCACAACCGCATCAAGAGACTCGTTGATACACGCGATCTTCCGGCTCTTTTCCTTGAGTTCGATAACATCGCCGGCACGGAGCTGGATCGAAGGGATGTTCGCCTTCTTGCCGTTCAGCGTGAAGTGATTGTGTCGAACGAGAATTCTGGCCTCGGTCCGGGATGCGGCGAAACCAAGCCGGTACACCACATTGTCCAGGCGGCGCTCGAGGAGCGAGAGCAGATTCTCACCGGTAACTCCCTTGAGGCGATCCGCCTCCTGGAAGTAGCTCCGGAACTGCTTCTCGAGGATGCCGTATATCCTCCTCACCTTCTGCTTCTCGCGCAGCTGAACACCGTAGTTGGAAACCTTCGGCCTTCCCTGCCCATGCTGTCCCGGCGGGTAGTTACGCCGCTTGATGGCACACTTATCGGTATAGCACCGCTCACCCTTCAGAAACAACTCCATGTTCTCCCTTCTGCACAGCCGGCAGGAAGGACCTGTATATCTAGCCAACTCTGACCTCCTTATTCGTGTCTATAAATGAGAAATGTTAGACTCTTCTGCGCTTGGGAGGACGGCAGCCGTTATGGGGAATCGGCGTCACGTCCCGTATGAAATTGACGTGGAAGCCGGCAGCCTGGAGTGCGCGAAGAGCCGACTCGCGACCGGAACCCGGTCCCTTTACGAAAACTTCCACGCTCCGCATGCCATGCTCCTGGGCCTTGCGTGCACACTCCTCAGCCGCGATCTGAGCGGCAAAGGGGGTGCTCTTGCGCGACCCCTTGAAGCCTTTGGAGCCGGCCGAGGACCATGCCACGACATTCCCCACGGGATCAGTGATGGTTATGATCGTATTGTTAAACGTGGCCTGGATATGGGCAACGCCGTTGGGGATATTCTTCTTTTCCTTTTTTTTCCTAACGACTTTTTTAGAAGGGCTAGCCATTATTCCTCCAGAATCCTTGTTCTATTTCTTCTTGCCTGCGACAGTTCTGGCAGGCCCTTTGCGCGTACGGGCATTGGTCTTGGTCCGTTGGCCGCGCACCGGAAGCCCTTTCCGATGGCGCAACCCGCGATAGCATCCAAGATCCATAAGACGCTTTATATCCATGGACACATCACGGCGGAGATCACCCTCCACCTTGAGGTTCTTGTCGATATAGTCCCTGATCTTGGCGACTTCTGACTCGGCAAGATTATCGGTCCGCGTGTCGGCGCCAACGCCGGTCTCGGCCAAAATCCGCTGAGCGGTCGTGCGCCCGATTCCGAAAATGTACGTGAGCGCTATCTCAATGCGCTTATTCCTCGGTAGGTCAATGCCTGCAATGCGTGCCAATGCCAGCTCCTCCTCTTAGTCTCTTAACCCTGTCTTTGGGAATGCTTCGGGGTTTCACAAATAACGCGCACAACACCTTTGCGCTTGACGATTTTGCACTTGTCGCAAATTTTTTTTACGGATGCCCTGACTTTCATAGACATTTCCTTTCACGTGCTTCGCTGGTTCTATAACTTGCTCAGTATATCAGGACCATTTTCCGTAATAGCCACTGTGTGCTCAAAATGAGCCGACATACCTTTGTCACAGGTGACTGCGGTCCATCCGTCACTGAGAATTGTAACGTGATGCCCCTTCTCGTTGATCATCGGCTCAATGGCCAGCACCATCCCGGCCTTGAGCTTCACGCCGCGCCCCGGCTCTCCGAAGTTGGGGACCTGGGGGCCTTCGTGAAGATTTTTACCTATGCCGTGCCCAACAAATTCACGCACGACTGAATAGCCTCGTGCTTCAACATAGCTTTGCACTGCGTGTGAAATATCTGAAAGCCGGTTGCCGACCACCGACGCCTCAACCGCGCGCTGGAGCGACTCTTCGGTTACGGCAAGAAGGTCGAGCACCGCTGGCCTTACGCTTCCCACCGGAACGGTAATGGCTGCATCGCCATAAAACCCGTCCACGACAACACCAAAATCGAGGCTGATAATGTCACCCTCGACCAATTCCCGGCTATTCGGCATACCGTGAACGACCTGTTCGTTAACCGAACAACAGAGCGAATAAGGAAACCCGTTATACCCCTTGAACGCCGGCCGTGCCTTACGCCTCCTTGCTTCAGCCTCGGCAAGCTCGTTGAGCTCCAGCGTGGTTATGCCCGGCCTGATGCGTGCCTTGAGGATTCCAAGAACTTCGGCGACTATTCTGCCGGACACACGCATTTTTTCAATTTCACGGGGCGACTTGAGTATGATCACCCGTTACTACTCTCAACCAGCAGCGCAATCTGGCGCTGCACATCTTCGATCGGCTCCAGGGCGTTTACTTTGCGCAGGAGCATTTCGCCCTCGTAATACGACTTCAGGGGCGCTGTCTGCTCATCATATACTTCAAGCCTGCGCCGCATGGTGTCTTCGCGGTCGTCCTCACGCTGGTAGAGTTCACCGCCGCACGCATCGCACACACCTTCGGCGCGGGGGGGGTCAAACGCGACGTGAAACGCCCGGCCACACGCACGACAGACCCTGCGTCCGACGATACGCTCCAGCAACACTCCCTTGTCGACCTCAAACGAGACAACATGCTCTATCTGCTTGCCCAACGCACCGAGCACCTGCTTCAGCGCATCGGCCTGAGCCACGGTGCGGGGGAATCCATCAAGGATAAAGCCGGACGCGCAATCAGGAGAGACCAGCCGTTCCTCCACAATACCGACAACTACGCTGTCAGGGACAAGCGCCCCCTGCTCCATGTACTCTTTCGCCTTGACCCCCATCGGGGTTTTCGACGCAACAGCAGCACGAAGTATCTCGCCGGTCGATATCTGCGGCACCCCATATGCACGAGTTAACAGGTTCGCCTGCGTGCCCTTACCGGCACCAGGCGGGCCGAGAAACACCAGATTCATGCAATACACTCCACGCCAGTATTACCGCCTGCCCCGCACCCGCACACCCTTCATGAAGCCCTCATAGCTTCGGGTGATGAGATGGGATTCGATCTGCGCCGCCGTGTCCATGCCGACGCCTACGGCAATGAGAAGAGCGGTACCCCCAAAGTAGAACGGCAGATTGAACTTGCCGACAAGAACAGACGGGAGAACGCATACGGCCGAGATATACAGCGCCCCGGCAAAGGTGAGCTTTGTCAACACCCGATCAAGATAGTCGGATGTTTCCTTGCCCGGACGAATCCCGGGAATGTATCCGCCGTGCTTTTTAACATTCTCCGCGACATCGACGGGATTAAACGAAACAGCCGTATAGAAATAACAGAAGAAGATAATAAAGGCAACATAAAAGATTTCGTAGGCCCAATTGCCTGGGGTCAGGCTTTTGGCAACTGTCTGGACCCAGGGAACATTGATGAAGTTCGCCACCGTGGCCGGGAACATGATGATGGAGGATGCGAAAATCGGCGGAATAACTCCGGCCATGTTGACCTTGAGCGGCAGGTGCGAGGTCTGGCCCCCATATGTTTTAAGCCCGACGACCCGCTTCGCGTAATGAATCGGCAACCGTCGCTGCCCTCGCTCCACATACACGATGGCGGCTATTACCAAGAACATCAGCGCCACAACGAGCAGAATCACGAACAGTGAAATTTGCCCCGTCTTGATCAAGCGGCCCGTATTGAGTATGGCCGTCGGTATCCGCGCAACTATTCCGGCAAAGATGATCAGAGAGATTCCGTTGCCGACCCCCTTCTCGGACATCTGCTCACCGAGCCACATGATGAAGGCCGTGCCGGCGGTAAGCGTGATCACTGTCATCAACCTGAACCCCCAGCCGGGATTGGGGACAACCAGCTCACCCGCCGGGCCGCGCATGCTCTCCAGACCGATGCTGATGCCGAGGGCCTGCACCACGCTGAGCACTATCGTGCCGTAACGCGTGTACTGTATGATCTTCTTCCTGCCGGACTCCCCTTCCTTGGACAACTTTTCAATGGAAGGCACAACCACCGTCAACAATTGAAAAATGATGGACGATGAAATATAGGGCATGATGCCCAGAGCAAAGACAGTCAGCTTCTCCAGCGCACCCCCCGAAAACATGTCGAAAAGCCCGAGGAGTGTACCACGGGCTTGAGCGAAGAAGTGCGCAAGTGCGTTGCTGTCGATGCCGGGGGTCGGAATATGGCAGCCTACCCGGTAGACCGCCAGCATCCCCAGTGAAAAAAGCACTCGCTTCTTCAGTTCAGGTATCCGGAAGATGTTCTGAAATGCATCGATCAAAGTGAAATCTCCTCGACAGTACCACCTGCCGCTGCGATCTTTTCTTTAGCCTTTGCGCTGAACTTGTGTGCCTTGACGGTAAGCGCTTTGGTCAGATCGCCGTCAGCAAGGACCTTGAGGCCATCCTTGACTCCACCGATCAGTCCCGCATTCAAAAGGGCTTCAACGTCGATGCAGCTTCCGGCCTCAAATACTTCCAGTTGGCCGATATTGACGAGTGCATATTCCTTACGGGTCAGAGGAGTAAAGCCACGCTTGGGCAGTCGCCGTTGCATGGGCATCTGGCCGCCCTCGAAGCCTGGCCTGACGCTACCGCCACTGCGGGCCTTCTGCCCCTTGTGCCCCTTGGTGGCGGTCTTGCCGTGACCGGAGCCATGTCCGCGACCGATCCGCTTTCTATCTTTTGCTGCCCCTACTGCAGGCCTGAGTTCGTTGAGTTCCATTCATACACCTCTGGAGAGATTACTCTTCTACCTTCACCATGTGGGACACCTTCTGCACCATCCCAGCGATTTCAGGAGTGTTCTTGAGTACGACCGTTTTGTTGACCTTGGTAAGCCCAAGACCGTTGAGCACGGCACGCTGCTTGCTGGGTGCTCCGATGTGACTCCGGACAAGTGTTATTTTAAGTTCAGCCGACATTCGTTCCCCCGTTAACTCACACTATTCCGCTACACCCCTGCGTGCCATGATCTCTTCAGGGCTCCGCAGTTGCGTCAGACCGTCAAAAGCAGCCTTGACCACGTTGTGAGGGTTGTTGGATCCAAGACACTTGGACAGCACGTTATGCAGACCCGCCGCTTCGAAGACGGCCCTGGCGGCACCGCCCGCGATCACACCGGTACCTGCCGAAGCAGGCTTGATAAGCACACGGCCGGCGCCAAAGTGGCCAAGTACCTCATAGGGTATGGTATGACCTTCTACAATCGGAACCTTGACCAAGTTCTTCTTTGCCTGCTCCACCCCTTTGCGAATGGCTTCGGGCACCTCGTTCGCCTTGCCAAGTCCGTAGCCGACATGGCCATTGCCGTCGCCGACAACCACCAAGGCGGAGAAACTAAACCGCCTACCGCCTTTCACCACCTTGGCAACACGGCTGATATGGACAACCTTGTCCGTAAGATTCAAATCATTGGGGTTGATCTTGTACAAGTTGATGCCTCCTTGTGATCCCTATTAGAAGGTCAGGCCGTTTTCACGGGCTGAATCGGCCAATGCCTTGATTCGTCCGTGATATAAGAAACCGTTTCTGTCAAACACTACGGTCGCAATGTTCTTTTCGAGTGCACGTTTCGCAATCAGGGCGCCAACCCGCTTTGCAGCTTCGACGTTACCGCAATGATTCAGGCTGTCAGAAGCCTCTTTCTGCACCGTAGAGGCTGAAACGAGCGTGGTTCCGGTTGTGTCGTCAATGATCTGAGCGTAGATGTGCTGCGCGCTCTTGAATACATTAAGACGCGGACGCTCGGTCGTACCGCGGATTTTCTTTCTCACCCTCGTCTTACGCTTGAGGTGGGCCACTTTTTTCTGAGCAAGAGGACTCAATTCTCTTCTCCTTAACGGCTATTTTTTACCTGTTTTGCCGGCTTTTCTCAAAATCTTCTCGTCAGCGTACTTGATCCCTTTCCCTTTGTAGGTTCAGGACCGCGGAACGAGCGGATCTTTGCCGCCGTCTGACCGACGAGTTCCTTGTCTATGCCCTTCACGAGGAGCTTGGTCATCTTATCAACTTCGACGGTAATCCCTGCCGGAAGAGCATAATTAATCGGGTGAGAGTATCCAAGGCTGAGGTTAAGCACATCTCCCTTAGCCTCGGCACGGTAGCCAACCCCGTTGATTTCGAGGGCACACTCAAAACCCTTTGTCACCCCGACAACCATGTTGTTCACGAGAGTACGGGTGAGGCCGTGTGCAGCACGCGCTCTCAGGCCGTCATCCGCACGCTTCACCTCAATGCTTGAAGGGGTGATCTCAAGAGATACATCATCCATCACCTGCCGTGACAGCTTCCCCTTGGGCCCTTCGATCGTCAGGACGGAATCACTGAACGCGACCTTGACTCCGCTCGGTATTTCAATAGGACGTTTGCCAATCCTGGACATGACGTTATGACTCCTTGATCCCTTATAATTACCACACCGTGCAGAGAACTTCTCCGCCAACCCCGGCCTCGCGGGCTGACTTGTCGGTGATTAGTCCCTTGGAGGTCGACAATATCGCTACACCCATACCGTTCCTGACGCTCGGAATCTTATCGCTTCCGACATAGACACGACTCCCGGGCTTGCTGACCCTCTTGATTTCGTTGATCACCGGGTCCTTTTCGTCAATATACTTCAGATAGACGCGCAGGACGCCCTGGCGGTTGTCAGCTATGACTTTGTAGTTCTTGATGAAGCCTTCAGCCTTAAGAACATTGGCAAGGTTCACCTTGAGGTTCGACGAGGGGATGTCGACCTTTTGCAGTCGCGCCATGTTGGCGTTGCGTATCCTCGTCAGCATATCGGCAATGGGGTCTGTCATCGACATGGAACGTACTCCTCTTTATTATTACCGTTTAACTGGTTACCAGCTCGACTTGATCACGCCGGGTATCTGTCCGGCCGAGGCAAGCTTACGCAGGCAGATCCGGCACATATCGAACTTGCGATAATAGGCCCGTGGTCTCCCGCACAGAGGGCAGCGATTATACTCGCGAACCTTGAATTTGCTTCCCCTTTGAGCCTTTATGATCATTGATGTCTTTGCCACTGGTAATCCTCCACAGATGTTAGTGCCTGAACGGCATGCGAGATGCTTGAGAAGAGCTCTACTCTCTTCATCAGTCTTTGCCGACGTTACAATAGTTATGTTCAGACCCTTGATCTTGTCGATTTTGTCGTAGTTGATCTCAGGAAAGATAAGCTGCTCTTTAACACCAAGCGAATAGTTGCCCCTTCCGTCGAACCCCTTGGCAGAAACGCCCTTGAAGTCACGAACGCGAGGCAGCGCTACGTTGATGAGTCGATCGAGGAATTCATACATTTTCCCGCGGCGCAGGGTAACCATGCAACCGATCGGCATCCCCTGGCGGAGCTTGAACCCGGCGATCGACTTCTTTGCCTTGGTAATGACGGACTTCTGTCCGGTTATGGCGGCAAGTTCCTCGACAGCCGAGTCGAGAATCTTGACGTTCTGGATCGCCTCACCAAGCCCCATGTTGACCACAATCTTCTCGATCTTGGGCACCTGCATGACATTCGTATAACCGAAGTCCTTGGTCAACTGCTCGACGATCTCTTTATGATAAAGCTCTTTAAGCCTTGCCATCTTCCCCTCCAGTCCTATTTATCAAAGGCTTCGCCGCACTTGACGCAGACGCGAACCTTCTTGCCGTCTTCGAGGATGGTCTTCTTTGCCCTCACCGGCTTTTCGCACTTGCCACAGTAGAGCATTACGTTGGACACATGGAGGGGGGCCTCTTTTTCGACTATGCCGCCAGGCTCGTTACCACGTGCACGCGTGTGGCGCTTGACGATATTGAGTCCTTCCACAAGCACGCCATCTCTTTTCGGAAGGATGCGGAGCACCGTGCCGGTCTTACTCTTGTCCTTGCCTGTTACGACAGAGACGGTATCGCCCTTTTTGATGTGAAACTTTTTATCGAGCATTGAACTTTCTCCACGGGGATGATTTACAGAACCTCAGGGGCCAGAGAAATGATCTTCATGAACTTCTGGGCCCTGAGTTCCCTGGCGACCGGCCCGAAAATACGGGTGCCAACGGGCTCACGCTGGTTGTTGATCACAACGCCCGAGTTGTCGTCAAAACGGATGTAGGAACCATCCGGGCGCCCGATTTCCTTTGCGGTGCGTACAATTACAACCTTGACCACATCGCCCTTTTTGACTTTTGCGTTAGGAACAGCTTCCCTGACCGAACAAACAACGACGTCCCCAACTCCGGCATACTTGCGCTTCGATCCACCGAGCACCTTTATGCAGAAAAGTTTTTTGGCCCCCGAGTTGTCCGCCACATCGAGTACAGTTTGCATCTGAATCATGTGAACACTCCTGCTATTCGACCCTGTCGATAATCTGACGAACTTTCCAGCGCTTGTCTTTGCTCAGGGGGCGCGTTTCCACGATCAGCACCCTGTCTCCTGTTTTGCAACTGTTATCGGTATCGTGAGCCTTATATTTAACGCTACGCTTAATGTACTTATTGTAAACGGGATGTTTCACAAGATGCGAGACCCTTACAACAACCGTCTTGTCCATCTTGTCACTGACAACAACCCCAACCTGGGTCTTTCTGTTCCCGCGCTGACTCATAGCTTCCTCTCTTTAGCCTCTTTTCTCACTAAGGATGGTCTTGATCCGGGCGATATCTTTCTTGACGGAGGATATCTTCGCCGTATTCTCCAACCGCCCGGTATGAAGCTGAAAACGAAGGTTGAACAACTCTTGCGAGAGTTCTGCAGCTTTAGTCGTCAACTCTTCCAATGATTTATTTTTCAATTCACTAGCTTTCATGGCCATCCTTCCTGGAGATGAATTTCGTTCCAACAGGAAGCTTATGGGCAGCAAGGCGGAATGCCTCGCGTGCGATCTCTTCGGTAACCCCTTCCATCTCATACAGGACTTTGCCGGGCTTCACAACGCATACCCAGGAGTCAGGGGAACCCTTGCCCTTGCCCATACGAGTTTCAGCAGGCTTAGACGTGAGGGGCTTGTCCGGGAAGAGCCGAATCCAGATTTTGCCTCCCCGCTTAATATAACGGGTCATGGCGATACGGGCGGCCTCGATCTGGCGTGAATCAACCCAGCCACATTCCGTAGCCTGGAGACCGAATTCCCCGAACGCGAGGGTAGCGCCGCGTTGCGCATCTCCCTTCATGCGCCCTTTCATCTGCTTTCTATGCTTAACTCTTTTGGGCATCAACATTGCTAAAAGCTCCTGTTTCTATTTTTGACCGGGGAGAACTTCGCCCTTAAAGATGAGGACCTTGACACCGATAATACCGTAGGTGGTCTTCGCTTCCGCAAAACCGTAGTCGATATCCGCTCTCAGCGTATGAAGCGGAACCCTGCCTTCCCGATACCACTCGGTCCGCGACATTTCAGCCCCGCCAAGACGTCCCGAGCAGGTTATCCTGATGCCCTTGGCGCCGAACTTGAGGGACGAAGTAACACTCTTCTTCATCGCACGACGGAATGCCACTCGACGCTCAAGTTGCAGGGCAACGTTCTCCGCCACGAGCTGCGCATCAAGCTCAGGCTTCCTTACTTCCTGAATGTTGAGGTAGATCTCTTTGTCAGTGAGCTTGGCGAGCTCTTTCTTCAGGGTTTCCACCTCGGCACCCTTCTTGCCTATGATAAGGCCGGGCCGGGCGGTATAGATGTTGATCTTGGCCTTGTTCGCGGCCCGCTCGATCTCTATCTTGGAGACACCTGAATTGTAGAGACGTTTTTTAAGGAAATTACGAAGCTTGAGATCTTCGTGCAGAAGCTTCGCGTAATCGGCCTCCGCGTACCACCGGGAATCCCACGTCCGTATAACACCAAGCCTGAATCCAACAGGATTTACTTTCTGACCCAAGACACCACCTCCAGTCGTTATTACTTGTCTGCCAGAACCACCGTGATGTGGCTGGTCGGTTTTCTGATTTTGCTTGCCCTGCCCATTGCCCGCGGTACGAAACGCTTGAGCACCGGCCCGCCATCCACAGAAATGCTCTTCACGTAGAGGCGGTCAACATCTGAAGCGCCTTTCTGCTCGGCATTGGCAACAGCTGACCGAAGAAGCTTGGATACGAGTTTCGCAGACGCCTGCGGCGAAAAACGCAGAATAGTGAGTGCGTCCTGTATTCCCTTGCCCCTGACCATATCTACGACAAGACGGGTCTTGCGCGGTGAAAGGCGGGCAAATGTCAATTTTGCGCTGGCTTCCATCTGTGAATGCTCCTTTTAAGAATTACTTCTTCTTGAGCTTGCTCTTCTTATCGGCCGCATGACCGTGAAAGGTCCGCGTCGGGGCGAATTCGCCAAGCTTGTGTCCCACCATGTTTTCAGTGACGAAAACGGGGATGAATTTCTTCCCGTTGTGCACGGCAAAGGTCAATCCGATGAAATCAGGAGTAATGGTAGAGCGCCTGGACCATGTCTTGATAACCTTTTTGGAGCCGGCACTTTCTGCGGCAACCTTCTTGGCGACATGATCATCTACAAAGGGACCTTTTTTTATCGAACGAGCCATGGTGTCAATCCTTTGGACTATTGTTGTTATTTCGTACGCTTCTTAACGATGAAACGTGATGATGTCTTGTTTTTGCGAGTCTTGTAACCCTTAGTCGGGATACCCCACGGAGTAACGGGATGACGACCACCAGAGGTACGACCCTCACCACCACCATGGGGGTGATCAACCGGGTTCATGGCAACGCCACGAACTGTGGGCCTGCGTCCAAGCCAGCGGGAGCGCCCCGCTTTCCCGATGGACACATTCTCGTGATCGATATTGCCGACCTGTCCGATAGTAGCCATGCAGTCAAGCAGCACCATCCGCACTTCGCCGGACGGGAGCTTCACTTGGGCATACTTGCCTTCTTTGGCCATGAGCTGGGCAAAGGTACCGGCACTGCGGGCAAGCTGCCCGCCCTTCCCGATTTTCAGCTCGATGTTATGGATGATCGTGCCCAGCGGAATGGCGCGAAGAGGAAGTGCATTGCCCGGCTTGATATCGGCATTGGAACTGGCAATGATACTGTCACCCACCTTGAGATCAAGCGGAGCAAGGATGTAGCGCTTTTCACCGTCCGCATAGTGGAGCAAAGCAATCCGTGCGCTTCTGTTGGGGTCGTATTCGATGCTCGCAACTTTTGCCGGGATCTCCACTTTATTCCTGCGGAAATCGATTATGCGGTACTTTTGCTTATGTCCACCACCGATATGACGGGCAGTGATCCTGCCGAAGCTGTTACGGCCGCCGGTCTTCTTTATGGTGACAATGAGAGACTTCTCGGGGGTTGATTTCGTAATCTCATCAAAGGCAGAGCACGTCTGGTGTCTGCGGCCCGCCGAAGTAGGTTTATATGTCTTGATCGCCATGGTATGTCACTCCACTGCTCAGGTTTATATTTCGAAGAAATCGACGCTGCTACCCTCTTTCAGGGTCACGTACGCCTTCTTCCAGTTGGAACGCTTGCCATAGTGGCGGCCGAAACGCTTTACTTTCCCAGCGACATTGACCGTCTTTACTTCGGCGACTTCGACCTTGAAAAGCTTTTCAACGGCTTCCTTGATCTCAATCTTGTTCGCGTCGCGATCGACCTCGAAGGATACGACGTTCTTCGAATCCTTCTCGATGGTTGTTTTCTCAGTGATGAGTGGCTTCTTTATCACGTCGTACAGGTTCATGACTGCAACACTCCTTCGATCGTACGAACAGCCGACTGGGTAACGATGATGTTGTTATATTTGACGATATCGAACACATTCAGATGCTCTGCCTTGAGTACTTTGACATCTTTCACGTTGCGGGCCGACAGTTCAAGGTTGGAATTGGGCTCGTCCACAACTACGAGGGTCTTGGCCAGATCGAATGCCTTCAGCACCGTCACGAACCCCTTGGTCGAGATGGACGGGAGAGTAAAGGAGTCGAGAACGGACAGCTTGTTTTCCTTGTACAGCATCGAAAGAGCAGACCGTACGGCCGCCTTGCGTGCCTTCTTATTCATCGAGAGGCTGTACACTTTCGGCCGGGGCCCGAAAGCTGCGCCGCCACCGACAAAGTGCGGTGCGCGAATGCAACCCTGACGGGCTTGGCCGGTACCTTTCTGGCGATAGGGCTTCCTGCCGCCACCGGACACATTGGAACGGTTCTTTACCGATACGGTTCCCGCACGGCGATTTGCAAGTTGAACCTTTATAGCCTCATGGATGAGATATCCTTTGACCTCGCCGTTGAAGACGGTGTCATTGAGATCCATTTCACCCACTTTGTTCTTGCTGATATCAAACACATCAATGGTTGCCATACTCATTCTCCAGAATCTGCCGGTCTATCGAGGCTTGACGGTATCCTTCACAAGGACGATTCCATTCTTCGCCCCGGGAATCGCCCCTTTGATGAGCAGTATATTGTCGGCGGCATCAACGCGCACCACCTGCAGTCTTTGCACGGTCACCCTCTCGTTGCCGAGCTGACCAGGCATCTTCTTGTTCTTGAAGACCCGTGAGGGGTAGGCAGAGCTGCCGATCGAGCCTGGTGCGCGATGGAAGCAGGAACCGTGCGAGGAACGCCCGCCACGGAACCCCCAACGCTTGACGACACCCTGAAACCCTTTGCCGATACTGGTACCGGTAACATCGATATACTCACCCACCTCGAACACATCGGCGGCTATGACGTCGCCAACATTATAGCGGTCGACATCATCGAGCCTGAACTCACGGATGTGGGCGAATGCTCCCTGCCCGGCTGCCTTGATGTGACCGAGCAGAGGCTTGGTGACTTTTCTTGCCTCCTGGGACAGAAAACCAACCTGAATAGCATCATAGCCGTCAGTGGCGCTGGTCTTCTTCTGGAGCACGACACACGGCCCGGCCTGAACGACAGTAACCGGAATGCGCTTGCCGTCTTCGGCAAAGATCTGGGTCATCCCCAGCTTTTTCGCTATAAGTCCCTTCATCATGATTTCAGTCCTATTCTAAAATGCTCACTAGAGCTTGATTTCAACATCAACGCCGGCCGAAAGGTCGAGCTTCATCAGCGCATCAACCGTCTGCTGAGTCGGATCGAGAATATCGATGAGACGCTTGTGGGTCCGGATCTCGAACTGCTCACGGGATTTCTTGTCCACATGCGGCCCACGAAGTACGCAGTACTTGTTGATCACGGTGGGAAGCGGAATCGGGCCTGCTACGCGGGCGCCGGTACGCTTCGCCGTGTCAACGATCTCTCCGACCGATTGGTCGAGGAGTTTATGATCAAATGCCTTAAGGCGAATTCTAATCTTTTGACTTGGCATCTCTTCCTCGCAACAACGTTATTCGATAATGGAGCTGACGACGCCGGCGCCCACGGTACGGCCGCCTTCGCGTATCGCGAACCGAAGGCCTTCGTCCATCGCGATCGGCGTGATCAGGTTGATCGTCACCGCCACGTTGTCTCCAGGCATTACCATCTCGGTACCGGCAGGAAGGTCCACTATCCCTGTCACGTCCGTCGTGCGGAAGTAGAACTGCGGACGGTACCCGTTGAAGAACGGCGTGTGACGACCACCTTCTTCCTTTGTCAGGATGTACGCCTCGGCCTTGAACTTGGTGTGCGGGGTGATGCTCCCGGGCTTCGCAAGAACCTGGCCGCGCTCGATGTCTTCACGCTTTACGCCGCGAAGAAGCGCTCCGATGTTGTCGCCGGCGCGGCCTTCGTCCAGAAGCTTGCGGAACATCTCGACGCCGGTTACCGTGGTCTTGGTCGTGGCCTTGATCCCGACAACTTCCACTTCTTCGCCAACCTTGACGATCCCCCGCTCCACACGGCCGGTGGCAACGGTGCCGCGGCCGGAGATCGAGAAGACGTCTTCTACCGGCATCAGGAACGGCTTGTCTACGGCGCGCTCCGGATCGGGAATGTAGCTGTCGACGGCTTCCATCAGCTTCAGGATCGCTTGCTCGCCAAGCTCGTCCTTGTCACCGTTGAGACCCTTGAGGGCGCTCCCCTTGATGATCGGAATATCGTCGCCCGGGAAGTCGTAGGAGGAGAGCAGTTCGCGAATCTCGAGCTCTACCAGCTCAAGCAGTTCTTCATCGTCTACCATGTCTGCCTTGTTCAGGAATACGACGATGTACGGCACGCCAACCTGACGGGCAAGCAGGATGTGCTCCCGGGTCTGCGGCATGGGGCCGTCTGCGGCGGATACGACGAGAATCGCACCGTCCATCTGCGCTGCACCCGTGATCATGTTCTTTACGTAGTCGGCGTGACCAGGGCAGTCCACGTGGGCGTAGTGACGATTCTCGGTCTCGTACTCCACATGGGACGTGGCAATGGTGATGCCGCGCTCGCGCTCTTCCGGCGCGTTGTCAATCTGATCAAAACCACGGAACTCTGCTTGGCCGCGCTCCGCCAATACTTTGGTTATGGCCGCAGTCAGCGTGGTCTTGCCATGGTCTACGTGGCCGATCGTTCCTATGTTGACGTGCGGTTTCGTCCTCTCGAATTTTGCCTTTGCCATGCAGGATTCCTCCCTCGCTGAATTTGACTAGCCTTTAACCTTTGCGATGATTTCTTCGGATACCGACTTGGGCACCTGCTCGTAATGATCGAATGTCATTGTGTAGGTAGCCCGTCCCTGGGTAGCGGAACGAAGGTCCGTGGCATAACCGAACATCTGAGCCAGCGGAACCATCGCGCCAACGACCTGGGCGCCGGCCCGTCCCTCCATTCCCATGATTCGACCACGACGGGAGTTCAGGTCACCGATAACATCGCCCATATATTCTTCCGGAACAACGACCTCCACGGACATGATCGGCTCAAGCAGGACAGGGCCGGCTTTTGCCGCAGCTTCCTTGAAGGCCATGGAGCCGGCGATCTTGAATGCCATCTCGGAGGAGTCCACTTCATGGTACGAACCGTCAATAAGGGCAACCTTGAAGTCAACTGTCGGGTAACCGGCGAGAACCCCAGTTTCCATCGCCTCCTGAATCCCCTTATCAACGGCGGGAATGTACTCTCTGGGGACGACGCCACCCTTGATGGCATCAACGAATTCGTACCCCTTGCCGGCCTCCTGGGGCTCCAGCTCGATCCATACGTGACCGTACTGACCGCGACCGCCGGACTGCCGGACGAACTTGCCCTCGACCTTGACCTTCTTGGTAACGGTCTCACGGTAGGCAACCTGCGGCTTGCCGACATTGGCCTCCACCTTGAACTCGCGCATGAGACGGTCAACAATAATTTCAAGGTGCAACTCACCCATCCCCGAAATGATGGTCTGACCCGTCTCCTCATCGGTCCTGACACGGAACGAAGGATCTTCGCTTGCGAGTTTCTGGAGACTGATGCCGAGCCGCTCCTGATCTGCCTTCGTCTTGGGCTCGATGGCAATGGCGATAACAGGCTCGGGGAACTCGATGGACTCGAGCACTACCGGGGAGTCTTCCGGGCAGAGCGTATCACCGGTTGTCGTGTACTTGAGGCCGACTGCCGCCGCGATGTCGCCGGCATAGACCTCTTTGATCTCTTCACGCTTATTGGCGTGCATTTTCAGCAGACGACCAATACGCTCTTTCTTTTCTTTCGTGGAGTTATATACGTAGGATCCGGAGTTGAGCACGCCGGAATAAACACGGAAGAAGCAGAGCTGACCCACAAAGGGGTCGGTCATGATTTTAAAGGCAAGAGCCGAGAACGGCTCGTCATCGGACGCTTTGCGGGCTATTTCCTCACCGGTCTTGGCATCGATACCGGTAATGGCGGGAATATCCAGCGGCGAAGGGAGATACGCGACAACCGAATTGAGAAGGTTCTGAACGCCTTTATTTTTGAACGACGAGCCACAGATGACCGGACAGATCTGGATATCGATCGTTGCCTTGCGGATGGCGCCTCTGATTTCGTCAGTGGTGAGTTCTTCGCCACCGAGATACTTCTCCATCAGCACATCGTCAAATGTAGCAATTTCCTCGATGAGCTTCTCGCGATACTCTTGCGCCATCTCCACCAGGTCGGCAGGGACTTCAGCCTCGCGATACTTGGCACCGAGAGAATCCTCATCCCAAATGATCGCCTTCATTTCTACCAGATCAACAACCCCGCAAAAGGCATCTTCGGCACCGATCGGCAACTGGATCGGCACGGGGTTGGCCTTGAGACGGTCACGAATCATGCCGACACCGCGGAAAAAGTCCGCGCCGATCCGGTCCATTTTATTGATAAAGGCAATCCGGGGAACACGATACTTGTCGGCCTGACGCCACACGGTTTCCGACTGCGGCTCAACGCCACCAACGGAACAGAACACGGCAACAGCCCCATCAAGCACGCGCAGGGAACGCTCAACCTCGATAGTAAAGTCCACGTGACCGGGAGTATCAATGATATTGATCCGGTTGTCGCCCCAGAAACAGGTCGTAGCCGCCGAGGTTATCGTAATACCCCGCTCCTGCTCCTGCTCCATCCAGTCCATGGTGGCGGCCCCCTCGTGAACCTCACCAATTCTATGCGTCACACCGGTATAGTAGAGTATGCGCTCAGTTGTCGTCGTCTTGCCGGCGTCGATATGAGCCATAATCCCGATGTTACGGGTTTTTTCAAGCGAAACCTGACGTGCCACGAATCCCTCCAGTTAGCGTTTCAAAGACCAGCTACTTACCAACTACCAGCGATAGTGCGCAAAGGCCCTGTTAGCCTCGGCCATACGATGGGTATCCTCGCGCTTCTTCACCGCAGCACCACGGTTGTTATAGGCATCGAGAATCTCGCCGGCAAGCTTGTCGGTAATAGTCTTCTCGGAGCGCTCATTGGCATAACGAACAAGCCAGCGCATGGCAAGCGAGACCCGGCGGTCGACGCGAACCTCGACCGGCACCTGGTAGGTGGAACCACCAACGCGCCGCGACTTCACCTCAAGCATGGGCTTGATATTGTCAAGACACTTCTTGAGCACCTTGACAGGCTCTTCGCCAGCCTTTTGCGACACAATATCAAGCGCTCCATAAAGCGCACGCTCAGCCGTACTCTTCTTGCCATCAAGCATTATGACACTCACAAGCTTGGCAACAACCCGATCATTGAACTTGGGGTCGGGAAGAATAACCCTTTTCGCCACTTCTCTTCTTCTCGGCATATTACCCTCTCACCAAAGTCGTTTACTTGGGCCGCTTGGCGCCATACTTGGAGCGACCCTGCTTCCGGTCCTTGACACCCACAGAGTCGAGAGTTCCGCGAACAATATGATAACGGACACCAGGAAGGTCCTTAACCCTTCCACCCCGAATAAGAACGACGGAGTGCTCCTGCAGGTTATGCCCGACACCCGGAATATACGAGCTCACTTCGATCCCGTTCGTCAAACGTACCCGGGCAACCTTACGGAGCGCGGAGTTCGGCTTCTTCGGGGTCGTAGTATACACCCTGGTGCACACCCCCCGCTTTTGCGGACAACACTTGAGAGCAGGCGAATCCGACTTCACTTTCTTGCTCTGCCTGCCACTGCGAATCAACTGGTTAATCGTAGGCATAGATCCCTTCTCCCAATACCCGCCCAAAGGGGCATTCTCCCTGCGGAAGCGACAAAAATATCAGTCTGACAGGACACTGTCAAGTCTTTTTTCATTGTTTCGAGGAGGGGTTGCCCCCTCCTCGTGTTTTTTACTCGTCAAAGGAGTCGACATCATCCTCCACGTCGACATCGTATTCATCCTGAGGCCGCATCGACTCGACCGCCTCAAACTCTTCAATGGCGGCCTGCTCGGCGACAAGCTTGAGGTTGCGGTACCGGGAAAGACCCGTCCCCGCGGGGATGAGCCGCCCCATGATAACATTCTCCTTAAGACCACGAAGGCTGTCGACTTTACCTTCAATGGCAGCCTGTGTCAACACTTTTGTCGTCTCTTGGAAGGAAGCCGCCGAGATAAACGATTCCGTCGAGAGCGACGCCTTGGTGATGCCGAGCAACAGCGGCTCGGCAATGGCCGGGCGCCCTCCCTTGGTAAGGACACGATCGTTTTCTTCCTCGAACACGGACCGCTCAAGCTGATCATCAATGAGGAAGCCGGTGTCACCCACGTCTTTGATGCGAACCCGGCGCAGCATCTGACGGACAATGACCTCGATGTGCTTGTCGTTGATCTTGACCCCCTGAAGCCGGTAGACTTCCTGGACTTCGTCGACGAGGTACCGCGCGAGCTCCTTGAGGCCGAGCACCCGCAGAATGTCATGGGGGTTCGATGACCCGTCCATGAGGGCTTCGCCGGCCCGCACATAGTCATTCTCATGAACACTGATGTGCTTGCCTTTGGGGATGAGGTATTCCTTGGGCTCACCCATCTCGGGCGTCACGATGACCTTCCGTTTGCCCTTGGCATCCTTGCCGAAAGTGACAAGACCGTCGATTTCCGAGATGACGGCGAAGTCCTTCGGCTTGCGGGCTTCGAAGAGCTCGGCAACGCGCGGCAGACCGCCCGTAATATCCTTGGTCTTGGTGGTTTCCCGCGGAATCTTGGCAATAACGTCACCAGCGTTGACGAAAGAGTCTTCCTGTACCGAAATGTTGGCTCCCACCGGGAGGAAGTAGCGCCCCATGGCGATTTCGCTGAGCTTGACGGTCTTGCCGGCCTCGTCCTTGAGAGTAATCCGCGGCCGCTTGTCAGGATCGCGGGACTCGATGATCACCTTGCGGGAAAGCCCTGTGACTTCGTCGAGCTGCTCTTCCATGGTGACCCCTTCGACGATGTCGCCGAATTTGATCCGGCCCGCAACCTCAGTGAGGATGGGGATGGTGTAGGGGTCCCACTCGGCAAGGGTCTCGCCCGGCTTGACCACTTGGTCGGGACCAGCCTTGATCTTGGCGCCATAGACAATGGCATACTTCTCGCGTTCGCGACCGGTTTCGTCTACGACAGCCAGTTCGCCGTTACGGTTCATGACGATGTGGTGCCCTTCAGAGTTGACGACGCTGTTAATGTTGATGAATCGCACGCGTCCCTCGGTCCGGGCCTCCAGCGAGGTCTGCTCGGCGTGCCGTGATGCGGTACCGCCGATGTGGAAGGTACGCATGGTGAGCTGCGTACCCGGCTCGCCGATCGACTGGGCGGCAATGACACCGACCGCCTCGCCGAGATTGACCAGGTGGCCGCGTGCCAGATCGCGGCCATAGCACTTGGCGCAGATGCCGCGCCGGCTCTGGCAGGTGAGCACCGACCGGATCTTGACCCGCTCGAGGCCTGAGTCCTCGACCTTTTTCACCAGACTCTCATCGATCTCCTGGCTTGCTGGCACGAGGACCTCGCCGGTGACCGGATCAAGGATATCGTCGAGAGCAACCCGGCCGAGGATACGATCGCCGATGTGCTCGATGATCTCGCCTCCCTCGGTGAGGGCGGAGACACTAAGTCCGTCAAGGGTTCCACAATCATTCTCGGTGATAATGGCATCCTGGGCCACGTCCACGAGCCGCCGGGTGAGGTATCCGGAGTTTGCGGTCTTGAGGGCCGTGTCCGCGAGACCCTTCCGGGCGCCGTGGGTGGAAATGAAGTACTGAAGGACGTTCAGGCCTTCGCGGAAGTTGGCGGTAATAGGTGTCTCGATGATCTCGCCCGACGGCTTGGCCATGAGGCCCCGCATCCCGGCAAGCTGGCGTATCTGCTGGGCAGAACCCCGGGCACCCGAATCGGCCATCATGTGGATGGAGTTGAAGGACGGAACCTTGACCTCCTGTCCATCAGGAGAAACAACCGTGTCCTTGGAGAGGTTGTCGAGCATCTCCTTGGCGATCTCCTCCGTGGCCTTGGCCCAGATGTCGATAACCTTGTTGTACCGCTCGCCATCGGTGATGAGACCCTCGGTGTACTGGTTCTGTATCTCCTGGACCTCTTCGGTTGCCTTTTCGATGATCACCTGCTTCCCTTCGGGAATCTCCATATCGTTCATACAGATGGAGATGCCTGCCAGGGTCGAATAGCGGAAACCGGTTTCCTTGAGCCGGTCGGCCAGGATAACGGTTTCCTTGTTGCCTGCCAACCGGTAGCAGACGTCGATCAGGTTGGTAAGTTCCTTCTTGCTCATCACCTTGTTGATGGCGGAGTAAGGAATCACCTCGGGCAGAATCTCCCGCAGGATGATCCGGCCGACGGTGGTGTCGATGATTTCAGGCTGTTCCTGCTCTTCGGCCTGGATATTCTTCATCCGGACCTTGATGCGGGCCTGGATGTCGACCTCGCCCGCATCGAAGGCGATGCGAACCTCTTCGGGCGACGAGAATATCTTGCCCTCTCCCTTGGCGAAATGCCGCTCGCGCGTCATGTAGTAGATCCCGAGAACCATGTCCTGGGACGGCACGATGATCGGCTTGCCGTGGGCAGGCGAGAGGATGTTGTTGGTACTCATCATGAGCACGCGGGCTTCCACCTGGCTCTCGATGGAAAGCGGCAGGTGAACGGCCATCTGGTCACCGTCGAAGTCGGCGTTGAAGGCGGTGCAAACGAGCGGATGGAGCTGGATCGCCTTGCCTTCGATGAGCACCGGCTCAAAGGCCTGGATGCCGAGGCGGTGCAGGGTCGGTGCCCGGTTGAGCATGACCGGGTGCTCCTTGATGACCTCTTCGAGCACGTCCCACACCTCGGGGCGCTCCTTCTCCACCATCTTTTTGGCGCTCTTGATGGTGGTGACGAAGCCCCTCTCCTCCAGCTTGTTATAGATGAACGGCTTGAAGAGCTCCAGGGCCATCTTCTTGGGAAGGCCGCACTGGTGCAAGCGCAGTTCCGGACCGACGACGATGACGGAACGGCCCGAGTAGTCGACCCGCTTACCGAGCAGGTTCTGCCGGAAGCGGCCCGATTTCCCTTTCAGCATGTCCGAAAGGGACTTGAGGGGTCGCTTGTTGGGGCCGGCAATGGCACGGCCGCGACGGCCGTTGTCGAACAGGGCATCGACCGCTTCCTGAAGCATCCGCTTCTCGTTGCGGATGATGACCTCCGGCGCCTGCAGCTCCATGAGACGCTTGAGACGGTTGTTGCGGTTGATGACGCGCCGGTAGAGGTCGTTCAGGTCCGAGGTGGCGAAGCGGCCGCCGTCAAGGGGCACCAGGGGGCGGAGTTCCGGCGGCAGGACCGGAATGCACTCGAGGATCATCCACTCGGGGCGATTGCCCGACTCCTTGAACGCCTCGACAACCTTGAGGCGCTTGGCGGTCTTCTTCCGTTTGGCCTCACTGGTTGCCTCCATCATCTCCACCCGGAGCTGCTCGGCAAGCTGGTCCAGGTCGAGGGCCTTCAGGCAGTCGCGGATCGCCGCGGCTCCCATGCCGGCCTCGAAGCGGTCGCCATGCTCCTCGCGGGTCTTGAGATACCGGTCTTCCGTCAGGACCTCAGCCATGGTAAGGCCCGTTTCGCCGGGACTGGTCACGGCATAGGCCTCGAAATAGAGCACCTTCTCAAGATCCTTGAGAGAGATGTCGAGCAGGTTGCCGATCCGCGAGGGGAGCGACTTGAGGAACCAGATATGGGCAACGGGCGTGGCAAGGTCGATGTGACCGAGACGCTCGCGGCGCACTTTCGAGGGGATGACCTCGACGCCGCACTTCTCGCAGACGATGCCGCGGTGCTTCATCCGCTTGTACTTGCCGCAGTTGCACTCATAGTCCTTGGTGGGACCGAATATCTTGGCGCAGAAGAGACCGTCGCGCTCAGGCTTGAACGTCCGGTAGTTTATGGTCTCCGGCTTCTTGACTTCCCCGAACGAGCGCTCGCGGATCTTGTCCGGAGACGAAATGGAGATGCGAATGGCCGAGAAGTGAAGCGGGTCCTTCGGTTTATCGAAAAAGCTGAAAAAATCTTCCAATGTCTGATCCTCCTCAGCGTAGGAGTGAGTGCCTTCCGTGTACGTTTCAACGGGCCGGCCGGGCAATGCCCGCCGGCCCGGACAAGGTGCTAATCTTCATCCCCTTCGAGCAGTTCCACATCGAGGCAGAGGGACTGGAGCTCCTTGATGAGAACGTTGAAGGATTCGGGAAGCCCCGGCTCAAGGGTGTGCTTACCCTTGACGATGGCCTCGTACATCCGCGTCCGGCCCGCCACGTCATCGGACTTGACGGTCAGGAACTCCTGGAGCGCATAGGCGGCGCCATAGGCTTCCATGGCCCAGACCTCCATCTCCCCGAGGCGTTGGCCGCCGAACTGGGCCTTGCCGCCGAGCGGCTGCTGGGTCACAAGGCTGTAGGGCCCGATGGAGCGGGCATGGATCTTGTCGTCGACCAAGTGATGGAGCTTGAGGACATACATGACCCCGACGGTGACCTTGTGCTTGAAGGGCTCGCCGCTCTTGCCGTCATAAAGGCTGACCTGGGCGGTCTCCTCAAAGCCAGCCTTGTTGAGCATGCTGCGAATCTGGTCCTCGGACGCCCCCTCGAAAACGGGGGATGCCATAGCGACGCCCCGCTGGAGCCGCTTTGCAACGTTCATGAGCTCGTCCTTGTCGAGCGAGTCCAGGAACCCGTCCATGTCCGTGGTGCCGTACACATCCTTGAGATATCCCTTGATGTGGTCGGCCGGCGAGTAGTTTTCGAGCATTTCCTCGATTTTCCAGCCGATGCCCTTGGCAGCCCAGCCCAGGTGGGTTTCGAGAATCTGGCCCACGTTCATACGGGACGGAACGCCGAGGGGGTTCAGAACGATCTCGACCGGACGGCCGTCCTCCATGTACGGCATATCCTCCTCGGGGAGGATGCGGGAGACGACACCCTTGTTGCCGTGACGTCCGGCCATCTTGTCGCCCACTTGGAGCTTTCTCTTGATGGCGATGTAGACCTTCACCATCTTGATGACGCCCGGCGGCAGGTCATCGCCGCGCTTCAGCTTCTGGACCTTGTCGTCGAACACGTAACGGATGATGTCGATCTGCTGCTGAAGCGTCTGGAGAATTGCCGACACCTTCTCGTCGACTCCCTCTTCGCCGGAAACGGAAATCTCGTCCCAGCGATCGAGCGGGATCGCGTCAAGGGCCTCTTCGGCAATAGCGGCACCCTTGGCGATGACGACCCGGCCGCTCTTGTCCTCCACCTTGACGGCGGCGGACTTGCCGACGAGGAGCTTCTTGAGCTTGCCCACGGCGGAATTGCGGATGATGCGGATCTCGTCCTGCTCGTCCTTACGCAGCTTGTCTTCTTCCATCCGCTCGATCATCTCGGTGCGGGAGTCCTTGTCGGACCCCTTGCGCGAGAAGATCTTGGCGCCGATAACGGTTCCCTCGACCCCCGGCGGGACGCGCAGGGAGGTGTCGCGAACATCCCCCGCCTTCTCGCCGAAAATGGCCCGGAGGAGCTTTTCCTCCGGCGAAAGCTGGGTTTCGCCCTTGGGAGTGATCTTGCCCACCAGGATGTCTCCCGGCTTCACCTCGGCACCGATCCTGATGATCCCCGACTCGTCCAGGTCCTTCAGAGCCTCTTCGCCGAGGTTCGGAATATCGGAGGTGATTTCCTCCTTGCCGAGCTTGGTATCGCGGGCGACGCACTCGAACTCCTCGATGTGGATCGAGGTGTAGCGGTCGTCTTTCACGAGCTTTTCTGACACGAGGATGGAGTCCTCGAAGTTGTAGCCGCCCCACGGCATGAAGGCAACCACCACGTTCTGGCCAAGGGCGAGTTCGCCCATGTCGGTGGAGGGTCCGTCGGCAATGACGTCGCCCCGCTTGACATGGTCGCCCACCTTGACCACCGGCCGCTGATTGATGCAGGTGTTCTGGTTGGAGCGGGCGAACTTGATCAGGTTGTAGATGTCGACGCCGGTGCCGGTTTCATCGAACTCGTCCTCATCGATCTTGACAACGATGCGGGAGGCGTCGACCGACTCGACGACACCGGTGTGGCGTGCCACCACCGACACCCCCGAATCCTTGGCAACGACGCGCTCCATGCCAGTGCCCACGAGGGGCGAATCGGCCTTGAGGAGCGGCACGGCCTGACGCTGCATGTTCGAACCCATGAGCGCGCGGTTGGCGTCGTCGTTCTCCAGGAACGGAATGAGCGAGGCGGCCACGGAGACGAGCTGCATGGGAGCAACGTCCATGAGTTCGAGCTCGTCCCGGTGGACCAGCAGGAATTCGCCCGACTTGCGGGCCGACACGTATTCGTTCACGAAGCGGCCGTCCTCGTCCATCTCGGCGTTGGCCTGGGCGATGGCGTGTCCCTCTTCCTCCAGGGCCGAGAAGAACTTGACCTCGCTCGTCACCTTGCCATCCTGGACGATGCGGTAGGGGGTTTCCACAAAGCCGTGCTCGTTGATGCGGGCATAGGTTGAGAGAGACGCGATGAGGCCGATGTTCGGACCTTCCGGGGTCTCGATGGGGCAGACCCGGCCGTAGTGGGTCGGGTGTACGTCGCGGACCTCGAAACCGGCACGCTCGCGGGTCAGACCGCCCGGGCCGAGGGCCGAGAGCCGGCGCTTGTGGGTAACCTCGGAGAGCGGGTTCGTCTGGTCCATGAACTGCGAGAGCTGGGACGAGCCGAAGAACTCCTTGACGACCGCCGAGACGGGCTTGGAGTTGATCAGGTCGTGCGGCATGAGGTTCTCGACCTCCTGGAGGCTCATCCGCTCCTTGATGGCCCGCTCCATGCGGACGAGGCCGATCCGGTACTGGTTCTCCAGCAGCTCGCCCACGGCGCGCACCCGGCGGTTGCCAGGTGGTCGATGTCGTCGATGGTGCCCTTGCCGTTCTTGAGGTCGATCAGGTAGCGCACCACCTCAAGCACGTCGTCCTTGGTCAGTGTCTGGCAGTCAAGGGGAATGTTGAGCCCCAGCTTGAAGTTGAGCTTGAGACGCCCGACAGCCGACAGATCATACCGCTCGGCATTGAAGAACAGGTTCTCGAAGAGAGCCTGGGCGCTCTTGAGGGTCGGCGGGTCGCCGGGCCGCAGGCGGCGGTAGATCTCGATGAGGGCCTCTTCGGTAGCCGCAATCTTGTCAGCAATGAGCGTGTCGCGCAGCGATGAGGTCACATGGAGGTTGTCGATGAAGAGCACCTTGAACTCGGCGATCCCCTTTTCCTTGATGTCGTCGAGGCGCGCCTGGGTGATCTCGTCGTTGCACTCCACGATGACTTCACCGGTGGTCGGATCCACGATGTCGTTGGAGGCGTACTTGCCGAGCACTTCCTCCATGGTGATCGGAATCTGCGTGATGCCGTGCTCGGTCATCTTGCGGATGGCCGCCTTGGTGAACTTGCGGTTGGCCTTGAGCAGCACTTCACCCGTCTTCGGCGCAACGATGTCCACGGAAGCCTTCTGGCTCGAGAGCAACTCCGGGTCGGCTTTTTTCCACATGCCCTCGGCGCTGACGAGGATCTCCTCGCTCCTGTAGAAGTAGTTCAGCAGGGCCTCGGCGGAATAGCCAAGCGCCTTGAGCAGCACGGTGGCCGGCATCTTGCGGCGGCGGTCGATCCGCACGAAGAGGATATCCTTGTGATCGAACTCGAAATCCAGCCAGGAGCCCCGGTACGGAATGACCCGCGCCGAGTAAAGGACCTTGCCGCTGGAGTGGGTCTTGCCTTTGTCGTGGTCGTAGAAAACGCCCGGAGAGCGGTGGAGCTGGCTGACGATGACCCTCTCCGTACCGTTTATGATGAACGTACCGTTCTCGGTCATGAGCGGGATCTCGCCGAAGTAGACCTCCTGCTCCTTGATGTCGCGGATGGAACGGACGCCGGTGTCCTTGTTCACGTCCCAGACCACGAGCCGAACCTTCACCTTCATGGGAGCGGCGAAGGTCATCCCGCGCTGGTGGCACTCTTCCACATCGTACTTGGGAGCGCCGAGAGTATAGGTAACGTACTCAAGCGAGGCCGTATCGCTGAAGTCCTTTATGGGAAAGACGCTTTTGAATACCGCCTCAAGGCCACTGTTCCTGCGGGCCTCGGGGGGAGTGTCGATCTGGAGGAATCGTTTGTAGGAATTTTTCTGGATGTCAATCAGATTGGGGATGTCGATGATCTTCTTGATCTTGGCGAAATTCTTGCGCAGAAGCTGGTTATTCGCAATTGAATAAGCCATATATTCTCCTTTGGCGAAGCATCTAAGGCATTCAACCCACTGGAATTATTAGTACCCAGGCACCCACTTCCGTCACTGCGGACTCTGCTCCAGAACTAAAATAGAAGAGCCAAGGCCGCGCGTGGCGACCTTGGCTGCATGCTGGAGCAGTGAACAGATGCCTTACTTGATCTCGACTTCAGCGCCGGACTCGACAAGCTGCTTCTTGGCCTCTTCGGCCTCTTCCTTGGACACGCCGTTCTTGACCGGCTTCGGAGCGCCGTCAACGAGGTCCTTGGCTTCCTTGAGGCCAAGGCCGGTAAGGGCGCGAACGACCTTGATGACGCCGATTTTGTTGGCGCCGGCGCTCTTGAGAATTACGTCGAACTCGGTCTTCTCTTCGGCGGCCTCGGCAGCGGCAGCCGGAGCAGCAGCAGCGGCAACGGCCACCGGAGCGGCGGCGGAGACGCCGAACTTGTCCTCGAGCTCCTTCACGAGCTCGGAAAGTTCGAGAACAGTCATATTTTCAATGAAGCTGATGACATCGGCCTTGGTGATTTCTGCCATTTTCCTATTCCTCCGTTATGTGTTCTTACCGTTTGATGGTTGAAAAATCAGTTGCCTTCCTTCTGGACCTTGATCGCGTTGAGCGCGCGGACGAAACTGCCCGGCACGGCAGCCAGAACGCCCACGAAGTTCGCCACCGGAGCGTTGATCGTCCCGAGCAGTTTGGCAATGAGCACTTCGCGGCTCGGAAGATCTGCCAGTGCCTGGATATCGGCAACAGAGATGGCCTTGCCGGTCAGTACGCCGGCCTTGAGCTTGAAGGTATTCGACTGGGTCTTGGCAAACTTCGACAGCACCTTGGCGGCAGAGACCGGATCGTCATAGCTCAGGGCGATGGCGGTCGGACCGGTGAAGTGCTGGGAGAGCGACTCTTTGTCCGTCTCGCGGGAAGCAAGCTCCAGCAGCGTGTTCTTGACAACCTTGTACTCAACCGCAGCCGAGCGGAGCTCATTTCTCAGGGTCGTGGCCTGCTCAACGTTCATGCCGCGGAAATCGGCGAGAAACACCGCCTTGGCACGCTGGAGCTTGTCGTGCAGTTCTGCCACTTGTTGTTGCTTGGTTTCCTTGTTCAAGCGCCTTCCTCCTTTCTGTCTGGTATGAGGGCCTGGGCCCCAGCCAAAGTCAGAAAGTGCGGGAATGATGATTCCTACGACTAACCACAAGTCTCGGCAGGCCCCGTTCGTGCTTAGGCCCGGACACGAGCGTCCGGACACCTGCTGTCTTTGACTTTGGCTTTATATGGATTGACGTCTAGACAAGCTTTGCCTGGACATCAGAAATGTCGAGGTTGAGGCCCGGGCCCATGGTCGAAGAGATACTGATCTTCTTGACATAGGTTCCCTTTGCCGCAGAGGGCTTCGCCTTTACGAGAGCCTCCACAAGAGCAAGCAGGTTTTCCCTGAGCTTATCGGCGTCAAAGGAGACTTTACCGACAGGTGCGTGAACGATACCGGCCTTTTCGACCCGGAACTCGACCTTACCGGCCTTCGACTCCTTCACGGCGCGGCCCACATCGAAGGTGACCGTGCCGACCTTGGGGTTGGGCATGAGACCGCGGGGACCGAGCAGCTTACCGATCTTGCCGACAACGCCCATCATATCGGGAGTGGCGATGGCGGTATCAAACTCGAACCAGCCCTCCTGGATCTTGGTGACAAGATCCTCGGCGCCCACGTAATCGGCACCGGCCTCGCGGGCTTCCTTCTCCTTCTCGCCCTTGGCGAAAACGAGGACGCGAACATCCTTGCCGAGACCGTTGGGCAGGACAACGGCGCCACGGACCATCTGGTCGGCGTGACGGGGATCGACACCCAGCCGCACGGCAACCTCGACGGTCTCGTCGAACTTGGCATAGGCTGCGGACTTAACGCTCTCTATACCTTCCACGAGGGGATACGTCCGGCTCCGGTCAATCTTGGCCAGGGCCTCCCTGTGCTTTTTCGCAGTATTCGGCATCGCTTTCCACCCTTTCTCTAGTTGACTATTTCAACGCCCATGCTGCGGGCGGTACCTTCGACCGTCCTCATGGCCGCCTCAAGAGAGGCCGCATTCATGTCGGGCAGCTTTTTAGTGGCGATTTCCCTGACCTGCTCGCGGGTAAGCTTGCCCACCTTGTTCTTGTTGGGAACACTGGACCCGCTCTCTACGCCGACAGCCTTCCTGATGAGCACCGACATGGGCGGAACCTTCGTGATGAAGGTAAACGAGCGGTCGGCGTATACCGTTATGACGACAGGAATGACGGTTCCTTCGTCAGCCTGGGTCTTGGCATTGAATGCCTTGCAGAACTCCATGATATTGACGCCGTGCTGACCCAGCGCAGGACCGATCGGGGGGGACGGGTTCGCCTTGGCTGCCGGGATCTGCAGCTTGATGTATCCGGTAATCTTCTTGGCCATTGCTTACTCCTTGTTTCTCGTACGAGACGTTTTCCGTATCTGGTCAGCAGGAGTCGGCGTCCTACTGCTTTTCTACCTGCATGAATTCGAGCTCCACGGGGGTTGCGCGCCCAAAGATGCTCACCATGACCCGCAGCTTCCCCTTGTCGGGCTTGACATCCTCCACAACGCCGGCAAAGTTGAGGAACGGACCGTCCACGACCCTGACGGTTTCGCCCACCTCGAACTCCACCTTCGGCCGGGGTTTTTCAGCCCCTTCCTCCATGCGCCGCGTAATCTTCGCAACCTCTTCGTCGGGAATCGCGAAGGGATTGTTCCCCCCCACGAAGCCGGTGACCTTGGAGGTCTCCTTGACCACGTGCCAGGTTTCGTCGTTCAACTCCATATTCACGAGGATGTAGCCCGGGAAAAACTTGCGCGACGACGTCTTTTTCTCGCCCTTCTTCAGCTCGACCACGGTTTCGGAAGGAATGAGTATTTCACCGAAATGCTCTTCGAGCCCCAGGTTCTTGACCCGCTCCTGAAGAGACAGGCGCACTTTATTTTCGAATCCGGAGTAGGTGTGTACCCCGTACCACTTCTTCGACATAGTTGATTGAGTCCTTTACCCCAGGATGATGCGCATCAGCTTGGCGAGCACAACATCGCAGACGCCGAGATAGATGGATATGAGCACAACAATCGCGACAACGACCCAGGTGGTTGAGACGGTTTCTTTGCGGGTAGGCCAAGTTACCTTGCCAAGCTCGGCTCTGACTTCCGTGAGAAATTCTTTTGTTTTGGCGATCACGCGTGGACCCCACAATGCTTGTAAAATGGCAGGCCAGGAGGGATTCGAACCCCCAACATCCGGTTTTGGAGACCGGCGCTCTAGCCGTTAGAGCTACTGGCCTGCGTTCAGGGGGGGCAGCAACCCTCACTGTCCCGAACCGACAGGCTGTTACTTGGTTTCCTTGTGCACGGTATGGGTACGGCAGAAGCGGCAGTACTTCTTGAACTCAAGTTTCTGGGGCGTGTTCTTCTTGTTCTTGGTGGTTGTGTAGTTCCTCTGCTTGCACTCGGTGCAGCCGAGGGTGATGATATCTCTCATTGCTTATCCCTTCACGCATAAACCGGGGCGGACAGTATCCGCCCCGGCCCGAAGCTATTCGATAATGGAGCTGACGACGCCGGCGCCCACAGTACGGCCGCCTTCGCGTATCGCGAACCGAAGGCCTTCGTCCATCGCGATCGGCGTGATCAGGTTGATCGTCACCGCCACGTTGTCTCCAGGCATTACCATCTCGGTACCGGCAGGAAGGTCCACTATCCCTGTCACGTCCGTCGTGCGGAAGTAGAACTGCGGACGGTACCCGTTGAAGAACGGCGTGTGACGACCACCTTCTTCCTTTGTCAGGATGTACGCCTCGGCCTTGAACTTGGTGTGCGGGGTGATGCTCCCGGGCTTCGCAAGAACCTGGCCGCGCTCGATGTCTTCACGCTTTACGCCGCGAAGAAGCGCTCCGATGTTGTCGCCGGCGCGGCCTTCGTCCAGAAGCTTGCGGAACATCTCGACGCCGGTTACCGTGGTCTTGGTCGTGGCCTTGATCCCGACAACTTCCACTTCTTCGCCAACCTTGACGATCCCCCGCTCCACACGGCCGGTGGCAACGGTGCCGCGGCCGGAGATCGAGAAGACGTCTTCTACCGGCATCAGGAACGGCTTGTCTACGGCGCGCTCCGGATCGGGAATGTAGCTGTCGACGGCTTCCATCAGCTTCAGGATCGCTTGCTCGCCAAGCTCGTCCTTGTCACCGTTGAGACCCTTGAGGGCGCTCCCCTTGATGATCGGAATATCGTCGCCCGGGAAGTCGTAGGAGGAGAGCAGTTCGCGAATCTCGAGCTCTACCAGCTCAAGCAGTTCTTCATCGTCTACCATGTCTGCCTTGTTCAGGAATACGACGATGTACGGCACGCCAACCTGACGGGCAAGCAGGATGTGCTCCCGGGTCTGCGGCATGGGGCCGTCTGCGGCGGATACGACGAGAATCGCGCCGTCCATCTGCGCTGCACCCGTGATCATGTTCTTTACGTAGTCGGCGTGACCAGGGCAGTCCACGTGGGCGTAGTGACGATTCTCGGTCTCGTACTCCACATGGGACGTGGCAATGGTGATGCCGCGCTCGCGCTCTTCCGGCGCGTTGTCAATCTGATCAAAACCACGGAACTCTGCTTGGCCGCGCTCCGCCAATACTTTGGTTATGGCCGCAGTCAGCGTGGTCTTGCCATGGTCTACGTGGCCGATCGTTCCTATGTTGACGTGCGGTTTCGTCCTCTCGAATTTTGCCTTTGCCATGCAGGATTCCTCCGAGCTGTTCAATTTTGAGAATTGCTTCTCGTTGAAATAAGTGGAGCCCACAACCGGACTCGAACCGGTGACCTCTTCCTTACCAAGGAAGTGCTCTACCTCCTGAGCTATGTGGGCGCATGTGAAATTTGGAGCGGGAAACGGGACTCGAACCCGCGACCCTCAGCTTGGAAGGCTGATGCTCTAGCCAACTGAGCTACTCCCGCCAAATCGTCATCGAAGCGTCTTGAAGCCTCCGCACGACGTCGCCCCCAGTACGGGCAACCTAAGGTCTCCTGGGAATACGGCCGACCATGCGGGACTTCTGCAGATTGTATGGTGGAGGGAGGAGGATTCGAACCTCCGAAGTCGTTCGACGACAGATTTACAGTCTGTTCCCTTTGGCCGCTCGGGAATCCCTCCAGATGAAGAAGACAGCCGTGTTGCTTATGGAGCTGGCGACAGGACTTGAACCCGCAACCTGCTGATTACAAGTCAGCTGCTCTACCAGTTGAGCTACGCCAGCGCGAAAAACTCTTATGCACGCTTTCACGCTCAGAGTCAAGTTTTTTTCGCAAAAACAAGAATCAGATTTGTAATCCACTATCGCGCACGTGTCAAGCGAAAAGTTATCTTCCCTCGGCCGAGATCCTGCGGGAATCCGCGCGGGCACCCGGGGAACTAGAATGGCAGCAGATCCTTGGCGCGAAGCGTATCAACGAGAAGGCGTGCCGTCCCGGCGGGGTCCTTCTCGCCGTCGCCGAGGACCTGTCCCTTGGCGCGCTCGGGCGAAAAGATCCTGCTGACCCAGGTGGGTGAGCCCTTGAGTCCGATGGAGACGGGGTCAAGCCGCAACACCTCGTTGTTCCAGACCTCCACCGTGCAGGAAGCCGCCATGAGGCGGGCGGGAACGGCGGGATAGCGCGGCCGGTTGATCTCCCGCACAACCGTCAGCATGGCGGGGATCGGCCCCTGAACCAACTCGTACCGCCCCTCCAGCTTGCGTCGTACCCGGACCGTGCGGGCGTCCATGTCGACGTCCTCGATGCGGTCCACCAGCGTAAGCTGGGTCATGCCCAGGCGGGTGGCGATACCGGGCCCCACCTGCGCCGTATCGCCATCGATGGTCTGCTTCCCGCAAAGGACCAGTGCCACTTCATCTTCTTCGGCAAGCTTGCGGATCGCGGCGGAGAGGACATTGCTCGTGGCAAGAGTATCTGCACCACCAAAGGAACGATCGGACAGCAGAATCGCCCTGTCAACGCCGAGCGCCACTGCCTTGCGAATGGTCGCTTCGGCATTGGGCGGCCCCATGGAAATGGCGGCCACACGAACGCCATAGCGATCCTTGAGCCGCAGGCTTTCCTCCAGGGCGTGGGTATCATAGGGATTGACGATGAAAGGAATCCCCTCCCGCACCAGGGTATTGGTGACGGGATCGATCTGCACCTGGGTGGTGTCGGGAACCTGCTTAACGCAACAGACAACGAGCATGGCGGCACTCCTGGGTTTGCGGGGCGGCAATCCGATCTGCTTCAATTAAAAAGCATCTCATCACCCCGGTCAAGTCCTTCGCGGCCGGAATCCGCCCCCAGACCGCCCCCCTCCCCCACCGGCCGGCCCACTCAGAAGCTCACGGGTTGCCGACTCCCTGCCGCAGGTGCGCAAGGCTTCGAGCACGTTGCGCCGCTCCGACGGCAGATGCCAGAGCAACAGGGCTTTCTGCAGCCTCTTTTCCCGATCCCCCCGTGGCACGTGAACAGACGCCCCGGTGTAGGGATCGAGCCCCGTGTGGTACATGCAGGTGGAAAGGGTCCCGGGCGTGGGTGTGAAGTCCTGCACCTGCTCAACCCTGAGTCCGGCCCGCTTCAGGGACAGGGCGAGTTCGACCATATCGTCCAGGGTGCAACCGGGATGCCCCGACATGAGATAGGGTATGACGTACTGCTTTTTCCCGAGACGGGCGGATTCGCGGCGGAAGCGTTCCAAGAAGCGGTCGAAGGACTCCTTTCCGGGCTTGCGCATGAGATCGGTGACCCGTGCAACCATGTGCTCGGGGGCAACCTTGAGCAATCCGCCCACGTGGTGGGCGAGCAGCTCCCGGAAGTAGGCGGGTTGCCGCTCCATCAGATCGTAGCGGATGCCCGAGGAGACCGCCACATTCCGCACCCCCCGGACACCCCGCACCGCCCGCAGCAGAGCGGCGCCCCGCTCCCCGCCCATCGCCAGGTATCGGCAGGGCGAGGGGTAGAGACAGCTTTCCCGGCGGCATGCGTGGCCGCCCCGGGTGTTGCCGCAGTGCACGCCGTACATGTTCGCGGTGGGCCCGCCCACGTCGCTCACGCTCCCGCGGAACCAGGCCATGGCGACCATCCGCTCCACCTCGGCGAGCACCGAGCGTTCGCTGCGGGACTGGATGACCTTGCCCTGGTGGTGGGTAATGGCACAGAAGGAGCACCCGCCGAAGCAACCACGGTGAGTGGTGACCGAGTCCCGGATCTGCTCGTAGGCGGGAATCGGCTCGCCATGGGAGGGATGAGGCGCCCGCTGAAACGGGAGCGCATAGACCGAGTCCAGTTCCGCTTCTTCCAGAGGATAGGCCGGAGGATTGCACAGGAGGGTCCGGTCGCCGTGCCGCTGCACCAGGGGGTGCGCACAGTGCGGATTCTGCTCGCGGGAAAGGAGGCGAAACGCCTCGGCGTAACGGTGACGGTCGGCGGTCACCTCTTCGAAGGGGGGAAGTTCCACAACTCCGGCAGGAGGTGCGGCACCACGGCCGAGAACGACCGCCGTCCCCCTGATGTCGGCAATGGCCTGGAACGGTTCGCCGGCGCGCACCCGGCGGGCCAGCTCCAGGATGGGGCGCTCGCCCATGCCATGGACGAGCAGGTCGGCCTTGGCGTCCAGCAGCAACGAGCGGCGGACCTTGTCCTCCCAGTAGTCGTAGTGGGCAAAGCGCCGCAGGCTGGCTTCGATGCCGCCGATCACCACCGGCACGTCACGGTAGGCCTCTTTCAGCCGGGAGGTATAGACGATGGTGGCGCGATTGGGCCGGGCGCCGTGACGGTTGCCGGGGGTGTAGGCATCGTCGTGCCGGAGCTTCCTGGCGGGCGTGTAATGGGCCACCATGGAATCCATGGCACCGGAGGAAACGGCAAAGAAGAGCCGGGGGCGCCCCAGCGCCATGAACGGCTCCCTGGAGCGCCAGTCCGGCTGGGGAATGATCCCGACGCGGAAACCATGGAACTCGAGCCAGCGCGCCAGGAGCGGCACGCCAAAGGCGGGATGGTCCACATAGGCGTCGCCGGTGACGAAGACGATGTCCAGCTCGTCCCAGCCGCGCTTCAGGGCTTCGCCGCGGGTGACAGGGAGAAACGACATGGCCGGAAGGCGCCGTCAGGGGACGAGCGCCAAGCCCTCCAGGCCCAGCCCTTCGGGCAGCCCGCACATGATGTTCATGTTCTGCACCGCCTGCCCCGAGGCACCCTTGACCAGGTTGTCAATGGCCGAAACCACGATGACCCTGCCGGTACGCTGGTCCACGACCACTCCGATGTCACAGAAGTTCGAGCCGCGTACATGGGCGGTGGACGGTACACCGCCGGCGGGAAGGACCCGGACGAAGGGTTCGCCACCGTAGAATTCGGCATAGAGCCCGGCTAGCTCGGCGGTGGTGGCGGGTGCGAGCAGCCTGCCGTAGATGGTGGAGAGAATGCCCCGATCCATGGGAACAAGGTGGGGCGTAAAGGTGATGGTGATCCGCTCTTCGGCCAGCAGCGACAGCTCCTGCTCCATCTCGGGGGTATGGCGATGGACGCCGCCAACGCCATAGGCCTTGAACCCCTCGTTGACCTCGCAGTAGAGGTTGTCCACCTTGGCACCGCGCCCGGCCCCGGAAACGCCCGAGGCCGAATCGGAGATAATGCCCGTCGTATCAATGAGCTTATGCTTCAGAAGCGGCTGCAGCCCGAGAATGACGCTCGTGGGGTAGCACCCAGGGTTCGCCACGAGCTTGGCCCCCTTGACGGCAACCCGACGCACTTCGGGCAGGCCGTAGACCGCCTTGGGAAGGAGGTGCGGGTTCATGTGGGGCTCGTACCATTGCTCGTAGGTGGCGGCATCGTTGAAGCGATAGTCGGCCGACAGGTCGATCACCCGCTTGCCGAGCTTCAGGAAGGTGGGAACCACTTCCATGGCCGCCTTGTGGGGCAGTGCCGTGAAGATGACGTCCGCTTTCTCCGCAACCCGAACCGGCTCGAGGTTTTCGAGCACCTGGGCGTAGCGCCCCCGCAGGGACGGAAACAGGTCGGACACGGGCTTGCCCGCGCTCTGCTCCGACGTGATGCAGGTGACCGCCGCCTCCGGGTGGCAGTGGAGGATGCGCAGAAGTTCGACACCGGTATATCCGCTTGCTCCGACAACGGCTACTTTCAGCATGGCACGCTCCCCTTCCTGGAGAAATGAACGATGAACCGGAAACCTGGATACGCAAAAGGGGAAAACCCGCAGGTTTTCCCCTCTGTCCATCCGAAAACGGCGTAAGCCGATTAACGCTTGGAGAACTGGCAGCTTCTGCGGGCGGCCCGCTTGCCGTACTTCTTCCGCTCCTTGATGCGGGAATCGCGGGTGATGAAGCCGGCCTTCTTCAGGGTGCCGCGCAGGGCAACGTCCACTTCAAGCAGGGCCTTGGTGATGCCGTGCTTGATGGCGCCGGCCTGACCGGAGTCGCCGCCGCCCCTGACGTTGACGTGGATATCGAAGGCGCCGACCTTCTCCACGAGCTCCAGGGGCTGCTTGACGATCATCTTGGAGGTCTCGCGACCGAAGTACTCGTCGATCGGCTTGTTGTTGATGACGATGGCGCCCGTGCCCGGCTTGAGCCAGACCCTTGCGACCGACGACTTGCGCTTACCCGTACCGTAGTAGCTGATTCCTGCCATTCGTAATCTCCTGATGGTTCGTTCGTAATCCGATTAAATATCGAGGGTCTTGGGCTGCTGGGCCTCGTGCGGATGCTCGGGGCCGGCATAGACCTTGAGTTTCTTGAGCATGTGGCGGGCAAGCTTGTTCTTGGGGAGCATCCCCTTGACCGCCTTGCGGATCAGATCCTCGGGCTTCTTCTCGATGAGCTTGCCGGCGGTGATGGACTTGATGCCGCCCGGGAATCCGGTGTGGTGGTAGTACATCTTGTCCGCGAGCTTGTTGCCGGTGAGCTGGAGCTTCTCGGCATTGACGACGACGACGAAGTCGCCCGTGTCGACGCTCGGCGTGTAGATCGGCTTCTTTTTGCCGCGCAGGATGTTGGCGATCTCGGTGGCCATGCGACCGAGCACCTTGTTATCGGCATCAACCAGGTACCAGTCCCTGGTCACTTCTTCTTTCTTTGCAACCTTCGTCGTTTTCATCGAACCCTCACAGCATGGATGGAATGAATGTGTAAACCAAGCTTTTCTCAGCGAAGGACGGATGGTACTATGGGCTCAACTCGCTGTCAAGCAAAAACTTTTCCTCAGAAGCGGACCTCCTGGAGACAGAGTCCCTGGGGAGGAGCGGTGGGACCGGCCGGGGCGACGCCCGGGCAGGCGACCATGTGCGCCACGTGCTCCGGCGTCAGCTTCCCCCGCCCCACCTCCACCAGGTACCCACCATGATCCGGACCATGTTGCGCAGAAAGCCCGAGCCATGGACATCCACCGTGAGCATCTCCCCCTCGGCACTGATCTCCACGGCATCCACCCGGCGGATGGTGGTTCGTGCGGCACAGCCGGCAGTGCGGAAGGAGGCGAAATCCCGCTCACCCGTCAGATGACGGGCCGCTTCGCGCATGGCGGCGAGGTCGAGTGCCCCCCGCACGTGCCATGACTGGAGGCGGGCCAGGGGGGAGCGGCGCTCACCCCGATGGATGGTGTAGCGGTAGTGCTTGCCGGTGGCCGCGAACCGCGGATTGAAGCCAGGAGGAGCCTCATGGGCGCTCCGCACGGCGATGTCCGGCGGAAGCAGGGCATTGAGGCCGTCCGAAAACGCCCGCAGGGGAATCGCCCGGTCCGTGTCGAAGGCGGCCACCATCCCCCGGGCATGGACCCCGGCATCGGTGCGTCCCGAGGCACGCAGCCGCACGGACCCCTTGAGCAGGCGCGCCAGGGCGCCCTCCACCACCTCCTGAATGGAAAGACCGTTGGGCTGCAATTGCCAGCCGGCATAGTTGGTGCCGTCGTATTCGAGTATCAGTGTGATGGTCCGCATGGAAACATGAAGACGCCCCGCTGGCGGGGCGTCTCGGTGCTGCGTGACGGTACGTTCGCGGCTGAGCCGCTACTTTTCCACCAGGATGCGGAGCATCCGGCGCAGGGGCTCCGCAGCGCCCCAGAGGAGCTGGTCGCCGCAGGTGAAGGCCTGCACGAACTGGGGCCCCATCTTCATCTTCCGCACGCGGCCCACGGGAACCGTGAGGAGCCCGGAAACCGCCGCCGGCGTGAGCTGGGCAAGGGTGTCGGCCTTGGTGTTGGGGACCAGCGTTACCCACTCATTGTCGTTGGCGATGATCTGCTCGATGTCGGCCAGCGGCAGGTCCTTGTTCAGCTTGATGGTGATCGCCTGGCTGTGGCAGCGCATGGCGCCGACGCGGACGCAAATGCCGTCGACCGGGATCGGGGTGGAGGTGCCGAGGATCTTGTTGGTCTCTGAAAACCCTTTCCACTCTTCGCGACTCTGGCCGTCCTCCACCTCACGGTCGATCCAGGGGAGCACGTTGCCGGCCAGCGGGAACCCGCCGAACTCCTTCATCGGCATGGACCCGTCACGCAGGGTTGCGGTCACCTTCCTGTCGATCTCCAGGATCGCCGAGCCCGGATTCTTCAACTCCTCGGCAACCACTCCCTGCAGCACGCCCATCTGGGAGAGGAGTTCGCGCATGTTGGGGGCGCCGGCGCCGGAAGCGGCCTGATAGGTCATGGACGACATCCACTCCACCAGACCGGCGCGGAACAGGCCGCCCAGCCCCATGAGCATGAGGCTGACGGTGCAGTTGCCGCCGACGAAATCCTTCTGCCCCTTGGCCAGGGCCGCGTCAATGACGTTGCGGTTGATCGGGTCGAGGATGATGACCGCACTCTCCTCCATCCGGAGGGTGGAGGCCGCATCGATCCAGTACCCCTGCCACCCCTGCTTGCGGAGTTCCGGATGAACCGCCTTGGTGTAGTCGCCCCCCTGGCAGGTGATGATGATATCGAGCTTCTTCAGCTCTGCGATGTCATCGGCGCTCTTGAGCGTTCCCGCGTTCATGGGGGCGGGCTGGCCCGCCTGGGAAGTGGAGAAGAAGACCGGCTCGATGCCGATGGCAAAATCACCCTCTTCCACCATCCGCTGGAGGAGGACCGAACCGACCATGCCGCGCCAACCGACGATTCCGACTTTCATAGGCAGAACTCCTTTTTCGGGAATGAATTGATTGAGCCGTTACAGGGCCGCGATGATCGCGTCGCCCATCTCCTTGGTGTTGACGAGTTTCTCGCCTTCTTTCTGCTGGTAGATGTCACGGGTCCGGAAGCCCTGATCCAGCACCGTTGCCACTGCGTTGTCGATGGCGTCGGCCGCGTCGACCATGCCGAAGGAGAACTTGAGCATCATCCCCATGGAGAGGATCTGGGCGATGGGGTTGGCGATACCCTGGCCGGCGATATCGGGGGCGCTGCCGCCGGAGGCTCGTACATGCCGAAGGTCCCCTCGGCAAGCGACGCGGAGGGCAGCATCCCGAGGGAACCGGTCAGCATGGCCGCCTCGTCCGAGAGGATGTCGCCGAACATGTTCTCGCACAGGATCACGTCGAACTGCTTGGGCCAGCGGACCAGTTGCATGGCGGCGTTGTCCACGTACATGTGGGAGAGCTCCACGTCCGGGTATTCCTTGGCAATGCCGGTGACCACCTCGCGCCAGAGAACCGACGAGGAGAGGACGTTGGCCTTGTCGATGGAGCAGACCTTCTTGCCCCGCTTGCGGGCTGCCTGGAAGGCCACGTGGGTGATCCGCTCGATCTCGGGCACGCTGTAGCGCATGGTGTCGAAACCGACCCGGTCGCGCCCTTCGCCTTCGATCCCCTTGGGCTGGGCAAAGTAGATGCCGCCGGTGAGCTCCCGGATGACCAGCACGTTGAAGCCCCCGGCTATTACCTCTTCCTTGAGGGATGAGGCGCCGGTGAGGGACGGGAAGATGATGGCCGGCCGCAGGTTGGCGTAGAGACCGAAGATCTTCCGCAGCGGCAGGAGGGCGCCCCGCTCGGGCTGCTCGTCCGGAGGGAGCGACTCCCACTTGGGTCCGCCCACGGAGCCGAAGAGGATGGCGTCGGCAGCCTTGCAGATGGTCACGGTGGTGTCGGGAAGAGCTTTCCCCTCATTGTCGATGCCGGCGCCCCCCACGTTGGCGTGGGTCCGCTCGAACGTCACGTCGTATTTCGCCTCCACGGCATCCAGCACCCGGAGCGCCTCGGCCATCACCTCGGGACCGATGCCGTCACCGGGAAGAACCGCCACCTTGAACACCTGAGCCATCCGAACCCCCTTCTTGCAGGAAAAATTACAAAAGTTCTCAATTCTATTGGTGAATACAGATGGTTGTCAACAAAAATCCGGAATTTGAAAGGGGGGCAAGCACCACGACCGGAAGGATTCCATATGGATCGAGGCGTTCAGATGCGAGGCGCAGAAGAGCGCTACCTGGGAAAAGATGAGGCAGTCCACGGAAGAACCAGGCTGGCCGTTCGCCGCCATTATCCGGAAAACAAGGGGAAAGCGGTCACTGCTGCGCCTCAGCTCCGGACTCCCGCGGCCGGCGGGCACAAAAGAGCCGGGGCCACTCATCCCTCGGATACGTCGGCATCCCGGCAGCCCCTGAGAGGCCCAGGGGTTCCACCCCGCCCTCGCGGGTGGTTTAGTCTTATCGGCTATCCAGCTATCCGTGTGCCTTTTCAGATGCGACCGCTAGACATCAAAATACAAACAAAAAGCAACAATTAGTAGTTACCGCCCAACCGGCTCTTGGCGCCTCCACCGATAAAACCGCTCCGCCACCGGATGTCCGGCCGCCTGCTCCAGCAGGGCCGGGGCACGGCCGGCAGCCCAATGAAGGCTGCCGGCCGTGCCGTCCGCTACTTGTGCTCGTCGCAGGCACTGGTGAGGGCGGTGCAGTTCCCCTCCCCGTAGGAGGTCGGCGACGATGCCTTCCTGAAGTTCGTCATGACCTGCGCCTTCTTGCCGGTGGAATCGATATAGGCATAGGGCGCGGGGTCGGAGTTGTAGCCGATGAACCGGCCGTGGTTCAGGCCGTGCGGACTCACCGAATGGCACGCGACACAGGCCACGTTGTTTTCGTGGTCGCTTTCGCTGTGAACGTTGTTGTACCAGCCGCTGGAGCCGCCACTTCCCTTGAGGGGGTGACACCTGGCGCAGAACAGGGTGGTCTGCCAGTTGCCGGCGTTGTTCCGCACGTCTCCCAGGGTCCAGAGCTTGCCGTCGGGGCGCGTGGGCCAGGTGGTGCCGGTAATCAGCATGGACTTACCGGTCGAGCCGGGGGTGTGACAGTCGCTGCACTTCATCACCTGGGTGCCGACGGCGGTCCAGGGCGCCTTCATCTGGTTTGCCCGCAGAGCCCGCGGCGCGGCGGAACCGGTCTGGCTGTTGAGGGGCACCTGGACCGGGTGGGCCGACGCGTTGGCCGGGTTGAACTCCCGGGCCTTGTCGGTAAAGGGCTTGCCCGACGGGCCGACGATGGCGCTCACGCCGTTGGTGGCGGTGAACGCATAGGTGGAGTGACACTTATAGCACAGCTGGTATTCCTTGGTCGCAGGCTGCACGGCCGTGTACCCGGTCGGCGAGGTCCACGCCGCCGTAGCATTCGGCTGGACCCCGTCGTACTGGCTGAAGTTGGCGACGTAGTCGCCGTGCTTGTCCAGGTGGGACTGGGCGCCGTGGCAATTGGAGCAGGCATACTGCTGGCCCGCCACGCCGGCGGTGATGGTGTCCATTACATCCTGATTCGTGCTGTTGTGACAGGTCTGGCAGACGGTGGCCGCGAAGCCGCCGTGCTGCGTGATCAGGTTGTTCTTGTGACAGAAGGAGCAGGTCCCCTGCCCCACCGCGGCCACATGCCCCGCCATGGCCGGAACGGCCATGGCGAGCAGTGCTGCGAATGTCATGACTATGCGTTTCATAGGGCTCCTCCATTGATCGGTCGGTTGGATGTGGTTCACGTCTCGCCTCCCCGCTACTGCACCAGGAAGGCCCCCTCGGCAACGTAGAGGCTGCTCGAGGTGGTGGTGACACGGAACTTCATCCAGCCGTAGCCGTTCATCCGCTGCGCGATGGAGGTGACGTCGATATCCTTCCAGCCGGTGCTGCTCGTGCTGTAGCTCACCGAGTAGCTGCTGTTCACCGATGTGCCGTTGGACTGGTACGGATAGATGCGCAGCGTCCGCGAGGAACTGATGGAGGAGACGTACAGCCGCAGCACTACCTTGCTTGCGGTCAGGGCGTCGCGGTTCAGCTTCATGGCGATGACATAGTTCTCGCCACTCCTGTACTGCAGCAGATACCGGTCTGCAAGGTTGCTGTCGCGGAACCTGGAGGTCAGGTCGTTGCTGCTGCTGTCAGAGGAGGTGACACTGTTCAGCCGCTGCAGGTACAGCACTTGGTCCGCAAACACCGAGCTGCTGCCCGCTTGGCTCTGAACCGTCACCACCGCCGTATCGCTGGCCGTGTCGCCGCTGTTGTCGGTCACGGTAAGGGTCACCGTGTAGGTGCCTGCCGTGGTGTAGGCTTTGGTGACGCTCACCCCGCTTCCCGTGGTGCCGTCGCCGAAGTTCCACACATACCCCACGATACTTCCGTCAGGATCGCTGGAGCCCGAACCGGAGAAGGTGATGGCCTGGCCGACGGTAACGGTCCGGTCAGCCCCCGCGTTGGCCGAGGGGCCCCGGTTGGCGCCGCCGTGGATCATGGTGTGGCAACTGCGGCAGTTCTGCTGGATTCCAGCCATGCCGTCGCTGATGGTCTTCACGTACAGCTCATTGGTGCTCGTATGGCAGCCGTTGCAGTAGACCGGTGTGGCGGCCTTCTCATGGGCTGTCACCGCGTTGTCCGAATGGCACTGGCCGCAGTTGGGGGCGGGCAGCCCCACCATGTCGTGCTGCCCGGCGTGGTTGCCGAAGCCGCCGATGGCGCTGTGGCAGTCAGCACAATAGACCAGCGTGCCGCCCAGCCCCTTCTGCACCGCCGCCGTCACCGACGCGTTGTCGCTGGCGTGGCAGGCCGCGCACTGGAAGCCTTTACCGCGTGCAGCTCAACCAGGTTCGGAATATGACAGGAGCTGCAGTCGCCGTACGGGACCAGCACCTTGCCGTCATGGGCGCTCTGGTGGGTCACCTGGCCGTGGCAGTCCACGCAGTAGACCGCCTGGCCGCTCCGCCCCGCGGCAATGGCCTGCTGGACCGCCGTGCTGCTGCTGGAGTGGCAGGTGGCGCAGGTAGACGTGCGGGTCAGGTGCTCGTCGAGCACGCTCTTGGTGTGGCACTGGGCACAGGCCGGAGAGGCGAGCGCCTGATCGTGCTGGGCCACGTGGTTCACCGCCCCGTGGCAGTTGGCGCAGGAGACCGTGATCCCGGCGCGGCCGTCGCTTATCGTCTTCTGCACCGCGGCGTTGGTGCTGTTGTGGCAGGTGGCGCAGGTGGAAGAGCGATTCGTGTGCTCGTACACCACGCCCTGGCCATGGCACGAGGCGCAATCGGCAGGGGTGGTCACCTTGTCGTGCTGCTGGACGTGATTCACGTTCGCGTGGCAGTTGGAGCAGTAGACCGTGGTGCCCGCCTTGCCGGCGGCAATGGCCTGCTGGACCGCGGGAGCGGCGCTCGAGTGGCAGGTGGCGCAGGTTGAAGCCCGCGAGAGGTGCTCGTTCACCACCCCCAGGTTGTGGCACTGGGCACAGTCGGCATTGGCCATGGCCTTGTCGTGCTGCTGGATGTGGTTCACGGCGCCGTGACAGTTGGCGCAGGAAACCATGGTGCCGGTCCGGCCGAGGGTGATCGTCTGCTGCACCGTGGTGTTGGAACTGTTGTGACAGGTGGCGCAGGTGGAGGTCCGGTTGGTGTGCTCCTGGACCGGCCCCTGATTGTGACAGCCGGAGCAATCCGCCGGCGTGGAAACCTTGTCGTGCTGAAGCACGTGGTTCACCGTGCCGTGACAGGTGACACAGTACACGGCAATGCCGGCCCGACCGTCGGCGATGGCCTTCTGCACCGCGGGCTGGGTGCTGGCGTGACAGGTGGCGCAGGTGGAGGTCCGGTTCAGGTGCTCGAAGACGACCCCCTGGGCGTGGCACTGGACGCAGTCGGGAGATGGGAATGCCCTGTCATGCTGGGTAATGTGGTTTACCGCGCCGTGGCAGGTGATACAGTTGACCATGACGCCGGCCCGGCCGTCGGTGATGGCCTTCTGCACCGCGGGAGCCGTGCTGGAATGGCAGGTGGAGCAGGACGACGTTCTGCTCAGGTGTTCGGCCACGGGAGTCTGGGTGTGGCACTGGGCGCAATCGGCCGCGGTGGCAACCATGTTGTGGGCCGCGGCGTGGTCCACCTGGCCGTGGCAGACGATACAGTCGGTGATCACCTCGATGGTGAATCCGCCCGTTCCGTCGGGAATCGCCCGGTGGCACTGGAGGCAGGTGATACCCCTGCTGCTGGCTACCGCATGGTGCTGCTGGGGAATGGAGCCGTAGGTGCTCCCGGTGTGGCACGTCGTGCAGTCGGTTGCGGTAAGAGCCCGGGCATCCCGGACAATTCCCGGACCAGCCATCAGCATGACGGCTACCCCCCACAGGCACATCAGAATCTGCGGGAAAATGGTGATAATCCTCGACCTGTTCAAAGCGCAAAGTCCTCCTTTCAATGATTCTTCACACTGGCGGGTAAACAATTCAAATACACAATTCAATATACAGCGATGTCAAAAATACATCACAGGCGCAACAAATTAACGTATCTTACTTAAAAAAACAAGGGGGAAAATACGACAAATCAACACATTGCAGCGTCTACTGAGATACGGAAAGGCTCCCCAAAATACACATAAAATCAAATAAGTGCGGAACCGCAACTGTCATTTGACCGTCATGCCCGGCGAAATAGCCGGACAATGCAACGTAACTGCGCAACTGCCGGCACATGAGAGAGCACTAAGCAGTACTTGTGCCAAACTGCCCACAAAATGACAGATGCCTTCAAAAAAGCGACACACGCGAGTGTCCTCACGGGGTTATGGTTGCCGTGCGCAAAGAAAACACAACGGCCCGGTCATCTTCGCGATAAGACCGGGCCGTGAAAAGCCGTGTCCGGGGGAACAGGTGCGGGGACGATCAGGGGATCGGCGCCACCGCGTGGGGATGGGCTGCGCCCGTGCGCTCGCCGACCGCGCGCAGCAGCGCCTTCACCTCGGCCGGCATCTCCTTTCCCTCCTTGAGCATGGCCCGCATCTGGCCGGCCAGGTAGGAATGATTGATGAGGAGATCCAGTACCGAGAGCATGAATTCCTGCTTCCAGGCCGATAGCTGGTGCAGGTTCTGGAACTTGTGCATGAAAAACTGCTGGGACGCCTTGCCGAGTTGGCGCTCCAGCTCTTCCAGGGTCATGTGCTTCGGCTTGATGACCGGCTCCACCAGGTTGTACTTGCGGTAGTCCTTGGTGGCCACGTACTCCTCCAGTTGGGGATAGAGCTCGGCGTAGGGCCAGGGCGCGATGGCCAGGAAAAAGGCCATGTCGGGATTGTAGTGCTTGGCCAGCTCAATGGTCTGGGCAATGGATTCCGGCGTATCGTCGGGCATGCCGAGCACGAAGGAGGTTTCCGAGACGATGTCGGCGTTGTTGATCAGGTCGATAGCCTGCTTGGACTGCTCCACCTGGGTGTCCTTCTTGAAAAGGTCCAGGGTCTCCTGGGTGCCGGCCTCCACCCCCACGTAGATATGCTCGACGCCCCCTTCCCGGTACCTGTCCATAATGTCCGCATCACGCAGGATGTCGTCCACCCTCGTTTCCATGAGGAGCTTGACTGGAACCTGCCGCTCGATCATCAGATCCAGGATGCGGACCCATCGCTGCCGGTCAAAGGTGGGAATCTCGTCCGAGAGCATGGCCACCTGAACGCCGTGTACGGTGTGGAGCATCTCCAGCTCCGCCACGAAATTCTCGGCGGAGCGGGCGCGCCACGACTGGGACCAGAAGAGCTGCTGGGAACAAAAGGAGCACTGCTGCTTGCACCCCCGGGACGAGGAGACGATGGCGAGCCGGGCGTCGTTCTTTGCCCGGTAGGTGTAAATGGGCCACTCCACCAGATCCCAGGCCATGGGGAGCCCATCAAGGTCGTGAATGTACGGCGCCCGCGGCGTTACCACCACACCGCCGTCCCGCCGGAAGGCGAGCCCTTCCACCTTGTTCGGATCGTCTCCGGCATTGAGGCAGGTACAGAGCCGGGGCAACGTTACTTCACCCTCGCCCCGGACGATGAAGTCGACGGCGTCGTGGTCATGGGCGAGGATCTCGTCGTAGCAGAAGGTGGCGTGCACATTGCCGAGCACGGTCACGATGCCGGGATCGATCTCCTTGGCGAAGCGCAGCAGCCTGATCGCGTCGACGATGGACGCGGTGAAGGCGGTGGTGGCCACCACGTCGGGGCGGAACGCCTCGATCCGCCTCCTGATGTCGGGCCACGTGTGCCACAGGGACATGGCATCATAGTAATCGACCTCATACCCCGCTGCCCTGAGGGACCCGGCGATGTAGACAAATCCGACATTAAGCCAGGTACCGGCTGATTCCACGACCCCCGAGTGATAGGGGGGCGTGATGAGCGCCACACGCTTTATCTTCTTCATCAATAGCTCCTCTATTCCATAACAGGCGGAAACCGCAACGGGTTGCCTAAAGCAAAAAATGGACCGCGTTTAATAAAAATTTAAAAATCCCACATTCCTCACCGGAACACAACGATTTTCTCCAAAAGGAACTGCGGTGCGGTTCCGGTGGAGTCGCGGCAAAAAAACGTCATTTAGCCGGATCGTCGAAAGACTGCGGGGCTGTTCGCGCATGAAGCCGCCGGATGCGTCACTGACCTGCCGCATCGGCTGGGCACCGTTGCGCATGCGGCAGGGCTGCGTCGAGAAGTGCGTGCCCGGGAAATGCTGCAACGGCGAAAAACGGGCCGCCAGTGCCGTACGCGCGGCCATGCCTCAATGGAATACCATGCCGTACACGCACAGATAACCGGCGCCGAACGTGGCAAACAGGACCAGGTGCTTGATGATGAGCATCCGGCGGCGGACCTTCTCCGCATCGGGTCCGTACCAGTTCTCCACATAGGTGAAGGTCCGGCCGGCGCCCGTTGCCATGATCACCACCATGGCCACGACGCTGGCCCAGAAGAAGATGTGCTCCAGCCGGTTGAGAATCGCAACGATCTCCGTGGGCTGCCCGCCGTGCATCCGGTGGATCAGGACAATGGCGGCAATGGCGGCAAGCCAGATGCCGGCCGCGAAGTCATGGACAAAGCCGTTGAGAATCACGGCTGCATTTTTCACGTTCATGCAAGGTCTCTCTCTGAAGGCAGTGACGCCGGATATCTACTTGAAATACTCCGAATGGATCGACGAACCGATGAGCGGCGTAAAGAGGAGCGAAATCACCGAGAGAACGAAGCAGATCAGGTAGAGGTAGGCCGCCCGCTCACCGTTCCAGCCGAAGAAACGGCGCAGGTGGAGGTAAATGCCGAAGGCGATCCATGTCATGAGGGACCAGGTCTCCACCGGGTCCCAGCCCCAGAAACGCCCCCACGACTGGTATGCCCAGATGCTTCCGGCCACCATGGCGATACCCCAGAAGGTGAAGCTGAAGCCGGCAAAACGAAATGACAGGATATCGAGGATCTCCAGTTCGGGGAGCCGCTGGAGCCAGGAGATCCCGGTCCGCTTCCGGAGGAGGTAGAAGAGGGAGAACGCCAGGGCCACCAGCAGGGTGAAGAGCGATATCTTGTAGAAGATCACGTGCAGGACGAGCCAGACGCTCCTCAGCGTGGGGGGGAGCATCTTGGCCTGGGGCTCGATGAACAGGCCCACGGCGATCATGAGGAAGGTGACCGGGAAAACCAGGATGCTCGCCGCCTTGATGCGGGGGAAAAAGCGTGCGGATGTCATGAACAGGGCCAGCACGGCCCAGGCGTGGGAGGAGAGGACCTCGAACCGGCCGATGTAGGGGCCGTGGCCGACGATCTTCCACCACCAGAGGATGCCGATCCCGTGCACCAGGAGCCCCCCGAGCACCAGGGCCTCGCTGACGGCAACGGCGCGCTCCTTGCGGAACATGAGGCCCGATACGTTGAAGATGGTGGCGATGACGTAGACAACCACCGCTACCCAGTGAATTATGGTGATGTGCGCAAAGGATGAATCCATGAGTACTCCTTACCCCTGTGTGAACGTGTGGCCGCGCCGTACGCGGCTCATCCCCGATGCCCCCCGTCCGCTACCCGGTCCCCGCCGGCTGCCTCGTCCGCAGGCAGGCACTCGCGGCAGATGCGCTCGAACTCCTCCCGGTAGAGCTCCGCGAACCGGGGGGCACGCCAGGCGAGCCGGCATCCCTTCCCCTCCTTCACGGCCAGGAGCTCGCGGGGCGGGGACAGGTAACTCATTCCCCCGCCGAGGGCAATGACCAGAAAGGCGAAGAATATTCCTTCCATGCCCGTGGTATCGATAAAAATGATGCCGCCCCACCACTCCGACTTTACGAGAGTGACGGGATGGCCGCCCAGGGTCCCGGACGCGCCGGCGGTGAGGGAGAGTTCCTCCACCACCTTCCCCGCCTTCACCAGTTGCAGCAGGAGCAGGGGGTTGTCACCCACGGGCGCCCGCCGGTCACTGTCGGGATAGTATTTGGCCCTGATCGTCGCCGAGGTCCAGGGGACCGTAAAGTCCTTGAACGGGGTGTCGTCGCCGGTGAAGCGGCTGTCGACCATGAAGATATCGCCCTGCCAGGCCCCGTTCGCATCCTGAAATCCCACGTAAAAGGCCCTGCCGAACGACTTGCCCTGGAAGACCCTGATCCCGCTGTGCCGGATCGTCTTGTTGACATGCATGGAGTAGGGGCTGTGCCGGCCGTCCGCGCCGATGAACGTGAAATCGGTTGTGAGCTGTTTGAGATTGCCGTTGGGCCAGAACTCGGGGACCACACGGTCGAGACGCACCGCCTCGGGAAGCGCGAATGTCCCCGCCAGCAGCCCCATATCCTGCCGTGTCCACGGATCCCCCGCACCGTGGACCTCCCCTTCCAGGAGATCGATTGACCCCCGCTTTTCATAGAGGAGGATGACAAGCGATGCAGCCACTGCCGCGACAATGCCCAGATGGAGCAGGACATTGCCCCAGTAGCCCCAGGGATTCTTGACGAGGCGGATCGAATCGCCATCGGAGCGGACCCGGAGATAGCCCAGCCTGCCGGCAGCGGCGGCAACCGTTTCCGGAGCGCAGGCAAGGACCAGGCTTTTGCCGCCGCCCCCCCCTTCCCGGGTCAGCCGGAGCGCGCGCGTGAACTGCTCCCAGGTGGAGAAGAGCAGCGAAACCATGAACAGCGCCAGGAGGACCGCAAACCAGGGCGACGTGTACACGTGGTCCAGTGCCAGCGTGCGCGAAAGGGTCGCGAGAAAGGGGTGGTCAAGCGCCCACCGGTCCATGCCCGCCGGAGAGAGCAGGAACCGCTGGGGGAAGAGATAGCCGACAACCACCGCTCCCAGCACCAGGATGATCAGGGTCAGAACCGTTGAGCGGGCAAGAAAGAAACGTTTGATCATATCCTCAACCTGCATCGGGCGGCACGGGCCGCCAAGGGACCATGCACGGAAGAGTCCGGCGCGGAGGCACGGCACCCTCCGCCAGGAGCTCCTACCCCGCGCCCTCCCGCTTCGCCTTCTCCAGCAGGGCCGCGACCGATGCCCCCTCCTGACCGGCATCGATGATCATGTCGGCCACCAGGGCGGCACAGGTGCACATGGCCTCGCCGGTACCGAGCATCCTGTCGGAGATCCGTTCCCCGGACCCGTCAGCGGCCCGCATTCGTTCGAGTAATCTTATCATGGAGCTTACCCACCTTTTTGAGACTTCGTTTCAACAGGAACTCGATAATGGGGGTCATGAAGCGGGGGCCGTGGGCCTGCTTGATGGCCTCGGTTTCCAGCTCCCAGGAGGTTTTCTTCCAGCGGCCGATGATCTCGAAGCCGCCGGGGGTCATGAATCCCACGTTGTCGGTCTGGACGGCCACCACCATCCCCCGGTTGACCAGGTCGTAGTGGCGCAGCAGCCCCGGATCGCCGTCGGGCACCGGTTCGAGCGTCTCCACGTCCACCACCCGGGTCCGGGTCCAGGGTGGAACGACCTTGGCCCTGGCAAGGGGACGTCCGGCCAAGTGATCCTTCAGGACATTATCGAAAAAGTTGGTGCTCACCTCGCCCATGCCGAGAACGTTCACGCAGTGGTGCTCGTCCACCTGGAGGATCTCCGCTGACTTGAGATAGAACTCTTCCCGGGAGCACTCCCCGAACTGGGCCAGATAGCCGCCGCCGTCGCAGAGGCGGCTGCCCGGGGGAAGCCGGAACCGGACCCCGTCCCGCTCACAGGCATTCATGAAATAGACGAAACCGGCGGTCGACCCGATGATGACGATCGGCTCCCCGGTCCGTTCCGCCTCCATGAGCGCGGACAGGAGAAAGGTCAGGTCCAGGCCCCGGCGGTCGATGAGGTAGCGGCTGTCGGGGGAGCCGAACATCCGCCGCACCACATCCAGCCCCACCGCCATCCCCATGCCCGGCGCGATGTCGGGGGAGGGAACCATGAGGAACATGCGCATCCGGTCCACGTCGGGGAACACGTACTCCCTGGTGAGGAGGCCGTTGGCCGCATTGATGAGGGTCACCCCCGCCGGGTCCCGCAGTATCTTCCCCTTGTTCAGGGGGTCGGTGGTGCCGCTGGTGAAGTAGCGCTGCTCCGCCCGCTCCGCCGGAAACGAGGTCATGACGAACTTCTTGAAGGCCATGGACGGGACCGCCGGGATATCCTCCCACCGCTCCACCTTTCCGGGCGACCTCCCTTTGTCGAGACAGAAGCGGCGGTAGGGCTCCACCGTATTGAACTGGAGCTCGAAGCAGCGCAGCGCCAGGTCGTTAAATCCGTCCTCGTCACGGTTTTCCAGCCCCTTTTCCACGTAGGAGAGGATGTCCCGGTCCAGTTCCCGGACAAAGTCGGATTCGAGCGAGTAGTCTTTCAACAAATGATCTCCTTCCGCGGCACGCCTGACAAGCCGACCTGCGTCAGCAAGGGCGGAGCGCGCATCATAAATCGTTAGTAAAAATTTCCCAACAGTTTTATCTTCCATCGCAGCGCTGCCGGCGGGCCAACGGCCGGGACAGGCAGCTCCGCCGCCGACACTGCCACGTGATTTCGCGTACAGACCGGCGAATAGCCTCAGGTGATCGAACGTGCGGAAAATCGACCCGAATAACCGGATTACAGCCGATGCGAGCCACAAAGTCACCGCTGTTTCACCGCAAATGAGGCCCATTATGCAAAAAAACCAATTAAAAGCAAAGAATATACCAGACCCAATGCAGAGCCTTGCCCGCACTCCGTCCCCGGCCCCGAGCCCGCGGCAGGCCGCCCGTTTTCGTTGCGGCGGCCGCGGCACCTTCAACCTGCCCACGATTGGTACATTTCTGGCAAAGATGTGCGAATCCGGACGAATCGTTCTCCGGCTAGGCGAAAAAGTGACCCGTGCCGCCCCGGAGCTCCGCGGCAGCGCGGACAAACCCACTCTGGCGCGGATACAGACAGACATCACCGGAGGAAAGCATGCTGAATCGCACCACAAGAAAGATCGCCCTGGTTACCGGCCTGTCCCTGGCTCTTGCCCTTCCGTCGCTGTCATGGGCGGATTTTGCCGCCGGGCAGCAGGCATTCCGGAACGGCGACTATGAGACGGCGTTGCGGGAATACAGGGAGGACGGGGGCGCCCAGGCCAGTTACCGGATCGGAACCCTCTACGACAACGGGTTCGGGGTCCCCGAAAACAAGCAGGAGGCCCTGAAGTGGTACCACAAGGCGGCAGATCTCGGCCTGGACCAGGCACAGCACCGGATCGGAGAAATGTACGACAACGGGCGCGGCGTCGAAGAGAACCCGGTCACCGCCCTGAACTGGTATCTGAAGGCTGCCGAGCAGGGAATGGCGATCGCCCAGTTCAAGGTGGGCGACATGTATTACACCGGAAAGGGGGTCAAACAGGACGTGGCGCTGGGGGTCAAATGGCTGCAGCAGGCGGCCAAGATGGGAAACATCAGGGCCCAGTACGAAATAGCGACCATGTACGAGACGGGCAGGGAGCTGAAAAAGGACATCTCCGAGGCGGCGAAGTGGTATCTCCGGGCAGCGGAGCAGGGGCACAGCAGGGCCCAGTACACCATTGCGCTCCTTTTCCTCAAGGGTGAAGGCGTCAGGCAGGATCGGGCGGAAGCCGTGAAATGGCTGCGCAAGGCCGCGGAAGGCGGGCACACCAAAGCCCAAATGGACCTGGCGAGCCTGAGCCAGTAAATGGGACTGAACGGGGTTCTGCCGCCGGCTACGGGCCGCTGAAGGAGCAGGTGCCGGCTTCAATGCAGCCGTCACCCAGGCTGTCGCCGACCCGGACGCAGCCGGCCACCCCCCAGGGCCTGATCTTCAACAGATAGCCATACCCGTGGTCACGGCAGAACGCGGACTGCCGTGCCGCCGCATACAGAGGCACCGACCCGCTGTCCGCGCAGGAAAACCAGTTCCTGTTCCTGTCGCTGACAATGTACATGTCGGCACTGGGGCAGTAGTAGGTGATATCGTCCTGGTTAAAGAGCTGGTCCTCGATAGTCCCGACGGTGGTGCACACCCCGGGCCAGAGGTCATTGGCGGTCCCCTCGGGGCAGCAGCGCCCGTTTTTCTGCAACACCAGCCCATCCCCGCAGAGCGGGTTGCCCTTGCCGTCATCGGTGGCATCCCGGGCAGATGGCGGCACGACCGGTTTGACGAAATTCACCACTCCCGCTCCGGCGGCAGAGGCGCGCGTCGTCGGCCCCCACAGGCCGACAGCCAGCAGACAAACCAGTGTGAACGGAATCTTCATCTCCAGCACCTCCCTCGGCGTCTCCGTTTCCGTCAGCGGGAACACGCTGTCAGTAACTGCCGGCCGCCTCCAGCAGCTTCGCTTCCGTCCACCTCCAGCAGCTTCGCGATTCCGTCCATCCCCCTGGCCCGGGCCACGTCCAGGGCCGACTTTCCGTCAGCGGTCCGGGCAGAGACATCCGCCTTGCGCTCCAGCAACGCCCTGACGATTTCCTCGTTATCCTCGGCAACGGCAATCAGCAGGGCGGTGACGCCGTGCCTGTTCCGGACAGCAACGTCCGCCCCGGCATCGATCAGGAACCGTGCGATATCAGTCCGGTTTTGAGCCAGGGCAAACATGAGCGCGGTATCCCCGTCCCTGTGCACCGCATTGATGTCGGCCTTTGCTCCCACCAGGAATTTCACCACCGCCAGGTGGCCGTTCATGGCGGCCGCCATCAGCGGCGTGACATCCTCGAAATTGCTGTTGTTGAGGTAGGCCCCACGGCCTGCCAGGTACCTGACGATCTCCGGCTGTCCGTTGTGGGCCGCGATCCAGAGCGCATTGACGGCCATACTGTTCAGATAGTTCACCCAGGCACCATTGGCAACCAGCAGCTTCACCGTATCCAGCTCCCCGCCATGGTCGCCACCATCAGGGGAGAGACCCCGTCAATGGTGCCGCCCTCGGTTCTGTCGACGCTTTCGGTGTAGTTCACATCCGCCCTGGCCCGGATCAGCTTCCGCACCCCGGCCGCGTTTCCCTCCATGGCCGCGTCAAAGAGCTCGCCGTTGACGGAACGTTTCGACGTGCTGCTGACGATCTCGTCCCCCTTGAAGACGATTTCATAGAGACCGTCGCGGGTTAAGCCCCGTTCGCGGCAGTTGCGGTAGTCGCCGCGATAGGTGGTGGTCGCGCCCCGCCTGACGATCGAAACCCTTCTGGTCCCGCCGTCGCCGCAACGCACGGTCTTGCCGCTGTTTCTGCGTACCGCGTCGTGCCCCCCCAGATCGACGATCATGTCCGTCATGAGCTTCGTGGTCGCTTCCTGCTCGTATTCATAGGCACGGACATCCGCGGGGTGGCCCAGCGCCACCGCGGCAGCGGCGGCGGCCAGCACTAGTCTCGTTATCATTCCCTTCTCCTGAATCGCGCCCCGTGGGGCCGCAGCCGCAGCGCCCTCTCCTGGCCCGCCGCCACCGCGGCACTCAAACGAAGAGAGGTGGGGCGCCCTGCAGCCTCACCTCTCCGTGCTCGGGCCGGCTATCGACTAACAGGGATGCACGTTGGCGGAGCCGACGATCCGCGGTTTGACATAGCTGCGCTTTTTCATCTGATCACGTCCTTTCCGCACCCGCTGGTGCACTATCCGGTGTGTAGCGTTCCTACCACGGTGACTTCGTATTCCACAACTGCCCGTCCTGCGAGTAGGTCGAGCCGCCGGCGGTGGCGCTCTGGTGGCAGAGGGTCTGGCTGTTTGTGGTTATGCTGGTAGATTGAGTGGCTTTTCCGAAGAACCAAATGCCCGCGGTAGACAGGGGCGAACTACCATCGCCGCCGCCCCCCTGCGGGAAGCGCCCCACACCCGCCCCCCTGGATCCGCTCTGGGATGCGGGGCCGGTCATGCTGCCGCCGGAGGCCGCCCGGCCGCGGTGCTTCACGTCGAGGCAGTTGGTCACCAGCAGGCGCGGCAACTTGGCGTTGTGCGGCGTGTGGCACTTGGAGCAGGTAAAGGCGTGGACCTTGTTGTTGGCATTGCCCCCGCTGGCGGTCGCCCAGCCCTTGACCGTGTTGTGGACCCGCTTCATGGTCTTCCAGTTCGAGGTGGCCGGCGCTGCCGTGTTGTTGAGGTCGGCCTTGGCGTGGCAGCCGATGCAGAGGCCGGCGAATTCCGCCTCGGTCCTCGGCTGCAGCGTGGTGGGCGTCTGGGGGAACGTCCAGGCGTTACGTGCCCCGCCGGATGCCAGGCCCATGCTGTTCTGGTCGATCCGGTAGCCCGGCGTGCTGCCGACGCTCATGGCACTTCTCTTTTTGCCGCCGCCGCGGGGTTCGGTGCTGCTGGCCGGCGCCGCATCCTGCTTGTACGGCGAGGTGACCCAGGTCCCCTTGAGGAGCGGTACGGCATAGGCCTGGTTGGCTCCCAGGGACGGGCTCACGCCGTGGGGGTCGTGGCACGGCGTGCAGAGGCCGTTGATGGGCTTGGCGGCGGTGGTGGTCAGGCTGGAGGATGCGCCGAAGTGCCCCCCCTTGTTGTCAGGGTTCAATGCCTTGTAGGCATAGGTCTGGGTGTTGGCGAAGGTGCCGCTGCCGAAGTACGGCGTATCGTGGTAGCCGTAGATGGCCTGGGTGGAGCCGAAGGTCCCGCCGCTGGCCGTCGGGCCGTACCCCCAGGGAGCGGTTGCGCCGGCGCTGGCGGTATTGTGGCAGTCGAAGCAGAGGGCCGCACCCGGGTTGTAGGCGTTCTTGCTGGGCTCGACGGCATCGCCCCCCGCATACGGCGTGTAGTCGGCGGTGTAGCCGCCGATGCCGTTGCTGGTTGCCTTGAGGATACCGCCCATGTTGCGGCCGGTGGCGCTGGAGTAGCTGCTCATGATGCCGGTGGCGCTGGTGCCGTGGGAGTTGTGGCAGTCATAGCAGAGCACGTTGACCGTGCCGCTGGTATTGGCATAGACCTCGCCGGTGGTGCTGTTCCCGACGGTCCAGCCCCGCTGGTTCAGGTCTGCGCGGCCATGGGCCGAATAGGCCTTGGTAAGGCTCTTGGCCACCGTGCTGCTGCCGGTGACCTTGGCCCAGGTGGTGGTAGTGGCAACGCTGTACCGCTCGGCAATGCTCTTGCCGTCCCATGCGTACTGCGTCGGCGTCATGCCGTCGCCGAAGGGCTGGCTGGCCGCGTTGGTGGCATTGTGGCAGCCGAGGCAGTTGCTGTTGAGCTTGGCAAGCTCCGTCCGGGTGCCGTTGGAGGTGTAGGCGGTGCCGGTGCTCCCCTCGGTGTAGGCTACCGGTCTTGAGGTGGTGGTCCGGATGACCAGGTTGACCGGCTGGCCGGCTGCCCTGGTGTGATAGGCGGTATTGGCGGTGCCGTTTGCGTTGGCCTCCCAGTGGCACTGGTAGCAGACGGTGTTGCTGATCTGCACGCCCTGCACGTGGTGCGACTCGCCGCCGAACTGCGGGATCACCGCGGCGCGGGTGTTCACCTCGCCGCTGTGGCAGCCGATGCAGGTGGGCTTGTGGGTGCCGCCGTCATAGGTGCCGGTGCTCGGGACGCCCCAGGTGGGTCCGGCCACCGCCGTGGTGTCGTGGCAGAGGATGCTGAAGCACTTCTTGGCACCGCTGTCGTAGGTGGCCGTCACGCCCACCACCGTGGAGTTGAAGACCACGTCGATGTCGCCGTTCACGTGCTTGGGATTGCCGGAACCGGAACCCAGGTGGCAGATGAAGCAGTCGATGCCGTAGCCGCCGTTGGCGGAGCTGGCGGAATGCTTCTGGTGGCTGTCGGTGAAGGCCGAGGTCTGGTTCTTGTGACAACTGCCGCAGTTCATGGGCGCGCCGCCCCAGACCGGCAGCGGGCTGGCATAGTTGCCCCTGCCGTCGCTGTGGCAGTAGACGGCGCAGGTGCCGAAGGCGGTGCTCGGCGCCAGGCCGTTGGTCGCGCCGCTGGCACCGGCAGTGCCGTTGCCGGCGGCCGGGGTGTACTGCGGGTTGGCGACCTTCTGGTTCAGGCGTTGGGCCGTGCTGTAGAACGCCCACTCCACCTTGCCGTCCACGTGGTAGTTGTTCTCCTTGACGCCGTGGCAGTTGGAGCAGCCGAGACGCGGCTTGCCAAAGGCGGTGCTCACGTGGGCGTCGTGGGAGCCGGTGGCGTGATAGGTGTCGGCGGTCACGCGTGGCAGGTGCCGCACGCGGCCTGGGACGAGCCGCCTTCCCAGTTGGGCCTGGTGTTGCTCCCCCCCTGCAGCGCCGCCCGGGTGGACGTTCCGCCGCCGTGGCAGTAGAGGTTCGCACAGGTGTTGAGGGTATCCGCGTTGGTCGTCCGGCGGACCACCGTTCCCGCATTGGTGGATTTGTAGACGATTCTCGGCGAGTAGTTGTCGGACAGGGTCGAATAGCCGTAGAACGTGCCGCTGGTGACCCTGCCGCCATAGGCGTTGAAGCCCATCTCCATGTCGTAGCTCGGCATTTCCTGCGAGTACTGGTAGTGGCAGACGTTGCAATCCTTGCCGATGCTCGGGTTGAGGGCGTGGGCCTGGTGCGCGCCCACCATGCCGGGGGTGAGGGCTCCCACGGCCGGAATGGTCATGCCGGCCTCGTCGACGGGCGGACGGCCGTGACAGGTATTGCAACTGTCCACAACGCCGTTGACGTGCAGTTTCGGGTCCTTGAAGGCGTATCCCGTGTTGTCCACGTGCTTGTGGCAGAGGATGCACTGGTTGGCGACGAACGGCCTGTTGTTGTTGTCGTCCCAGTGGGTGTAGCCGGGAAGCGGCGCTGCCGGCGGGAAAGCATGGCACTTGACGCAGTCGTTGGTGCCCACGCCGGTGAGATAGGGAGAATTCCAGACGGCGGGCGCCGGCGAGCCGAGGGAGCCGCCGTCTGTGACGGCAGAGCCGTAGGGGCCGGCCCCCACGTTGGAGGCCATGCCGCCGCCGTGGCACCAGACGTTGCTGCACTCCCTGCTCGCATAGTTGTAGGACGGCTGGTGCTCTGCGCTGGAATAGCCGTTCTGCACGCCGCTGCCGGCAATGGCGCCGAAGATGACCTCGGCCGGCAGGGCCGAATCGATGTGGCCCGGGGTGTAGGGGCCCGTGGGCTTCAGGTGGCAGCCGGAGCAGTCGATCCTGGCCGAATACCTGAAGGGCATGGAGGTGATGTGCTGGAAATGCGCTCCCACGTAAGGATCGGTCTTGGACGTGGTGCTGCCGGGTCCGGAGGTGCTGTAGAACCCTGCGGCGGACGGGCTGGTGGTGTGGCACTTCTCGCAGAGCGGAACGGCGTGGTTCGGCGGCTCCCAGGCGAGGGTCCGGCGGGCGCCGTGGCAGTTGCCGTTGTAGCAGGTGCCGTAGGGGGCGGAACCGGGCGCCTTGGCGGAACTGTAGGAATAGTGGGTATTCTCCCCGAGGCCCGTGAACATGAAGTTGATCTTGCTGTTGCCATGGTTGAGGGAGTTGGTGCTCCCGCCGTTGGCGTGACAGATGCGGCAGTCGAAGCCGGTCACCTCTTCTCCGGCGTGCTGGGGATGGCCGCCGGTGGTGTTGGGATCGGCCTGGTGGCAACTGTTGCAGTTGGTGGAGCCGCCCCAGACCGGCGTTGCAAAGCTGGTGGGACCGCCGGTGCCGTTGTTGGACTGGACGTCACTGTGGCAGTACAGATTGGAGCAGGTGCCGTAGCTGCCCGGGGCGGTGGGGGCCTTGGCGCCGGTGGAGCCTGCCGCGACTCCGGCGTACCTGGCAGTAGTGCTGTTGGCGGCGAGGTCCCATTCCACGTTGCCGTTGATGTGGGACGCGCTGGTGGAATAGTTGCGGAAGCCGTGGCACTTGGTGCAGGCGATGCCGTTGCCGTAGCCGGGCTCGTTGCCGGCATGCTTGGCATGGCTCCCCGACGGCGGCGGGACATCTGCCGTGGCGGCATGGCACGAGCCGCACCCCACCTGGGTGATGCCGGTCCAGGCCGGTTCGGTGTTGTAGCCGCCGTTACCCTCCCAGCCGTGGCAATAGACGCTGCAGGTCATGATGGTATTGGGGGCCTGCTGGATGGTGGTGCCCGCGGCGCCGGACCAGGAGTAGTCGTTGCCCGGCGCGAGGGTGCGTATCGTGCCCGTGGTGACGCTCCCCACAAAGCCGGGGAAGGTCCCGTTGGTGACGCTGAACCCCAGGTTCAACTGCATGTCGGGGGTCGCCGTGACCAGGTGGTTGGCGTTGCTGTGACAGGCCGTACATGTCACCTGCCGCGCATTGTGCTTCCCATGGGAGCCGGCATTGCTGGCAAAGGGGAACAGGACCTCGGTCGGCGGCACCACCAGCATCTCGTAGCTGGTGGGCGGATTGCCGTGGCAGTCGTCGCAGGACTGGCCGGTGGCTTTCGTCTTGAAGCCGATGCTGTGGGGGTGGCACTTCAGGCAGTCGCCGTTGTTGTTATGGTCCTTCCAGGCAACCTTGGCGGCGCTGTACTGGTGGAACCGGGCCCGGTGATGGCAGACCTCGCACACGTTGGTGGATGCGGTGCCGCTCCTCCTGTCATTGCCGAACACGCCCGCGACATTCGCATTGATGGCCGTGGAGATCGTGTCGAAGAGGACCGGACGGGGTCCGGTGGGCGTGGTTATCACATTCCTGACCTGCTTGATATTGGTCGCGTCGGGAGAATGACACGTACTGCAGGTAAAGTTGACACCCCACTTGCCGTACTTCTGGGTACCGAGCTGCAGGCTGCTGTGCATCATGGTGCCATACTTGTTGACCACGACCTCGATGGGATCGGGGCACATGGTTTCCCCGCCGCTGCTCTTGACCACCTTCACGTGGAAGGTCTTGACCGCCCCCTCGATGGCTCCCGGCTTGGCCGTGATGTCCAGGTGCGTGTATTTCGAGCCGTTGTTGGTCGGAATGGCAAAGTCGTTGGCCTCGAAGGCGGCAACGGTGAAGTTGCTGTCGTCGATGTTCGTGCCTTGGGTGACGAGGCTGAAGGTGGTGGGTCCGCAGACCCCGGTATCCTTGTTCTTGATGCCGATGGTCAGCTTGACGGTGGTGCCCGCCTTGACATAGGACGCCGTGGGGTTGACGATCAGCTCCGGCAGCTCGTTGCACCGGTTCTTGATGGCCGCCGTTGCGCTGGCGGTGACGCCGGCGTTGATATTGTTGACCGAGTCGATGGCACAGAGGCGATAACCGTAGTTGACCCCTTCGTCCAGTCCCTTGTCGGCCACGGAGGTGGCGGGTCCCTGGTAGGCCAGGAAGGTCTTGGCGTTATCCACCGTGCAGGTACGCGGGGCCGGCGCGTTGCCCAGGCCGCGCACCAGCTTGTAGGTGACCGGCTGGCCGCCGGCATCGGTGGTGCCGAGCCAGTTCAGGTTGACTTCGGCCCGGTCGGTGTCGTTGTGGTAGGTACCGGTGACGGCCGTGAGTGACGACTCGTTGGGAGGCTCTTCGTCCATCAGGATGGTGGCGCTGCCGGCATCATTCACCAGCAGGGCGTTCGTCGTCCTGGAATGGGTCACCGACGTTACCCGGCCCTTGACCGTGAAGGTGATCCCCTGGTTCCCCTTGGGGGTGATGGCCACGTAGTAGTCGGTGGGGACCTGGGTGGCGGCCAGGCCGCTGGTGGGGACCTGCCAGTTGTCGGCCATGGTGGGGGCGGTCAGGTGCCCCAGGGACGTGCCCGCGGCCGTGACGATATCCACCCGTCCCACGTAGTCGGAGATGACCTTGCCGGCCGGCAGCCCGCTGGTGGTCGACAGGGTGACCGTGACGTTGCGGATCGTGTCGTTGACGCCGCCGTTGGTCCTGAGTCCGAAGGCATCCACTTTGGTGGGCCCGGCGTTCCAGGGAATGATCGCGTTGGGGGGCTCGGCGACGATGAAATCGCTCAGGGTGGTCGTGGGCAGAATGGTCAGCGTGGCCGACGTACTGTCGTTGTCCACCCCGATCCCCCCGGTGGAGGCTACCGTCAGGTCGTCGACAACGGCGGTGAGGATCACGTTGGTGTTGGGGGCATCGCCGATGTTCACCACCACCAGGTAGCGCCTGACCGCGGTGCTGACCGCCAGGTTGAGCCCGGAGATGGTGGCGGTGTTGCCGGAAATCGTGGTGGTGGAGCCGAGCAGGGTGTCGCTGCCGTCAAGGGTGCCGATGGTGCCGGCATCGGCGTACAGCTTCACCTCTTTGACATTGGTGCCGGTGAACGTGGCGTTCCCCTTGATGGTGACGGCCGTGACCGTCTTGGCCTTGGCCGCGGTCAGGGTGAAGCTGTCGATGACCTTGTTGACGTCCGAGGCATAGACAGTGGCATTGGGAATGGCCGAGCCGTTGCCCACGTCCACGTTTTCGTTCTCGGCCGCAGTCTCCTGCACCATAAGCTGGGCATTGACCGAGCTGCCGAGACCGATGCGCATGCCGGCGGTGACGCCGATCTGGATGCCGAGCCGGGCGCCGGCCGGCACATTGCTGAAATCCTGTCCGGCCAGGGAGGTGGTGATGGTCTGGCTGATCGAGCTGCCGGTGGTGTAGCGGGAGGTTATGGGGGCGTTGACCCTGACCCCGTCGCTGGTCACGTAGAAGAGCCGCAGCGTCACCGTGCCGCCGCCGAAGGGGGTATAGACCCGGTAGACAAAGGATCCGCCCTTGATGGTTTTCATGACCGAATGATATCCGGCTCCGGCGAAGTAGAGCCTGATGAAATCGGGCTGGGCGGTGGTGGCGGAGTATCCCCGCCCGGCAACGCTGGCGCAGGTGTGGCTCGGGTAATTGAGCAGGCCCACGAGGGGGAAGCCTGACCCGGTGGTATTGCTGGTGATGCAGGCGGTGTCGGTGACGGAGGGGCCGCCCGTTTCGGAAATCCCCGCTAGGGTCGTGCCCTCGTCCCAGTCCGCGGCATAGATCTTCGTGACCGCGGTGCCGCCGTACTGGATGGTGGGGGTTGAGGAGGAGGTGCTCGTAACGTTCACCACGCCGCCGGCCGCGCCGGTGACCGCGAAGTAGGAGCTGTTGGCCACCCGGGCTCCCACGGTGGTGCCGTAGGTGGAGTTCCGGGCGATACTATAGACGATGAAATAGCGCTGCGGCGTCGTGGTAATGGTCTGCGGGGTTGCCAGCTCATAGGCCTGGCCGGTGAGCTGGGTAAAGGTGTAGGGCCCGCCGACCTGGGTGTCGGTCTTCTGGAACAACCCGTCGCCGTTGGCATCCTTGAAGATGGAGAAGGTGACGTCGCCCGGCTCGTCCTCGTTCACGTAGACGCTGGTGTTGGTGCCGATCTTGTCGAGCTTGCCGCCGCTCCAGGTGGCTCCGCCGCTCACGTTGGAGTACAGGTCCATCTTGAGCATGGGGATAGCGCCGTCCCCCTGGGTCACCGACGCGAGCTGGCCGCTGTAGTAGTCGGACAGGTTGTTGACCGTCACCGAGTTGGCCACATAGGGGGCCTCGGTCACGGTGAAATAGGAGTAGTTGGTGCTGTTGCCCCAGTAGAAGCGCGCCGACGACGAGGTGCTCGCCATCCGGCAGGTGACGACCACCTTGAGCCGGTAGCCGGCCTCGACATCCTTCGGCTGGGGGTTGGTAAACGTCAGCTCCAGCGGCGTCTGGACCGCCGGGTGGGCCTCTTTCTCGTCCGAGGTCCAGAGCAGCACGCCGTTATTGGCGGTCCCCTTCGGGTTGTAGGCGTACACGTACGCCTTCCAGTACATGTTGTTGGTGGTGCCGTTGCGATCCCGCATCCCGATGGTGACCGACGGGGCGGTGAGGGTCTGCTTGGTGGCATAGACCGGCCCGTAGGCCCTGATCATGTTCTGCTCGGCGGTGCTGACGGAGGCGGTAACGTACCGGGAGGTGGTATAGACACCCGGTTTCATGGAAATTTTGCCGTCGCGGCTGGTCCTGGTCGTGGTGTAGCCGTCGGCGCCCAGGTTTACGGCTGCAGAATCAAGGGCGAAGTAATAGGTATTGGTGGCCGTATCGCCGATCAGGGGCCGGAACATGGCCTGGTACAGGAAACAGGCCAGCACCAGCATTACGGTAATGCCGATTTTAGTCCGTATCCCCATTCCCCTGATTTTCCTGACGAGCGCTGTTTCCATAAAATCCCTCGTGTGGCGTAGATGGCGGAAAGTCTAGTGCATGGCTACATGGCCGAATGGCAACTGACGCACTCGGTAATGCCGTTGTTGTCTGTCCACTTCACGCTCTGGCCGTTGTGGCAGGCGATGTTGGAGCAGGTCTTGGTGCCGCCGTCCCACATGGTGGCCGTGTCGAGCGCCTGCTTGGCTGAATCGTTGGCACCGGAGACCTTGTAGCCGCCGTTGCGCTTCCAGACGCTGCTGTAGGTGGCGATGGCGAAGCTTGCCGGCCGCATCTGGGCTTTGGAGATGACGGCCACGGGTTTGAACGCCACATCCACGAGGCCGTTGACGTGCTTCGACCGGTCCGCGATCGCAGCCCGGTTGCCCGACAGGGCGCCGACGGCGTTGCCGTCGTAATGGCAGGTCTTGCAGACCGCGTTGTCGTCGTTGCGGGCGGTGGTGACGGTCTCGTAGTGGCAGATGTTGCAGCTGATGGTGGTGGCGGTGGCTGCATTGCCATGGCTGCTGCTGCCGGTGGTGCCGGCCGTGGCGCGCTTGCCCGGGCTGCTGTAGATGTTCATGGCGTGGATGCCGATCTGGTGGCCGCCTGCCACGCCGGTGTAGCCGAGGAAACGGTTGTTGTAGTGGGACGAGGACCCGGCAATGGTGCTGTTGGGCGAGTTGCCGTGACAGGCGGCGCAGCGGTCGCCGGCAAAGCTGCCGCCGTACCAGTCGGGCGTGGCGGCGTAGACCAGGTTTGCGGCGTAGCCGTTGCTGTGGCAGTAGACCGACGCGCACCTGACCGACGCGCCGGTGGTGCCGGTCAGGCCGCTGCCGGCTGAATTGAGTCCGCTGCCGTTGGTCGCGCCGTTTTTCGTTTTCAGCCCGCCGGCATTCACATCGTTCTTGCTGAGGGAGAGGTCGATGTGGCCGTCGATATGGTGCACCGGATCCATCGGATGGCAGTTGGCGCAGCCGTAGCGATAGGCCGCTCCCACCGGGTGGTTGCCGGTATAGGCATAGAAGGTCGGGATCATCCCTCCCACGTGGATGCCATGGGCGCCACCCAACCCGGCGATGGGGTGGCAGGCGTTGCAGTCCTGGGCGGAACCGCCCCAGCGGGGGGTCGCGTAGGCCCTGCCGGTCTGCCGGCCGTTGGAGTGGCAGTAGACGTTGGTGCAGCGGCGGCTGAGGTCGTTGTAGGACGGGCTGTTGCCGCCCGCGACCGCGGTGTTGAAGGTGACGTTCTTCTGGGTGTTGACGTGCAGGGTCGTGCCGGGCACCAGGGAGACGCCGTTCTGGGTGGTGCCGGCGTGGCAGGTGCTGCAGTCGCCGGCCGACCTGACGTGTTTCGGGTTGTGGGAGTTGAACCAGTTACGGTCGGCAGAGCTGTAGTTGTTGTAGTTGGGCTCGCCGAACCGGCTGACAAAGACCCCGGCCGGGCCGGCGGTGGACGCGCCGTGGCAGGACGAGCAGCCGTAGGTGGTCGCCGTGTCGCTCCAGGGCACCATGGTCCGGTATGCCGGGGAGCGCTGGCCCGAGCTGTGGCAGTAGACATTCGAGCAGGTGCCGGCGGCGATCGTGCCGGCCCGCGGTCCGGAGTAATCCTTGAAGCGGTTCACGTGCCTGGCCTTATCGGCAATGGTCAGGTTCCCGGAAACGGTCGTGGCGTGGCACTCCACGCAGCCGATGCCCGTGCCGAGCCCGCCGTTGTAGCTTGCATCCACGTGTTTGCGGTGGTTGTTGGACGCAATGACGTTGCCGCTCCCCTGCTGACCGCCGTGGCAGCCGGTGCAGCCTGTCGGGAAATCGGCCGCCCCCCAGGTCACGGCGTAGTCGTTGAACGGCGGCGTGGTGGTGGCGCCGTCGGAGTGGCAGTAGATATTCCGGCAGGTGCCGTAGGCGGTGCCCACGTCCTTGGCCACGTGCCCGGCGGCGCCGCCGTAGGTTCCGGCGCTGCCGATGGCGGCCTCGAAGGAGATATCGGCCTTCTTGTTCACGTGCCGCGTCAGATCGCCGATCTGGCGGGAATCCGTCACTGTTGCGCCATGGCACTGGACACAGCCGATCTGCGCCGCGGCATTCACCCCCACGTGCGCCCCGTGGGACCCGGTCTGCATGGGAGAGCCGGAGTCGGCATCCCCCCGGTGACAGCCGAGACAACTGGTGCCGAGCGTGCCGGCCCAGTCGGGCGACTGATTGGGAGGGTCGTAGCTGCCGGCCTTGGTGCCGGGGCTGTGGCAGTAGAGGTTGGTGCACGCGCCGGTGCGGGACGGATTGTAGAGATAGAGGGGATAGCTCACATCGCCGCTGAAGGAGCCGCCGGTGTTGGGAAATGCCGTGAACTGGATCGCCAGCCCCCGCCGGCCGGCGCTCGTGGCATGGGAGAACGCCCCCTTGCCCGGCTTGGCCGCATGGTCGGGGTGACACTTGACGCAGGCCGTGGTCACATCCCCGTAGTACTGGGCATGCTTTGCGTGGCGAGCGTCCGCCGGAGGGGCGCTGTGGCAGGTGGCGCATTTCTGCTGGATCGTCTTGCCGCCGTCCAGGTAGAGCGGCGTTGCCCCGTTCTGGGGGGTCGTCTTCTCGAAGTGGCAGTTGACGTTGGAGCAGGTGCCGAAGCTCGGGCTCGCCGTGCGGGTGAAGGAGGTAAGATTCCTGTAGCGGGCCGTGAGCCGCGAGTTATTGATAGTGGACACAAAGTCCACGTTGTTGTTGCGGTGGTTGTAGGTGGTGGGCATCTTGTGGCAGATGGCGCAGTTGGGGGTTCCGGCGCTAAGCCAGGCATGGGTGTCGTGGCTTCCCATGAACCGGCCTGTGGAGATGTTGCGGTAGGGGGCATCAACCGGCGGCATGCCGTGGCAGCCGGAACAGTCGGTAATGGTGCCGGCTGCGGCCGTGCCGGCGAGCGCGAAGAGCGCAGCCGCACATGCCAGCGCCGACAGGACTGCCGCACCGGCCAGTGCACAGCCCCTGTGCCATTTCATATACACATTAATCATGACGACCCTCCGCCTCTTTCCGCAGGAGTACCCGACAACTGACAATTCTTGCAGCCCCTTAACGGCCCGCTGTCGCCTTATCACCGACTAGCAAGCATAACAAATATTAATTATTGCAGACTAATTTAACGTGAAATCGCTTAACCGTTTGATATTTCTAACCCTACCGTCTTAATACAAAATGAAATGTCAAAATCACCAACTGTTATTTCACTGCGCCCATAAGCAAAGCAAAAACCGAGCCTTTTATCCCGCAGTTCCCAGTGAAATGACATATACGCCCATGTGGCGAAAAGGCAATCGCAGACACTGATTGTTACATTTGAGAAAAAAAGGAACAACACCGGAGGGATGGAACTCAGAACACTGCGGAATCGCTCAGATAACCGACTGTCAGGCGGTACGGGCCCGGCAGAAAAGGCAGGCGGCGAGAACAGCGGCGAATCCCGCCAGAAGGGCGGCCTTGCCGGCAAGGGAAACGCCGGCTGCCGTGGCGGCAATGCCCCACGACTGGACCAGTGCGCCGCCCATGAGCATCCCCACCACCACGAGCCCCGCATCGGCGTCCCCCTCGCCCGCCTTGATGAGCTGGCGGAAGGGGCAGCCGCCGATGAGGACGGAAATCCACCCCACGAGCCCCATGCCGAGGAAGCTCCAGAGGTGCTCCGGATGGGCGCCGGGCTGGCCGTGGAGACCGGGGTTGAATCTGCCGGAGGCTACGTTGGCGGCCACCGCTGCAACCAGAAAGGCCACCACCCCCCAGAGGCCCGGGGTCCGTCTGCCCATGATGAACGCATCCCGGATGCTGCCGGTTATGCAGAAGCGGCTCCGCTGGGCCATGGCGCCGAGCAGCGCGCCGGTGCCCAGGGCAAGGGGAACGGGAGCGTGCTGTGCCGCGCTCCCCTGGCCGGAAAAGATGATGAAACCGGGGCGAACGAGAAGAAAGACCAGGAGCAGGAGAAAGAAGGCCGGGATCAGCGGGCCGCCGTGACCAACGCCCGGTGACGGGTGTCCCGGCTCCACCCCGTTGGCGAGCCCCCTGAGACCGGCCCAGACCCCGGCGACCAGGCCCATGACGCCGGCAACGGCGGTCAGGTCGCCGGCAGCCAGGCGCAGGAAGAGCTTGATGGGGCAGCCGATGAAGATGGCACAGCCGACAATGAGGAACACTCCCGCAACGAGGCGCGGCAGGGGGCGCCCCCGCCGCGGGAGCGGAACTCGCGAAAGAGCAGGGCGCTGGCCGCGGCGCCGAGCACGAAGCCGATCAGTTCGGGCCGCAGGTACTGCATGCGGGGGTTGTCGTGCATCCCCAGGGCCCCGGCGCTGTTCTCCATGAAGCAGGAAACGCAGATTCCCGAGTTCTCCGGATTACCCCAGACCGCCAGAAGCGCACCGAGGCCGCCGAGGAAAAGCCCCGCCGCCACCACCATCCAGAAATGCCGATCCCGCAGCACTACTCGCACCCTCCCGCCAGCCGGCTCTTCAGGTAGTTGACCTTGCGCAGGGACGCCGCCAGGCTCCGGTTGCCGGGGTTGGCGGCTGCCCGGCCGCCGATGCCCGCCAGCCCCTCGGCCACCAGGCCCTCGATGGCGCGGCGCCGTGACAGGGGGCTCCGTGCGTCCACGTAATCGCCATTGAGCCTGACTCCTTCCTCAAAGGAAGCCACGGCCTCGTCCAGTGCCCCCATCTTCCGGAGGATCTCCCCCCTGAGGATGTAGCCGTGGGCCTCGCCGGGGTAGCTGCGGATCAGCTCGTTCAGCCTCAGGAGGGCTTCCTGGTCGTTGCCGGCCGTGCGCAACTCCTCCACCGGCCCATAGAGCCTGGCGATCAGCTCGACGCGGGCGCGATAGGCCATCTCACGCTCCACGGCCTTGCCGAGGCCCGCGGCCCTGCCTGCTCCTGCCCCGTGATTCGTTGCAAGAACACCGGCCAGGGCCGCAATGACGACGGCCAGGAGCAGCCAGGTTATTTTGTCGAAGGTGTCGGTGAACATTGGAAAAATCAGCCTTTTCAGGTCAGTACGTCTGATATGGCGGCATATTGACACGCTTCGCCATTTCACGGATAAGGTCGTAATCGCTGTCCAGCAGATCTTCATAGCCGTCGATCCAGGCGGCCTTCAGCACCTTGAGCCGCTCCCCGTCCACCTCGGCGGTGTCGCCGGGCTTCAGGGCCAGGAGGGCGTCCTTCACCTTCTTCACCAGGGCCGGATCGGTTCCCTTGGCCACGGCAAAGGTGCAGTAGGGGATCGGCTTGCTCTGGGCGAGGATGACGAAGTCGTCCGCCGAGATCTTTCCTTCCCGTGCCATGGTTTCCAGGTCGAGGACCGGCGCGGCGGCCACGTCATACTTGCCGTGCAGGACGCCGTAGATGAGCTTTTCGTGCTTGAAGGAGCCCGAGGGGATGGAATAGGTCCCCAGGTCGTGCTCCGGGTTGATGCCGGCCGAGAGCATCAGGTCGTACTCGGCCAGGTAGCCGGTGGGAGCCAGCATGGGGCCGAAGGCCAGCCTCTTCCCCCGGATGTGGTCGAGTGTTTCGATGCCGCTCCCCTTGCGGGCGATGAGGCGCCCGCGGAACGGGAGCCGAAGGTGCCGCGCTTTTCCGATGCCACCAGCTCGACGCCGTGGTTCTCCCGCAGGATGACGTAGATCAGGGAGTTGGTGTGGGTAAAGGTGAACTCGCCGGACTTGAACCGTTTCTCGAAATCGTGGGTATCCACCGGCACCGCCACGAAGTCGACCCCGCACCTGTCGGACAGATAGCGGGTGAGGGGGAGGAAGCGGGACATGGTCTCCTGCTCGTTGTTGCAGAGCATGTAGCCGATCTTCACCACGGGCCGGGCCCCCTCGGGCTTGCAGCCGGCAAGGAAGGCGGCAAAGAGGGCCAGCATGAAACATCGCGTCAGGGTCGAAAAATTCATTACATGGAGTCCTGTCGTTGTCCGGGCGGTTAACCCGCTACCAGCACGAGGGGTCTTCACCCTCAAGGGATTGATGCATGACGTATGCCCTGCCGCGGCATCCCCCCCGGCATTCAGCCAGCTCGCCGCAGGCGCCGCAGGCGCGGGGATGCTCCAGGAGCCGGCGCCGGAGGGCCTTTTTCGCTTCCGAGGCAATGAGCTCCTGCAGGGGCATCTCGCCCGCGGTGCCGAGCCTCACCGGCAGGGTGGGACAGGGATAGACGCCGCCGTCGGGGGCGATGGCGATCATGGTGTTGGCCGCCTGGCATCCCCCCTGGGGGAAGGGTACGCCGGGGTTGAAGGCCCGCCAGAGGAACGGATCGTGAATGGTCAGGGCAAGGCGCTGGGCGCCGCCTTCGGCGTCCAGGGCGTTCGCCAGCTCCCGCTGTTCGTTCATGGTGAGGAAGAACGGGGGCTCGCCTCCGTACAGGCGTTGCATGGGGAGGACGAGCCGGGTGATCCCCCGGTCGAGACAGAAATGCACAAGGGTCGGGAGTTCGCGCCAGTTCCCGTGGGTCACCGCATAGGATACGCCGGCGGACGGCTCGTCCTGCCACTCCCCGGAGTCGAGCAGATCGGCATGGTCCACGTCAAGGAGCAGCTCCCGCACCGCCCCGTGGGCAACAAGGGCCCGGACGGTATCGTCATGGGCCTGGGGGGGGATCGTGAGGGTAACGGCGGCCGGGCCGCCCCGGAACCGCTCCAGCACCTCGCCGAGCCAGCCGGGAGAGGTTGGCGCGGTGCTCGTTACATTCAGCATGAGGGGCCGGCAGTCGATGATCCCGGCGGCGATCGCCAGCAGGAGCGACGGATCGGCCGCGGTAGCGGGGAGATCCCAGTAGATGGTTATGGGAGACGAAAGTTCCATAGAATCATGCCCAGCAGTGGGGGTCGGGGCTGTTCAGGTCGCCGGTGAGGGCCAGGGCCCGGGCGGAGCAGCCGCCGAGGCAGTCCTCGTACGCGCTGCAGCCGGCGCACTTGCCGGTGGGCTTCTTGGTGCGCAGCGCCGCCAGTACTGCCGAGTCCCGCCAGACCTGCTTCAGGTCGTCCCGCACGATGTTGCCGATGACAACGGGAATGAAGCCGCAGGGGGTCATGTCGCCGTTGGTCTTGATGTTCAGGGAGAGCTTGCCGCAGACGCTCCCCTTCACGAGGCTCCCCGCATCGCGGGCACCCAGGAGGGCGATGATCGGGTCGTCCAGGGAGACGTCGAGCCCCGACTCCCGCTCCCTGGCGGCCAGGGCGCCCCGGTAGAACTCCCGCCACTCGGCGGGCGAAAGGTCCAGCTCATCCCTGTGGGACAGGCCCAGCCCCGAGCACTTGAAATTGTGGAAGTTGAGCTGTCCCACCCCCTGCTCCCGGGCAAAGGTCACCAGATCGTCGATGGCCGTGTGATTGATCCGGCAGATCACCGTGGAGATGGAGGTGGCGATGCCCGCCCCGGCCAGATGCCGCAGGGCAGCCACGGCCCGGCCGTGGCTGCCGTCAACGCCGCGGAACCGGTCGTGGACCCGGGGGAGGTGGCTGTCGATGCTGATGCCCACCCTGGTGAACCCGGCGTCCCGCAGGGCCGCCGCCGTGTCCTGGTCAATGAGCCAGCCGTTGCTGTTCAGGGAAATCCGCAATCCCGACCCGCTGGCGTGCCGGGCGATGTCCAGCAGCCCCGGGTGCAGGAGGGGTTCCCCGCCGCCGAAATTGACGGAAAAGACCCCGGCAGCGGCCGCCTTTCCCAGGCATGCCAGAAGGACGTCCCGGGGGAGTTCCTCGTGGGTGTCCCCCCGGCTGTAGCAGTGGCGGCAGGCGAAGTTGCAGGTATTGTTGATGGCCCAGTTGATGGTGAGGGGCGCTTCCAGTGACGGCGCGTCCGCTCGGCTGGCTGCGTTGGCCGCATCGTCGGCTCCCCGGCGTATCGCCGGATGCGCCTGCGTTGCCTCCCCTGTGCCGCCGCGCTCGTCACGCGAACTCACCGTCGCGGTTTCCCTGTCATTGTGCATAGCGGATAAATCCCTTGACGGCCAACTCGTCCAGGAATGCCTGCACATCTTCCCGCAGCACCGCCTCGTCCACCTCGAACTGGGGGAGCAGCTCCGCCACGATGCCCTCCGGGGTCCGGCCGTCACAGAGCTTCCAGATTTCAGTGCCGAGATAGTTGAGGGAGAGCATGGTCCCCCCGGAGAACAGGACCGAGGTGCCGGTCTCCTCCACCGCCTCGCCCCGGTCCAGGGCCTCCCGGACCCGGGCCAGGGCATCGGCCTCCTCGCGCCACATGACGTCGGGGTTGCGATGAATCGTCTTCACGTTTCTTACCTTCCTTGCTCTCGCAATCCGTTGTTGTGAATGCCCTAATCCCCCTGCGCCGTTATGGAGGCAATGACCAGATTCTCCTGGGAGGCGTTGCGGATGCCGTGGTCCTCGAACGCGGGAACGATGACGATCTGCCCCGTGGTGATGGACTGGGTCTTGCCGCCGGACTGGAACTGGCCGGTACCCTCCATGACCATCCAGATATGGCTGCCGTGGTGGGTGTGGGTCACGATCTCCTGGCCGGGCTTCATGCAGATGAGGCTCACCCGGGCGTGATCATCGGACCAGATGGTTTCCTGGTGGCGTTTTTCATCGTTGAACGTTTTGAGGGTCTGGACGTCGAGCACCTGTGATTTCATGCATTCCTCCTGAATGTGGTTGTGTCATCCCGGCTCATGGGGTGCCCAAGGTACCCGCTTCAGGCCTTCCTGACAAGCTTCAGAACAGAGCCGAGCCACGCGGAGGCCCGGTTGAAGACGGATGAGGCGGTGGAAACCCGCACCTCCCCGCCCGTGTCGGCGACACCGGAGAAGGTCACCCCGTAACGGGAAGCGAAGAGGTTGGCCCCGCGGAAATCCGCTGCGCCGGCCGACGGCAGCGGCACGACCAGGGCGGCGCCTCCCCGGGCGTTATGGTCCGCCAGGAGTTTCGCCTCGGCATCGCTGAGCCCGGCGGCGCCGTCATCGCCGCAGAAGAGCCAGACCTGGCCCCACTCCGCCAGCAGCCCTCCGGTGAGGCGCGGCACCTCGCGCCGGTCCACCGTCTTCACGGTGAAGCCCCGCGCCGCGAGTTCGGCCAGGACCTCCTCCCCCAGCAGCGCCGCGGCACCGCCGGCCCCGTCCCCGAGGCGGCAGACGAGGATTCTGGTGGAGGCGGCCGAGAGGGAATTCTCTTCGAGCCAGTCGGCGATGTTGCCGATGTAGGCCCCGGTGTCGTAGCGGTCGGCCATGGCTGCGGTGAACCGTCCGTACGTGCCGTCGAACACGATCCCTCCCCGCCCGTCCACGGCATTGGTGTAGGTGGCGACGGTCCCCTTGCCGGCGGGGTCCATCACCATCCGCACGTTGGGATCGTGCTTCAGGACCACGGCGGATGTGCCGCCGGACAACGACGCGACCCCCCGCAGGAGAGGATTGCCCACATCCACGCCCGGCACGAACACCAGGAGCCGGAAGGCGTAAGCAATCAGGAGCGTCCCCGAAAGACAGGCGAACAGGTAGAGGAAGAAGACCCGCTTCTTGAAAAAGGTCCAGAAGAGCACCATGGTGGGCACCGCGGTCACCGGCCCGCCGATCATGAACGCCAGGGCCGCCCCGGCGTCCATGGTCCCGCCCAGGGCCCCCTTGATATGGTAGACGATGCTGGACGCGCTGATCTGGTGCAGGAACATGGGTACCGACGCCAGGGTCACCCAGACGATGTTCAGGGGATCCGTCTGGCCGAAGAAGCGGTAAATCCACTCCTTGGGCAGGTAGCGCTCCACCACCGCGCCGATGACCACCCCCACGATGACGTACTTCCCCACCACCCAGACCATCTCCGCGGACTTGGCCAGGAAGATGAGGAACTTGTTGCCGGTCCTGACGGCGACCCGGTTGCCGAATTTCCGCCGGCAGTTGCACCGCAGCCGCTCGTCCGGGTAGTCCTCGTCGTGGAAATCGCCCCGCACGATCCCCCCTTCGACGAAGATCTCGTTCTTCCGGAAACCGGGCCGCTTGCTGAGGGCAAGGGTCACCAGACCGGCGAAGATCCCCATGGAGAAGGCGGAGATGGTCCTGACCACGGTCCACTCGGGACCCAGGTCGTTCAGGGTAAGGAGATAGGTTGACGGGCTCAACAGCGGCGAGGTCACCATCAGGGCCATGACCGGCGCCAGGGGAATCCCCGCCACCAGGAGGCTGATGGCGGTGGTCACCGTGCCGCAGGCGCACAGGGGGGTGATGATCCCCACGAAGGACGCGAGAAAGACGCTCAGGGCCCCGTACTTTCTGAGGGATGCCTGGAGTTTCACGGCAACCTTGAAGGTCCGGAGGTAGCCGGCAATGAGAATGCCCACGAGGAAATAGGGCAGCACGTCACGGAGCTCGGCCATTACCCCGTGGTCGCTGGAAAACAGGTCCCAGAGCTCGCTGCCGAGCAGCACGGGGAACGAAACCGGCGCGGCATCGGAGGAGACCAGGTGCCCGCCGGTGCCCGTGCCCCACACGTGCCAGACCACCAGGGACAACGAGATCAGAACCATGACGATCAGCATCCGGTTCCCCGACTCAGCCTGGTGTCCGTGGACCTCGCAGGCCTCCCTCGGTTTTGCCCTGAACGGATTCACGAGCACGACACCCTGCCCGTGCCGGCTGTTCCGATGCCGGAGATATTCATTGCTTCCTCCTCAACCGCCTGGCGCACGCCAGTACCGCACCGAGCCCCACCATGGCGAACCCGGCGAAAACACACGGCCTCCCCGGGTCCCTGACCACCTGAATGCCAGCAAAAGACATGCCCATCGCATCCGTACCGACCTGGGTGTTGTAGAAATAGAGGCCGTTCCAGATGAAGGGGGCGTTCACCTCGGCCGTACCCTCCGCTATGGCAACGCCATCGCGGCTCAAGGCCAGGTCGACCCAGAGCCGCTTCAGGACCGGATTTTGAAACGCCACCAGCCTGAAGTCGTAGGGGAACTCGGCGGGGAGGCTGCGTTCTCCCGCGGTATCGCAGATGCCGACGAGCTGCCCGTCGCGAAAAACCGAGAGCCTGAGGACCTCCGAGGGAAACTGGAGGGAGTCCGCCGTCACGCGATAGGGCCCCGCCGTGAAGCTGTCACCGGTCTTCAGGGTGTGGAGCGCCTCCTTCGCGCTGCCCCTGAGGACCCCCACCCTGACCGGAATCGGGTAAAACTCCCGGTTGATCCGCGTGACCGTCAGGTCGGCACCGAGGGGAGCGTCCCGCTCCAGGTCCCACCGGTAGGCCTGGTCAACGGAGGTTCCCTCGTAGACGTTGACGGTCGCCACGTGGCCGAACGTCCGGGCCGCAACGCCCCCGCAGATTACCAGCACGCCCAGGTGCAGAATCAGCACCGGCACCGAAAGGGACCGGAACCGGCGCAGCGTGCAGCAGACGAGATTCAGCGCCACTCCCGCCAGCAGGCAGAGAAACGCCGGATGGGCGTAGAGAGCCCTGGTCCCGGCGAACGTGCCGGGGATCGCCGCCACGGCAACGATCAGGAACAGGGCCACCGCCAGTTCCATGGAAGCCAGGAACCGGCCTATCCGTTTCAGTAGAGTCACCGGGAATGGTCCGCTCTGGTCAGATCAGTTTTTTCGACTTCAGGAAGTCTCTGACCGCTTTTCTGGACGTGTCGCCGGCGTCCGCCGACTTCAGCAGCCGGGCGCAGGCGTCGTTGGTGAGCACCCCGGAGAGCTTGGCCAGCAGCTTGGGCAGGGCCGGGTAGTTGTTCAGGGTTTCCACCGTCAGGACGGGAGCATACGAGGGCGTGCCGCCGAAGGGCTCAAGCCAGGCAAGGTTCAGGGTTGAACGATAGCCGCTCTTGATCGCCTCCCGTGCCGCCCCGTCACCCGCCTTCGGCTTGCCCAGCACCTCCAGCGCGCGCTCGGGGGTTTCCACGAGCAGGTTGACGTCGCCCTTTTTCACGGCACCGTAGAGCTCCCGGCTGTCCCGGTAGATCTGGACCTTCACCGCGGTGCCGGTCCGCTCGGTAATGAGCAGGGACATCATTTCCGCCAGCAATCTCTCCTGGGGCGTGTTGGGAACGCCGATGTGGAGGGTCCTGCCGACACAGGCCCCTGCCAGGTGCGCACCCACGAGAACCGAAACCGCAACAATGCAGCAGATAAGCTTTTTCATTGGTCACCTGTCTACCATGGTGGTGCAGACCGCTGTCTGCGTTGATTCGGAGCGTGCCCGTGACGAGCGCTCTCAGTCTGGCCCCAGCCCCACGTCCAGGGCACTATCCGCTGTGCCCGGGGAAGGTACGAATTCCGCCGAGGCGCGCCATGCGGACGGCGGGAACCGCCTGGAGCTCCCCACGTACTGCTTGTGGCCCGCGGGAACGATGAGGGTGTATCGGCCGTCCGCCCCCGTCCAGGCCGAGATGTAGTCGGGCATGCGGCTGTTGTCGCTGGTGGCCGATGCAAACACAAAGGCATTGGCCACCGGGTTCCCGTCGCCGTCCAGAACCCGTCCCGCCAGTTTCACGAGATCTGCGGCCATGGGCCGGCGCATGCGCCCCAGGTCCCGGATATCGGCTACCGTAAAGTCCTGCTCGATCTCGGCATCCGCGGTCAGGTCCATGACGGCCGGTTCCCCCGAGTGCTTGTCGCCCGGCATGAGCGGACCGTATGATTCGTCCAGCTTGAGCCGCGCCACCACCCAGTAGGTTCCCGGCGGCACCCTGACGGCCGTGGTGCCGTCCCCGGCCGACGGCGGTGAGATGAAGGTTGCGGGCCGCCGGACATGGGCCGAGTCATAGACAAAGAGCTTCACCCCTGCCATGGGCTTGCCGTCCACGTCCGTCACCCGGCCCCTGAGGACCGCCGCATCCGCAGCGCCGGCCAGGAAGCCGGCGAGCGCCAGCCAGAGTGTCGCCCGGAACGCCGCTCCCCTCATGGCGTCCCTCCGTTTGCCGGCCCAACCGGGCCCGGCTTGTCCAGCCAGGGCTCGTAGAGGACCATGCCGATGCCCGGCTCCTGGCGGCCGTCGAAGATCGTCCCGCCCGGATCCCCCTCGCCCCACCAGTTGCCCCGGGCGTTCACGTCCTGGTCGTTGAAATCGCCGATCCGCATGTTGTAGCCGCTGTTGCCCACGAGACTGTTGCCCGTCACCGTCAGCCCGCCCCCCTTCTCCCGCACGAAGATCCCCGTTTCGTTCGCCGTGATCAGGTTCTCCGCGATGAGGGCGTTGCCGATGTACGAGCGGATGCCGATGGTGTTGTCCTGAAAGGTCGAGCGGCGGATCCGGACCGGGCCGCTTCTGAAGCGCATGCCGCCGAAATTGTGCCGAATCAGGCAATCGGTGACGGCGAGATCCGTGAAATGACTGTGAATGCCCCAGGTGGCGTACTCGACGATGCAGTTGGAGATGACGCTTCCCGTGGCGTATTCCAGCAGGATTTCGTTCCAGTCGGAGGGCCCTTTGCGGTCGACAGAGGTGAACCGGATCGTGCCGTCCCGTTGTCCCGATGCAAGGAGCTTGCCCTTGATCTCAAGGCCGGTGCCGGCGGCGAACTGCACCGTTGTTCCCGGGGCAACGGTCAGGGCCGCGCCGGGGAGTACCGTCGTGGGGACGGCCACGGTGATGACGCCGCGCCAGACCGTATCGGCGGCCACGGTCGCCAGCGGCCAGACAAAGGGGGTGGGAGCGGCCCCCGGCCGGCCGCAATCGACACGCCCCAGCCGCGGATCGTCCCGCTGGTCGTTGATCACCTGGGCCGGGTCCCGTCCCCCCCACCAGTTGCCGGGGGCGGAAACATCGCCGCTACCGTCCAGATCGATGGCATAGAGACCGTTCCCGGCGAAATTGTTGCCGCTGATGATCCCGGCAAAGGACAGGATTCCCATCCCCCGTTCGCCGTTGTCGGCAATCAGGTTCCCCGTGATCAGGGAGCCGGAATCCTGGATGTTGAAGCCGCTCAGGCCGTTGGCCGTCACCGCGTTGCCGGCGAACTCGACAGAGTCGACGTTTTTCAGGGAGATGCCCGTTTCGGCGTTGCCGGAGATGCTGTTGCGGTTGACCTCGCCGTGGTAGAGATCGGCCGCCATGAGGCCGAACCGGTTGCCGTCGAACAGGTTCTCCCTGACCGTTACCGCTCCTTCGCGCAGGCGGAGCCCTTCCCTGCCGTTGGCCACGATCCTGTTCCCGCGGACCGTGAGGGTGGTGCGGAAGAAATTCCCTCCCACCTGGTTGCCGCAGAGCAGGTTGTCCACCAGTTCAACCTCAGAATCGCGCCCCTGAACCCCGCTCTTATTGCCGCAAAGGGTGTTGCCGTGCAAGGCCACCACCGACTCCTGGAACTGGATGCCGCGGTAGTTGTTCGTGAGGGTGGTGTTATGGATCGCCACCGTGGAGAAGTGGAAGTGAAGCCCCCGGTAGGCGTGCTCAATCCGGCAGTGTTCCACCAGGTTCTGGCCTGCCGAGCTGTTCATGATGTTGACGGCATCCCAGTCACCCATGCGCCGGTCCTTTTCGGCGGAACGGAAGGTGATGGGGCGGTCGGGAGTCCCCTTGGCCAAAAGGCGCCCCTGGATCATGATCCCGTTTTCGCCGATGCCGTCGCCGTTGGTGTCCCGCCGGGTAAACTCGACGATCGTTCCCGGCAGGATGACCAGGCGGCTCCCCTCCGGCACCCTCACCGTGCCGTCCACCAGGATTCTCCCCTGCCACAGGGTCTCGCCCAGCAGGACCATGTCCTGGTACCGGCGGCTGAGCGGCGCCTCCTCGTTGACCGGCGGCCCCTTCGGCAGGGTGTGGGGCCGGACCGCTGCCGTGTGGGCGTCCTTCTTCCGGTTGCGGGCCACCTCGGTGGCATGGGCGGTCACCCGGGCACCCTGAAGGGATACGACGCCGTAATCGTTCTCGATGATCCGCGCACCCTCCACCGTGATCCGCGACGCTGCCCCCTGCGCCACCAGGCCGTACCGGTTTTCCCGAAGCGTCGACGAGGAGAGATGCAGCGTCCCCTCCACCACGGAGATCCCGCTGTCGGCGTCGGCGACCAGGCATTCCCTGATGGCGGCGGTGCCGCCGTCGATGAGGATTCCCGCCCAGCTTCCCGCCCTCTTCTCCTGGCCGGAAAACCGGACCGGAGCCGTCACGGTGCCCTCAACCGCCAATCTCCCCCGGATGGTTATCTCCGTGAGGGGCGAGAGATATTCGGGGTCGGTCTTGGTGCTTTCCGCGGCCGCGACCGTGACGACGGTGCCGGCCCGGACGGTCAGGGTGACCCCCTCGGGCACGACGACGTCTTCCGTGACCGCGACGTTCCCCTGCCAGACCGTATCGGACGTTATCACCCCGGCGATCGCGCCGGCGGGGAGGCCGAACAGCAGGGCGGACAGCAGCGTCAGGGAAAGGGCGGCAATTCTGGCGAGCGGCATGGGTTCGAGCATAGTCTCACAAAAAGCAAAAGAGGTGCCGACGAATACGGTTCGGCACCTCTTTTAGGGATTGTGGCCGGTTTCTCAGCAGGGATGAACCACCGCACTCCCGACAACCCTCGGACGGATATAGCTTTTTTTCTTCACCTGATTTTCCTCCTTTGTTTCCGTGCGTACCGCACTCTGTGCATCTGCCGGGAACGACCTTCCAGCCGATGCCCTTATCGTTCCGTTGCCGGTGCCGGGCTCGCAGCCGCCGATGATTTCGCCGGCTGCCCTGCTCCGGCCTCGCCTGCTACTTGTCGTCGGACCAGCGCGGCGTCGGCTGGAAGTGGCAACTGACGTTCCAGCAACTGCCGGTGGCATCCGGGGACTGCTTCGAGTACCACTGTCCCTTATCGGCGTTGAACTTGTACGTCGGATCGATCTTCACGTTCACTGCCGACTTCTTCTGCTGGGTGCTGCCGCCGGCCCAGACCGACTCGTCGCCCACGTGGGCCGCGGCACCGTCGTAGTGGCAGGTGAGGCATGGGGTGAAGCCCTGGGACGGCCGCAGGTTCGACATGAGGTGACCCAGCTTCACGTGGGCGCCGCCGCCACCCGAGTAGTTCTCGAGACGTGCCGTCGAGTAGTTGGCCTGGCTGGCAACGAAGCCCCTGGGAGTCGGCGGGTAGCCGTGACACTCGTCGCATGCCTTCGGCTTGAAGGCAAACGTGTTGCGGTGGGAGTGGCAGTTCAGGCAGCCGGTTGTGGGGTGGCCGGCCCCCTCGTTGACGCCGCGCCGATAATGGCTCGTTTTGGTGTGGCAGGTCTGGCATACGCCGCGGTACGGAGCCTGTAGCTGCACGAGATCGGCCGTGGTGGCATAGCTGATGGTGGAGGTCAGTGCCCCGAAAACAAGGGTGGTCCGGACCATGGCCCGGTTGCCGGTGCCGTGGACGTCATGGCAGGTCTTGCACTCCATGGTGTAATTGCCCAGGTCCACGGCATGGCGGGTCACATTGCGCCTGGTGGCGGTGGGAACCTTGATGGCGTCATTGTGGCAGCCTGCGCAGAGGGTGTAGTCGTTCACGGCGATCCGCTTCTGGTCGCCCGAAGTGCCGTTGATGTGCCCGTTGTCGGCATCGTGGCAGCTTGCGCACTGGCGGCTGGCGTCGAAGCCGGCCCCGGCCTGGCCGTGGCCGCTGGCGGTGAAGTTCGTTTTTGCCGGTGCGGTCTTGCCGCCGATGACCGAGAGGAGCCCCGTGTGACAACTTTCGCAGGTCACGCGGCCCGAGGTCCAGGTGGCGCCGTTCTTGTGGCAACTGGACGTACAGTTGGCCGAAACCACCTGGACGGAGCCGTTCACGTGGGTGGCAGCCGTTGAGGTCGTGTAGGTGTGGCAGCTCTGGCAGGCGGATACCGTTGCCCCCAGGATGGCCTTGGGACCATAGTCGAGGGTCAGGTGGGCCGCGTGGCCGTTGGTCCCGATGGTCTGGGCGCTCGTGGCGGCGATGGTGGGGGTGGCGTAGTGGCACTTACCGCACGCGCCGGTCGTCGGATCGACCCACTGGGGAGTCGTCACCGGCGCGCCGCCGCGGCCGTCGCCGTGGCATCCGGCAACGCTGCAGGTCGCCGCGTTCACATTGTAGGTACCGCTGCCGACGTTGATGGTTCCCCGGGCGACGCCGTTGAAGACGACGGTTTTCACGCCATCCACGTGGACCGATTTGTCCTTGATGGTGGAAGGGCCGCTGAGCGTCGCGTAGTGGCAGTTCTGGCAGTTCATGATCCTGCGTTGAAGTGGGCCGGGTGGGCGTTGGTCAGGGGGAATGCCGCGTGGCACGAGCCGCAGCCCGACAGCGTGCCCATGCCATTGCCCCACGTGAACGTCGTATTGCCCGGCGCGCCGACCACGGCCTGCAGCGAAGCGTTGCGGGGAGCGCCGTCCGAGTGGCAGTAGGTCGCCGTACAGGTGCCTTTGCCGGCCGGGTTGTAGGTGGGGTTGGCGCCGGAGCCGATACTGGCGATGATGCCGGTCTTGTCGACGAACACATCCTGGAACGTGCCGGTATTGTGACTGAACCCCTTGTGGCACTGGTCGCACGCTATGCTGTAGTTGGCCCCGCCGCCGGCATGCCGGGCGTGGGGGGTCTGGGTTTCGTTCTTGAACACACCGGAGGTTGAATAGTCACGAACGCCGTCCTTGCCGTAGCCCGACGGCCCGCCGGCCGTGTTGACGGTGGGGGGAAAGCCGTGGCACTGGGTACAGTTGGCCGAGAAGCCCTGGGAGTGGGTGTGGCAGCTCCGGCAGTCGGCTGCGTTGGTGCTCGAGTGCTGCCCGATGGTGCCCGGCAGGGGCGAGTGGCAGGCCAGGCAGACGCCGAAGGCATCCTTGTTCCAGTTTTTCCGGGCAACCGAGGTGTACTGGTACATGACCTTGGCGTTGCGGACCGCCCCGTACTGGGTGGAGATGTTCATGTACCGGTTGATGAGATAGGCGTTGGGGGCGGTCCCGTCAGCCTCGTCCACGTGGCCGCCGTGGCAGTCGGCGCACTGGACGTTCTGGTTCTTGGTGCCGTTGTGGTTCTTGACGCGGGCAGTGGTGTTTGCCGGGTCGTCGGCCGACTTGTGGCAGTTGGTGCAGATGTTGGGATCGCTGACGGTCCTTCCCTTCAGGTCCGTGCGCAGCAGCATGCCCCGGGAAGTGGAAAGGAGCCCCATCCGGGCGCTTGATGCATTGTCGAAGGTGCGGCTATTGGAGTCGGTGTAGTGCACCCCGTGACAGGTGGTGCAGACGACCGCGCCGCTGCGCGACATCCTCATGGCCGATGTGGGGTTGGCCGGGTTGCTGTTGCGCGGCGGGCTGTAGAATTCGTCGGGCCGGGCCGCGGCCTTGGTCGAGTAGTTCACCGTGACGGGGTGGGTTCCCCTGGTGTGGTCAACGGTCTTGCGGGGCCGGTGGCAGTCGAGGCAGAGCTGGTCCTCGTCGTTGCGCACCCGGAGGAACGGTTTCGAGTTGTAGGCCGATGAATAGAGGTCGTGGATGTTGTGGCAGCGGGCGCAGGACACGGTTCCGATGAGGAGCGACTTGGTGAGCCTGACGTCCGTGGGAGCCACCGCGCCCGCCTTGGGCACCACGTCCTTGCCGATCCAGTTGTGGGAGGTCTGGTACGTCACCGCAGGCCGGGCACTCGTCCAGGTGCGGAAGGGGTTGGCGAAGTCGGCCATAGCAAAGGGCTTGCCTGAGCCGTAGGGATCGCTCGGGTTGTGGCAGGTGAGGCAGACGTTGTTGTAGCCCGTGGAACCGAGGGTGCTGTGAACGGTATGGCAGGAGGAACACTTGTAGCCCTTGACGCTGCCGAGTTCGTGGGGAAAGTCGATGGCCCACGCGGCGATCGGGACGAAGAGCGCCACTAGTGCCGTGACGAGGGTCCTCAGTGGTATTCCGTTCATGGTTGGCTCCCGGACAATTGCACAAAAAGCATTAACATTATTTGTTGTGACAGGCGAGGCACATGGCACTCCCCTCATTGCTGCGGGTGAGGAACGGCGTCAGGGATTTGTCCCCCACGCCGGTGTCCTGCCGGTCATAGGTGTAGCCGTAGGCCACGTGGGGGTCGTGGCAGGTGGAACACTCCATCCGGTCGCGGTTGGGACCGAAGAACCGCAGCCCCTGGGACTTGGGGGTCTCAATGGGCCTCAGCGACGAGAGCCCCGCATCCACTTTTTCCTGGTAGGCTGCGGCATAGGAAAAAGAGATGGGGTGATCGTCCATGAGGTTGTTCCCCGCATAGGGATCCGCATCGCTCTTTCCCAGGTTAGCCCGGTAACCGCTGCCGAACATGGGAAGGTTGAGGGAGAAGTCCCCGGTCGGATGCGCGCCGAAAGGGTCGTCGTAATCGCCCCCGATGTCGACCTTCCGGTCACTGCCAACGGCAATCCCGTAGTTGCCGGTATGGATGACGTTGATGGCGGTCCTGCCGTCATGGCAGGAGAGGCAGAGCAGGGATTCGGGTCCCGGCGCGGTCACCGCCTTGGCCGTGCTCGTCAAGGTTGCCGACGAGGTGTACATTTTGAATGCCTGGGTCGGCATGACCTTGTTCCAGAGTGGCTTGGCCGGCTCCGAATGGTGCGGCGTATGGCAGAAAATGCAGACCTGATCGACACCGAGGCTCACGAAATGGCGCTGCCCCTGGGTGAGCCCGCTGCCCGCATCCGTATTGTTGGACATATTGTGGGCCGTCCAGCGGATATTGTTGTTCCCCGCGTGGACAGCCGTCCAGGCCGTCATCACCATTCCTAGTATCACCGCTTGCACAACACTCTTCATCCGTGCGACCTCGTTCCGTATAGATCCGTTTTCAGGCTGCGTCCCGGCACCAATCCGGCCGATTCCCTACCAGCTTTGCAATCCGAGTGCCTTTCTCAGGATCAGGAGCGCGTCCACCAGGTCAATGACCCCGTTGGGCCGGGCCTTGCCCTGATAGAGGGGGCCGATGTCCCCGCTGGCCAGATGGGATGCGGTGGGAGCCATCTGGCCGGTGAAGATCCTGAGCGCCACCAGGGCGTCGAGCACCGTGACCTTGCCGTCGCCGTTCACATCGCCGTCAGGTGCCCGCACCACCAGGGTCCGGACCGTGCTGTTGCCCGCGGCATCGGTGGCCTTCACCGCCAGCGAATCGGGATCGTAGCCTCCCAGCGTCAGCACCGCGTGCCAGGTGCCGTCCGTAACCGCGACCTCGCCGGCGGCGCCGCTGCTGTCCTCCACGACCACGGTCGCGCCATGCTCCACCGTTCCGGACAACTCCGCCGGATAGGCGGTATTCACTTCGTTGAGCGACAGGGCGGGCGGGGTCACGTCGTAGATGAGGGTCCGCGTCACCACACCGGCGTTGCCCGCGGCATCCGTGGCCCGGACGGTGACCGCGTGGGCACCTTCGTCGGCAAGGTGCACCGCCAGGGAGAACGCCCCTTCGGCCATGGTTACCTCAACCGGCACACCGTCCACTTCGGCAGTCACCGTCACGGGGCTCGTGTCGCTCACGCTCCCCACCAGCCCCACGACCTGACGATTGACCGCCATGTCCTGGGCCGGCGAGGTAATGACGATCGCCGGGCTGCCCGCATCATAGGTCAGGGTCCGCTTCACCGCGGTCGTGTTGCCGGCGAAATCCACCGCCACCACTTCGATCGTATTGAGCCCCTGTTCGAGCGTCACGTCGGCACTCCAGACGCTGCCGTCGAACCGTGCCGGCTGGCCCGCAACCGTTACGGTGGCAGCCTGGTCGACGGTGCCGCTGACGGTCACGTGTCCGACGGCAACGAAGGCCCCGTCCGCCGGTGTCGTGAAGGTCACCACCGGGCGGTCGATATCGAAGATGATAGTGCGCGCATTCACGGTCAGGTTGCCCGCGAGGTCGGCAGCGGCAACGGTAATGACGTTGGCCCCGGGGCTGAGCGTCACCGCCGTGCTGCCGGCACCGTTCGTCATCGCGACCGGCTGGCCGTTCACGGTAACCTCACCCGGATGCGCATCGCTCGCCTCGACCCGTACGTTCTGGACCTGTTCGCTGGTATAGCTGCCATCGGCAAGGGCCGAGACCGTAAGGACCGGAGCGGCGGTATCGAGAATCGCGGAGAAAGCGGCCAGGGCTGCCGCGCTCAGGGGACGCACCGCCTTCACCGTTACGCTGTTCACGCCGGGGGCGAGCATGACCGTATGGCTCCAGGTATCGCCGAACACCGTGGCATTGGCGGTGGCGCCGGTGGCCGCGTTGGTCACGGTAACCGCGCAACCGGGTTCCACTGCCCCGGAGATGTGCTGGGCAAAAACATTGGTCACGGAAGCGGGAACGCTATCGATCGTCAGATAGGGGGCCTGCTGCAGATAGGTGACCGATGCGGTTTTGGTGCTGGTATTGCCGGCCGCATCCCGGGCAATGACCGTCAGGACGGTTTCACCGGGGGCAAAGCCGGTGAGGGAGACTCTCCAGGTGGACGGCGTCGGGAAGGAAAGCGTGCCCACCGTGGTCCCGCCGCCGGCCGTCACCGTTACCGATGCCCCTGCCTCCACGGTGCCGTGAAGTTCGAGCGTCGGCGTGTAGAAGGGGCTCACCAGCGGATCGATGTCAAGGGCGGGCGGGATTGTGTCGGTTGTCAGACCGCCGCCGTCGATGCCGTAGACGGTCAGGTTGCCGTAGCCGTTCACGACCAGCAGACGGCCGCTGGCCTGATCAAAACGAAGATCCGAGGGGACCATCAGCTTGCCGTTGGCGGCGCCGTATCCCCCGATATACGAGAGAAACACCGGCACGGCGGCCGGCTCCACCACCTGGACCTGGCCCTGGAAGGTGTCCACCACATACATCCGCGCGAGAACCGGCGTCGGATCGTTGGAATACTCGAAGGCAACCCCTTGGGGGGCGGTAAATTTCAGGGGACCGGAACCGAAGGCGCCGATGCTCCTCACAAAGGTGCCGTTCGTATCGAAAAACTGGATGCGCCCGTTTCTGGTGTCCACGACCGCCAGGTGGCGGGCACGCTTCTCGAAGGCGATGCCCGTGGGGGTGGAAAACTGGCCCGCAGCAGCACCGAACGTGCCGAAGCGCCGCACGAAACCGCCAGCCGGATTAAACACCTGCACGCAGTTGTCGAGGCTGTCAACCACGTAGATGTAGCCGGTATCGTCGACGGCAATACCGTTGGCCATTTTGAACTGGCCGGCGCCGATGCCGAGCTGTCCTGTCACGGAACCGGCACCGTCGACCATGACCACGCCATTACCCTGACTGACGACCAGGCTGCCATCCGCGGCAACGGCTACGCCCTGGGCAGGCGCGGCCGTTTTGATGACATCCGTTAAATGACCAGCATTGTCATACTTCAGAACACCACCGGAAAGCGCATCGGTGACATAGAAATTGCCTGCGTCATCCCCTGCGATTCTAAGTGGAGAGCGAATTCCCTCCGTAACGGGAGCGTACGTTGCCACCACGGGAGCAGGTACGGCAAAAGCGCTCGAAACCAGCGAAATAACAACTAGCGCCAGCGAGAAGGCAGTAAACAGCGATCGTCCTGGTGACCTGTGCACCATGGCAATGCCTCCGGAGTTATTGGGGAGGACCGTACGGTTCCCCATTTCACGGCAAAATTATAGTTCTTCTACATTAAGGAGCAGCAATTATGGTGCCAACGGCACGGCAAAACAGCCTCTTGACACAGTCGCTGCCCTGACGGGACAACACCGCCCCTTCTCGCGGTGGCAGCAGCCTTGACAGGCCCGGCTTTAGAGGAGAGAGCACCATTGCAGACGTCTTCAGACTGACAAATTATCGACACGGAGACACAAGAAGCGGCCTTCAGGCCAATGGAAACGGCCCCCTGCGTATTCCCGAAAGGGGACAGGGGGCCGCTATATGACGGAGAGCTACTGAATGGCGAGGCTGGTTATTTAAGGAAGCCGAACTTCTTCATCCGGTAACGGAACGCATCGATTCCCAGATTAAGCTTCTTGGCAGCCTTGGACTGGTTCCACTCGCTCATTTCCAGGGATTGGCGGATCAGTTCCTTTTCAACCTCTTCAATATCGACCCCGTCGGGCGGGAGCTTGAAGGTCGCCAGTCCCGTGGTCTGGTTGGATGCCTTGGCAACGATTTCCAGGGGCAGGTGCTCCAGCAGCAGCGTGTCTTCGTTGCCAAGGATGATGGCCCGCTCGATCACGTTCTTGAGCTCACGGATATTGCCGGGCCAGTGGTATTCCAGGAGCAGCTTCTCGGCCATCTTCGAGATGCCGGTCACGTGCTTGTTGAATTCGCGGTTGAACACCTCGATGAAGTGGTTGACCAGTTGCAGGATGTCTTCCTTGCGCTCCCGGAGCGGGGGCAGGTAAATGGGAATCACCTGGAGCCGGTAGTAGAGATCGTTGCGGAAATTCTTCTCCTCAATGGCCTTCAGCAGGTCGCGGTTGGTGGCGGAGATGATCCGCACGTCAACGGCAAAGGCCTTGGTGCCGCCGATCCGGCGAAAGGTCCTTTCCTCCAGGAAGCGCAGGAGCTTCGCCTGCATTCCCATCTCCATGTCGCCGATCTCGTCGAGGAAGACGGTGCCCCCGTCGGCCAGCTCGAAGAGACCTTTTTTCATTGCCTTGGCGTCGGTAAAGGCGCCTTTCTCGTGGCCGAACAGCTCGCTTTCCAGAAGCGTGGCAGGTACTGCCGCGCAGTTGATGGCCACAAACGGCTTTTCCGCGCGGGCAGACTGGTAATGGATCCACTTGGCCACCAGCTCCTTGCCGGTGCCGGATTCCCCCTGGATCAGGACCGTGGAGGCATCGCTCTTGGCCACCTTTTCCATCATGTCCAGAACGTTCTTCATGTGCCGGCTGGCACCGATGATGTCGGGGGGACCGAACTTGCGCGACTGTTCGCTGCGGAGCCGCTGGACCTCCCGGCGCAGATCGGAGGTTTCCAGTGCCTTGCGGATGACGATGGACATTTCGTCCAGGTTGAACGGCTTGTTGATGTAATCGTAGGCGCCGAGCCTCATGGCATGGACCGCCGTCTCCAGGGCGCCGTGGGCGGTCACCATGATGACGAGGATTTCCTCGTCGTATTCCTTGATCTTTTCCAGCGCTTCCAGGCCGCTTATCCCCGGCAACTGGATATCGAGCAGCACCAGGTCGGGCTGCTCCTCCCGGACGATCCGCAAGGCATCCTCGCCGTTACCGGCGGAAACCACGTCATACCCCTGCTTCTTCAGGTTCTGTTCAAGGGACCAACGGATGAGGTGCTCATCGTCCACCACCAGTATCTTTGTCTTTCTCACGTAAGCTCCTTTAACGCATTGAATCGTATAATGAACCCACTATAGCATTACCGGTAGCAGATAGGGAAATCCTTTGATGCGCACGGCGCACTCCCGTGCCGGCAGCAGCGACCACGCCTCAGGCGGCACCGCCGGTCTCCACCTCGGTCATGGGGAGGTCGATGGAGAAAACGGTACCCGTGGCGGGCGTGCTCAATACATGGAGGGTCCCGCCATGCTGGGTGATGAGCTTCTGGCAAATGGCCAGGCCAAGCCCTGTCCCCTGGGCCTTGGTGGTGAAAAAGGGCGTGAAGATCTTGCTGATGATCGGCTCGGGAATGCCCGGGCCCGTATCGGCCACCTCCACGCGGACCCACAGCCCCCCCTCGCGCTCCGCGATGCGGCTGGCGACCGTGAGGGTGCCCCCGGTTTCCTGCATGGCCTGAATGGCGTTCAGGATCAGGTTGAGCACCACCTGCTGCACCTGTTTGGGATCCACGAGCACCAGCGGGAGCGGCTCCTGGAGCTCCAGCCGCTTCTCGATGTTTTTCCCGCCCTTGTGCTGGAGGGCAAAGAGCAGGGTCTTGCGCAAGACGTCGTTCAGGTCGGTGGGAGCGGGCTCCGGATGGGTCGGCTTGCCGAAGAAGAGAAGATCGTTGACCGTCTTGTCCAGGCGGTTGACCTGCTCGATCACCTCGCCGATGATTTCCCGGCGGGGGTCCTCTTCCTGGAAATCCTGGCGGATGATGGTCATGGCGGCGGATATCCCGGCCAGCGGGTTCTTGATCTCATGGGCGATGCCGGCGGCCATTTCCCCCACGGATGCAAGCCGGTCGGCCCGCTCCATCTGCTGGAAGTGATACTGCTCCAGCTCCTGCTTGGCCTTGTCGAGCTTGTCGACCATGGAGTCGAAACTGGTGATCAGCCGGCCGATCTCATCCCGGCCGCCGTCGACCATCCTGACCGTCAGATCCCCCTGCTCCACCCGGGCCATGCTCTCCACGATACGGTTGAGCGGCTGCCGCACGAAACGCACCATGACGAGGGAGACTGCTGCTGCACTGAAAAGGATGATGGCGCCGGTGGAAAAGAGGAAGAGACGGGTCGCCTCGTTGATGCGCCGGTTGGTGTCCGCCAGGGAGTAATTGACGTTGAGCACCCCGATGACCCGCCGCTTGCGGCCGTGGCAGATGTGGCACTGCTCTTCGTTGTAGATCGGCTTGATCATGCCGAAGACTTCGCCGTGGCTGCCGCTGACGAAGATCCCTTCCCGCAGGCTGTTGGCAAAGAGCTGGTAGTCTCCGTCCGGCACCGTGCCGCCCATTTCAGAGGGAAGCGACGACTTGAGGACGACCCCCTGGGGATGGAAGATCCGCACCCCCAGGAGCTTCGAGTGGCTCTTGCCGACCATCTCCAGCATGCGCTGGACGTCCTGGGTGTCGCCGATGCTCATGGAGCGATAGATGCTCCGCTCGATGGTATTGAGGAGCAGGAGCGTATTCTCGCGGGCAGCCGCGATCAACTGGCGCTTCTCCCGCTTGAAGTTGAGATAGGTGAAGGTGCCGATCCCCACGGAAAGCAGGCCGACCAGAATGATAATCACACGTGTTGTGAGGCTTCTGAATACCAACCTGCCCCCATGGGCCGGCTGTTCGCGAAGGACAGCCGGCGGGTGATGTGGCTACGGAGAAAAACATCAGTAAGGCCGGAGCCGGAGCGCACCTACTGAATCGGCAACCGGGACGGCGTGGTTGCCTGCGTCCGCGCCCCCTGGTTCTGCTGTCCGGCCGGGGCACCGATGGTGAACACCCACTTCTTGTACTGGTCCTGGTTCTCGAAGGTGGCCAGTTCATCGGGGAAGTTCGTCTTCTTGAGCGGCTCCTTGTCGCTGGTGCTCATGACGCCCACAATCCCCTTGCCCGGCTGGACAATGGTAGCGAAATCCTCACCGGTGATCGGGTCCTTGTAGAGCCGCCGCAGATACTTTTGCCGCCTGGCGCTCTGGGGATCCTTGAGGAGATCCTTCAGGTCGTTGAGCGGCCTGGGAGCCCCTCCGCCCGATCTGGTCGGAGTGTGCCACTGCTCCAGGGCGATCCGGTACTGGTTTCCCCTGAACAGGAGCTCTTCCTCCCGCTCCCGCTTCATCACCATCTGCCAGCTCTGCCCCACGATCCCCAGCATGATTCCCATGAGGATCACGATCATCAGGCGCCGACAAAGGTGAAGCCGCCGGAGGATGCAAGGATTCCCCTCACCCCTCGCCCCTCACGGCCGCTTGCGCGTGAGCACCTCGCGCCCCGCCTCGGCCAGGTCGGCCGGCATGAGCCCGAAATATTTCAGCAGTTCCTCGGCCTTGCCGGACAGGCCGAAGCGGTCATTGATCCCGACCCGCTTGAGCGGCACCGGGCAGTTCTCCGCAAGGAACTCGGCAACAGCCCCGCCGAGGCCGCCCACGATGGAATGCTCTTCGGCGGTGACGATGGCACCGGTCTCTTGGGCGGCGCGCAGCAGGACCTCGCCGTCCAGGGGCTTGATGGTGGCCATGTGGACCACCCGCGCGGAAACCCCCTCACGGGACAGAAGCTCCGCGGCGGCCAAGGCCTGGGCGGTCATGAGGCCGGTGGTTACGAAGGTCAGGTCCGTACCGTCCGCAAGCTGGGCCCCCTTGCCGATCTCGAAGGGAATATCGGGCGAGGTGACGGTGGGCACCTTGTTGCGGCCCAGGCGGACGTAGACCGGTCCGCGATGGGCGGCTGCGGCGCGGATTGCCCTGGCCGTTTCCGGGCCGTCGGCCGGGACGATGACCGTCATGTTCGGCACCGCCCGCATGATGGCGATATCCTCCACCGACTGGTGGGAACCGCCGTCCTCACCCACGGTGATGCCGCCGTGGGTGGCCACCACCTTGACGTTGGCCCTGGGATAGGCCACCGACTGGCGAACCTGCTCCCAGGCCCGCCCCACGGCAAAGATGGCGAAGGTGGACACGAAGGGAATCTTGCCCGCCGCGGCAAGGCCCGCGGCCGTACTGACCATGTTGGCCTCGGCGATCCCCATATTGAAGAAACGGTCCGGGAATTTCTTGGCAAAGACCGACGTCTTGGTGGAACCGGACAGGTCGGCGTCGAGGACGACGATACCGCCGTTCTCCTCCCCCAGTTCGGCCAGGGTCTGGCCGTAGGCATCGCGGGTGGCGATCATGGTGCTCATATGTCAATGTCCTTTCTGATTCAGTGGTGTGGCGCGCGGCACGTTACAGGTAGCACTGCTCCCCCAGGCACTCCAGCGCCCTGGGGAGTTCCTCGTCGCTGGGAGCGACGCCGTGGTAGGACGCCTTGTTCTCGAAGAAGGAAACGCCTTTCCCCTTGACGGTGCGGGCAACGATGGCGGTGGGCCGGCCCTTGGCCTCCGCGGCCTGGGCCAGGGCGTCGACGATGGCGGCCATGTCGTGGCCGTCGATATCGAGAACGTTCCAGCCGAAGGCGCGGAACTTGTCGGTGACCGGCTCCACGTTCATGACCTTTTCAACCTCGCCGTCGATCTGGAGGCGGTTCACATCGATGAGGGCGCAGAGGTTGTCGAGCTTGAAGTGGCCGGCTGCCATGGCCGCCTCCCAGACCTGGCCTTCCTGGAGCTCACCGTCGCCCAGCAGGGCGTAGACCCGGTTCGCACTGCCGTCCAGGCGCAGGCCGAGGGCCATGCCGTTGGCCATGGAGAGACCCTGCCCCAGCGATCCGGTGCAGACCTCGACACCGGGGGTCTGCTTGCTGTCCGGATGTCCCTGCAGGTGGCTGCCGAGACGCCGCAGCATCATCAGATCTTCTTTCGGGAAATAGCCGGCCGCGGCCAGGGCCACATAGAGCGCCGGCGCCGCATGTCCCTTGCAGAGGACGAAGCGGTCCCGCCCGGGCCAGGACGGATTGGCCGGATCGTGCTTCATTTCGTGGAAGTAGAGGGCGGTCACCATGTCGATGGCAGACAGGGAACCACCGGTATGCCCCGACTGGGAGGAATGGAGGGTCTTGACGATGTCGACCCTGAGCCGCCGGGCCGTCTCTTCGAGCTGCTTGATCTTTTCGCTGTCCACAATGGTCCTTTCCGTGGGTGGTGTTGGTGGTAGTTCGTCTTAATCCGTATCGTCGGCCATGAGGAAGTCGAGGATGACCTCGTCGAGACTGGACGGCTTTTCCTGTGGCGTGGCGGGAGGTTTGGGCGGCGGAGCTGGCGGGGCGGCGGCCGGAGGGGCCGGCGGGGCGGCAGCGGACCTCTGTTCCGGCGCGGCGGCAGGCCTGGCAGCCGGCGCCGGCTGTCGGGAGGGGAAGGCCCGGCCGTCAAACTCGCCGTTCTTGAGCCGGCGGAGCATGTCCTTGTGTTGCTCCTTCATGAGCTCCTGAACCACCTGACCCAGGTTATCCATCTTGATAATGTCGGCGTAGCTCGTCTTGCGGGAACAGATGATGGTCCCCCCCCGATAGAGGAGGGTTATGATGTGGGGATTGGCGATGCCGCTGTCTTCCGTCTGAACATGGAAGATCTCGCCCCGGTACATGACGTTGTGGTTGAATCCGACGTTCATGGCTGTCCATCCATCAAGAGACGCAAGGTGTTAAATTAGCACGCAACTCCGCGTGACGCAATGACTAATCCACCCCGAGGAGCGCCTTTATCCGCGCCACCGCCTCCATGGCGTCCCGGGCGTAGAGGTCTGCGCCGATCCGGTCGGCATACTCCTGGGTCACCACCGCCCCCCCCACCATGGTGAAGGTCCGGATCCCGGCGGCCCTGAGGCGGGCGAGCACGTTTTCCATCTCGGTCATGGTGGTGGTCATGAGGGCCGAGAGCCCCACCGCGTCGGCCCCATTGCGTTCGGCTTCCGCCACGATCCGGTCCGCCGGCACGTTCTTGCCCAGGTCAACGACCCGGAACCCGTGGTTTTCCAGCAGGGTGCAGACGATGTTCTTGCCGATGTCGTGGATGTCTCCTTCCACCGTGGCCATGAGGATGGTCCCCTTTGTTTCCGCCTCTCCCGCCATATCCTGCTTGAGCCGCGCGAAAGCGGCCTGCATGGCCTCGGCCGACTGCATGACCTGGGGGAGAAACACCTGGTTTTTCTCGAAGCGGCGCCCCACCTCCTCCAGCCCGGGCAGAAGCCCCTCGTTGCTCACCTGGAGCGGTTCGAGCCCCTGGGAAAGGGCCTCCTCCACCAGGGAGACGATTCCCTCCCCGTCGCCGGTGATCACGGCCCGCGCGAGCCGCTGCCGGATATCGGGAAGCCCGCCCGGCGCTGACTGCTCGGCCACGGGAGGGGCCACGCCGGCATAGGCGGCGATGTAGGCGGCGGCGTTCGGGTCACGGTTCAGGAGCACCATGGACGAATGCCAGGCAGCCATCATCTCTTCTTCCTTCGGGTTCACGATGGCGGCATCGAGCCCGGCAGCCAGCGCCATGGCGAAGAATGCCGAAGAGATGAGCGGCCGGCGGGGAAGGCCGAAGGAGATGTTGCTGACCCCGAGGACCGTGGGGCAGCCGAGCCGCTCCTTGACGAGCCGCACAGCTCTCAAGGTCTCCATGGCCCGCTTCTGCTCGGCGCTCACGGTAAGGGTGAGGCAATCGATCACCACGTCCGGACGCCGGATGCCCGCCTTGCCGGCCGCCTCGACGATCCGCTCCGCCACGGCCAGACGCCCCTCGGCGGTCTCGGGGATCCCCGTCTCGTCCAAGGCAAGTCCGATCACGGCGGCCCCGTACTTCCGTGCCAGGGGCAGGACGCGCTCCATGCTCTTTGCTTCGCCGTTCACGGAATTGAGGAGCACCTTGCCGTCGGCGGCCTTAAGCCCCCGCTCCAGGGCGGCGGGATCGGACGAATCAAGGACCAGTGGCGCCCCCACCGCAGTGGCCACGGTCACGACGGCCCGTTCCATGGCGGCGGGCTCGTCGATTCCCGGGGTGCCCACGTTCACGTCCAGGAGGACGGCGCCGCGGGCGGTCTGCTCCAGGGCCTCCCGCCGGATGTAGGAAACCTTTCCCTCCCGCAGCTCCTGGGCAAACCCCTTTTTGCCCGTGGGGTTGATCCGCTCGCCGATAATGGCGGCAGGAAGCCCTGCACCCATGGCCACCACGGTGGTGCGACTGGAGAGGAAGGTAACGCCCTCGGCCGGGCCGCAGTCGCGCACGGACTGGTCCCGCAGGGACAGAGCCTCACGGATGGCTCGGATGTGGGCGGGTGTAGTGCCGCAGCAGCCGCCGATGATCCGGACGTTCAGATCCAGCAGCCGGTCGTGGAAGGCCGTCATGTCGTCCGGAGTGCCGGGAAAGACGGTGACGCCGTCCACGAGCGCCGGCAGCCCGGCGTTGGCCTGGGAAATGAGCGGGAGCCGCGTGACCCGCCGCATGGCCGCCATGACGTCGCAGATGCCATCGGGTCCCAGGCCGCAGTTGGAGCCGACAATGTCGGCGCCGGCCGCCTCCAGGGTCACTGCGGCGGCCTCGGGCGAGGTGCCGAGCACGGTCCGCCCCTCGTTGTCAAAGGTAAGCTGGGCAATGACGGGGATATCCGACGAAACCTCGCGAATGGCGATGACCGCCGCACGGATTTCCTTGATGTCGAGGAAGGTTTCCAGGGTGATCAGATCCGCCCCGGCGTCGACGAGCGCCCGGGCCTGCTCGCGGAAGATGGCGGCCATCTCGTCGAAGGAAACATCTCCCACCGGCTCCACGAACTGCCCCGTGGGGCCGATCGACGCGGCCACGTAGGCCCGGTCGCCGCAGACTTCCCGCGCGATGGCCACGGCCCGGGCGTTGATCTCGGCGACCCGGTCCTGGAGACCGTAGTGCTCCAGCTTGGCACGGCTGCCGCCGAAGGTATTGGTGACGATGATGTCGGCGCCGGCATCCAGGTATTCCCGGTGGACGCCGGCAACCACCTCCGGCAGGGTCAGGTTGAGTTCCTCGGGGGACTGGCCGGGCCTGAGGCCCCGCGCCTGGAGCATGGTCCCCATGGCGCCGTCGAGGACAAGGACCCGCTCGGCAATGGCCTGAAGGAAGGGTTGTTTCATGGTTCACCAACCTTTGGAAATATTATGGATCGATTCGACCAGGCGATCAGGGACTCCGCAGTGCCCGGCGACCGGCCGGCGACCTCCCGGTCACTGGGTTTGCCGGGTCTCCGGCTCGGCGGGACGCTCTTTGGAGTAATCGGGGTCAATGGGCTGGCGCAGGTCCAGGTGCCCCGTGAGGGATTCGGCCTCGGCGCCGTCCAGAAGGAACCTGACCCGCTTGAGCTGGGGGAAATTGAAACAGACGGTGTTCACCACCGAATAGACCGCCATCATCTCGGATGAACTGCCGCCGGGGAGGCCGTCGGCCAGCTCGCGCCCGAAGTCGATCACCGCGGTGTCCCCTTCGATCCGCACCTGGCGGACTGTTGTCGTAGGAGGGACCGTGGGTTGAAGCGCCCCCAGGGGGCCGTTGATCAACTCGTCCACGACCGCGTCGACACAATCGGCAAGCTGGTCGCAGGCGGGCACCCCGCGCCCTTCCCGGGCCAGCCCCTCTCCATCCGGGGCGGCGAAGAACAGGGTCACCCTGAAGCTCCCGGCAGACCCCGGCACGGGTTGAACCGTGGGGAGCTCATGGCGCTGGCGATATTTGTCGAACATGAGAAGGCCGATGACCAGTGCCACCGCGGCAAAAGCGGCCAGCAGGACAAGGCTCCGGCGGTGGGGGGTGGAACGCTTCATGGCCGCTCCTTTTCCGCATCGAGGCTCACCTGGTAGACATCGCCGAGCCTGCCGCCGATGAAGCGGTTGCCGACCCGGATGAAACCGGCTGGCACGTCGGTGACGAAGAAGTGGTGATTGCCCTGCTCGCCCTCCGGCCGGAGCAGGCCGCGACTCCTCAGGATATCGGCCACGGTGCGCGCCGTCTCTTCGGCCGAGTCCACGAGCCTGACGTCTTCACCCACGGTTTCGCCGATGACCCTCTTAAGGAGGGGATAGTGGGTACAGCCGAGCACGATGGTGTCGACCCCCTGCTCCCGCAGGCCGGCCAGGTAAGTGCGGGCTGAGAGGCGCGCCACCTCGTTGTCGGTCCACCCCTCTTCGGCCAGGGGAACGAAAAGCGGACAGGCGCGGGTGATCACCTCCACCTCGGGATTGAGTCGCTTGATGGCCTTGGCATAGGCGCTGCTCCGGATGGTCCCCTCGGTGCCGATGACCCCGACCTTGCCGGTGCGCGTGGTGGCCACGGCCCGGCGGGCGCCCGGCTCGATGACGCCGACGACCGGGATGGGGAGCCGTTCGGTGAGGGCTTCGAGGGAGGCGGCCGAAGCGGTGTTGCAGGCCACCACCAGGAGCTTGATGTCGCGCTTCACCAGGAACGATGCGATTTCGAGGCTGTAGCGGGTGACGGTTTCAGGGGACTTGGTCCCGTAGGGGACCCGGGCGGTATCGCCCACATAGATGGTATCCTCCTGGGGGAGAACCTTGATGATCTCCTTGAGGACGGTCAGTCCTCCGACCCCCGAGTCGAAAATACCTATGGCTTTCCAGGGCACGATTCTTCTCCACACGCGGACGCTCGCCGATATCGCCGGCCCGTGGGCAACGGGCATCCCTGCCACAAAAACGACCGGCGCTTTCAGTTGTTGCGTCGCTTAAAAATGTATATACTAGGGAAGCCATATTACCTTGTCAAGCCATTTGCCCGGACACCCGACGGTGTAACCCCGCTTCATTTCAGGGTGAAAGTCCGATAGCCGCCTGGAGCCCCCATGGAAAAACAGGAACTGCTCGATAAGACCCGTGAGACCCTCAGCCCCTTCGAGACGGGAAACATCATCGCGTACATAAAGAGCCTGACGCTCAAGAGCGCCATGGAAAATCCGTGGATCATCAGTATCCTGGCCATCGTCATCTTTTACGGGGTGTTCAAGAGATCGAAATTCGTCCTGTCCACGGTGTTCGCCATCATATCCATTACGCTTCTCATCCGGCTCACCCTGCCGACGGGAGAGGGGAACGAGCTGACTCTCGGCTCCACCCTCCCCTTTGCCTTCGGCGGCCTCGTGATTGGCGCATTTCTCATCTATTTCATCTTCATCAAGTCGGAGTAACATCCCAGTGCACCGTGTCGGATTCACAACCACCATCCCGCTGGAGATCGTCCTGGCGGCGGGCATGACACCCGTTGACCTGAACAACGTCTTCATCACCAGCCCCCACGCCACCCGGATGATCGAGGAGGCCGAGGTGGACGGATTCCCCCGCAGCATCTGCGGCTGGATCAAGGGGATCTATGCAGCGGTGGTCGAATGCGGCATCCACGAGCTGATCGCCGTGACCGAAGGGGACTGCAGCAATACCAGGGCGCTCATGGAAGTGCTGTCGCTGAAAGGGGTGGAGACGATCCCCTTTGCCTACCCCCACGACCGGGACCCGGCAGGGCTGCGCTTAGAGATCGAGAAACTCATGCGCCGGTTCGGGGTCGGCTGGGACGCGGTGAAGCTCTCGCGGGAGCGACTGGGGCGAATCCGGCGTAAAATCAAGGAGATTGACCGCCTCACCTGGGAGGAAAACCGGGTAAGCGGCCAGGAAAACCACTACTTCCAGGTCTGCACGAGCGACATGAACAGCGCCCCGGACCGGTTCGAGGCGGAGGTCGACGCCTTCCTGGAAGAGGCGCGGCAGCGGGAACCCTTCCGGCAACGGCTGCGGCTCGCCTACATCGGCGTCCCCCCCATCATGACCGACCTCTACTCTTTTGTGGAAACGCTCGATGCCCGGGTGGTCTTTAACGAAACCCAGCGCCAGTTCGCCATGCCCTTCGATACGCCGGACCTGGTGGAGCAGTATCGGGCCTACACCTATCCCTACGACATCTTCCACCGCCTCTCGGACATCCTGATGGAGCTGGAGCGGCGCAAGGTGGACGCGGTGATCCACTACGTCCAGTCCTTCTGTTTCCGGCAGATCGAAGATATGATCGTTCGCCAGAAGCTCCCCATGCCGGTGCTGACCCTGGAGGGCGACAAACCCGGCCCCCTGGATGCACGGACCAGAATCCGGATCGAAGGGTTCCTGGAGATGCTGGCATGAACCTGGGGATCGATCTCGGCAGCAGAAAGGCGAAATTCGCCCTGGTGCAGGAAGGGCGCGTGATTCGCCTGGCTGACCACGATACGGTCCCCTTCTACAAGCGCTACGGCCGGCTCGAAGGGGAAGAGCTGGTCCTGGACCTGGCCGCCAGTGGTCTCTTCTCGACCGAAGAACTGGAGGGGGCAACGGTGGTGGTCACGGGATACGGCCGCAACACCCTGTCGCTGCGGGGCGCGCGGGTGGTGTCGGAAATACGGGCCCACGTGGCAGGGGCCCTTGCCCAGACCGGACTCGACGACTTCACCCTCCTGGACATGGGAGGGCAGGACACCAAGGTGGCCCTCGTGAGGGGCGGCAAGCTCGCCGACTTTGTGATGAACGACAAGTGCGCCGCCTCCAGCGGCCGCTATCTGGAGAATATGGCGGCAATCCTGGAGGTGTCCCTTGACGAGCTCTCGTCCCACTGGCGCGATCCGGTGCCCCTCGATGCCACCTGCGGGATCTTCGGCGAATCGGAGCTCATCGGCCAGATCCTGCGGGGGTACCCCATGGAGCGGCTCTGCGCCGGGGTCAACCAGACCCTGGTGAAGCGGGTGCTTCCCATGCTCAGGCGCTTCCCGTCCGAAACGGTGGTGCTCACCGGCGGGGTAGCCCACAATCGGGCACTGGTCCGCCTCCTTGAGGACGCCACCGGACGTGCCCTGGTTGTGCCGGAACACCCGCAGCACAACGGCGCCATCGGCTGCGCGGTAATCCGGGACCAGGGGCCAGGGACCGGTAAACGCTGACAAACAAGACAATCACGGGAATCACGGCAACGTGACCGAGGCGATGGCAACAGTGCCCACAGGGCTTTCCTGGTCCCCGGTCCCGGCCTTTCGGAGGTTTCATGAAGCTCGCAAAGAAAGACTGGTTTTTCATTGTTCTCATTCTGGTTGTGGTCGGAGTATTCTGGGCCATCTCCGGTGAGGTGCGCACGAAGAAGGTTCCGCTCGACGCCAATCACAAGCCGTTCTACGACGCATTCGCCCAGGGTGCGGGCAAGCTGGACCTGGACCGCCAGTGCGTGGGATGCCACCACGAAAAGCCCGGCGGCATCCCGTTCCCCAAGAACCACCCCGTGAAACCGGCGGACGGGCCCATGCGCTGCCTCTTCTGTCATAAGTTCAAGTAGCGGCACCATGGGGGTGTTGAACGTCACCCGGGAACTGGAGCGGCTCATCGCCCATGTGACGGGCCGCGTTCCCGAACTGGCGCATATTGATCCGACCCGGCTCCTGGTCTGCATTTCCTCCACCCGGGGGGCCGGCGTGCGCGGCACCTACGCCCGCATCCACCCCCTTCGCTTTCCCGGCGGAGCCCGGTCGGTGGAGCGGCGGCGGGGGCGTCACACCTGGGTCAGCACCATGCCGACGATCGTTCACCGCCAGGTGGAGATTCTGTACATCATCTACTTCCTGGTTCCCCGCTTCCTGGATCTTTCCCTCCGCGAGAAGCTCATCACGGTCTTCCACGAGCTGTATCACATCTCCCCCGCCTTTGACGGCGACATCCGCCGTTTTCCGGGCCGGAACTATGCCCACGCAGCTCGACCCGCCGCTACAACACCCGCATGGGAGAGCTGGTGGATCTCTATCTGGCCGGCCATGGCAGTCCTGAACTGCTGGCCTTTCTGGAGGGAGACATGGCGGAGCTGCGTACCCGGCACCGGACGCTGGTGGGGCGACGGTTCCCGGTGCCGCGCATCACAAGCGAACGGGTCTGAAAAAATGATGCTAAAGAGTCTTTGCGCGCTGCCGATATACTACAAGTAACAACGTCCAACACGAGGGTATCGCCATGACAATCGGCTGGAGAGATGATCTGCTGACGGGCGTCGCCGAGGTCGACGACCAGCACAAGGAACTGTTCCGGAGGTTCGGTGAGCTGTTGACCGCCTGCAACCAGGGCAAAGGGGGCGAGGAGGTCCTGCGGCTCATCAGCTTCCTGGACGACTACGTGGTGAAGCACTTTACCGCGGAAGAGCGGATCATGCGCCAGCACGGCTACCCCGACTACCTGGAGCACAAGCAACAGCACCAGGGCTTTGTCCGCAGGCTGGGAGAGCTCAAGCACCAGTTCCGGGACGAAGGAGCGGGCCTCTCCCTGGTGATCACCACCAACCATATGATGATCGAGTGGCTGTCGCGGCATATCGAGAAGATGGACAAGGAGATCGCGAAGTACGTCAAATAGATCTGCAGGCAACCGCTCCGCAATGACGGGCCGCCGTGCACCTGTGCACGGCGGCCCGCGTGCGTTCAGCCGTAAGCTTCAGTTTTCGAGATCGGCGCGAAGGAACGGAACCAGCTTCGCCTTCTCTTCCTTGGTGAGGGGTACCGGTGACATGAGAGCGGCGGGACGGACGCTGCGGGGATTGTCGAGCCAGCGGCCGAGGCGCTCGGGGGTCCAGGGCTCGTCCGGCTTGAAGGGGGTAGGGTAAAACGGGGAGAAAAGCCCGGAAAGGTTCGGCGCGACGGTGCCGGCACCCAACCCTCCCTCGCCGGCGGTAAGGAGCCGGTGGCAGCCGCCGCACTTGGTGACGAACAGGTTGCCTTCCTTCGCGCGAACGGCCTCGAAGTGGACCACAAGAGGGACGGCAGCGGTCCCTTGTGCGGGAGCGGCCCCGGCAAAGGCCATGATGGCATTCACCACATCGGCGGTCCGACGATCGTCGAACCGGAAGTCGGGCATGAAAAGAACCGGCTGCCGGATTGCCTCGAAGAGTCTCACCGGGTCGTCACCGGCCAGACGGTCCAGGTCGGCGGCCAGGCGCGTCCCCTTTTCACCCAGGCGATGGCAGCGGCGGCAGCCGAACCGCTCTGCCACGCGCTTTCCCTCCTCCACCCGGACGCTGCCGGGGATGGTGAAGTGGGAGAGTTCAGCCGGCACGAGCCGATAGTGGGCGATAACCAGACGCGTGCTCCTGCCGTTACCCCGGTGACAGGAGACGCAGGTGCCCTTTTCCGCATGGTGGGGGCGGTGGCAGGAGCGGCATCCCTCGCCCGGCGGCGGTCCGACGCAGGCGGACAGAAGAGCGGCGATCAGGATCAGAAGGGCCAGACGAGCGACCAATTCTCCCCCCGGAAGACCATGGCGACCACGGTCAGGGCTACAATGACGGCACAGGCTCCCAGCGCGAGCCACGAGGAGGCGCGGTTACCCTCACCGAACCAGACGGCCCGCTCGGGCCGGTGCCTGCCAAGCCACGGCATGAGCAGGAACCAGAGAGAAAGGGCAACAATGCCCCAGGCGAAGCCGTTGCCGTGGCTCACGACCTCCTGGGTCCAGAGGAGGAACCAGGCCGATTTGGCCGGGTTCGGCGGGGCGGCCGGGTCGGCGGGGGCCAGGAGCGGCGCCGGGACAACCAGGGCGAGGAGCGCCAGCAGGAGCAGGCCGGCGGCAAAGGCCCGTTTGACCGGACGGAAAAAGTGGGGAGAGCTCCGGACGTACTCCCCTCCTCCCCGGGGACCGCGACGCAGGTCCCGCTCCGGTTCACCGACATGCACAGGTTCTCTCACGGCATCCGCTCCTCTCACAGATAGGGAAGCAGCCCCTTGGTCTTGCGTACCCGGTAGAAATGGAGAAACGACAGCCCCATGATGCCCAACGGAACGATGACCACGTGCAGGGCGTAGAAGCGCAGGAGCGACAGGGACTCACCCACCCCGTCGGGGACGAGGACGGCCCGGAGCCAGCCGCCGCCCGGAAAGGTGGCCAGCAACTCCATGCCGGTACGGGTGGCCCAGAAGGCCAGTTGGTCCATGGGGAGCAGATAGCCGGTGTATGCCTCGAACACCGACAGTCCCAGGAGACCCACCCCCACCACCCAGGTCAGTTCGCGGGGCGGCCGGAAGGCACCGGTGAGCACGACCCGCAGGATGTGGAGGAACATCAGGCAAAGGAACCCGTGGAGGCAAGCCGGTGAAGCGCCCGCAGGTACTTTCCCCCCACCACCCTCGACTCCAGGAACAAAATCGAATCAAAGGCCCGGTCCGGGGTCGGCTGGTAGTAGAACAGCAGTAGTACCCCGGACACGATCAGGGCGAAGAATGCCGTAAAGGCGAGCCCGCCCAGGCAGAAGGTGTAGCTGAACCGCAGGTTCTCCCGCAGAACCACCCGGGGGAAGAGATGTTTGGCGAATTCCTTGATCATCCGACGACAATCTCCACCCGCTCGCCCCGGTCCTCCACCCGATGGCGGGCCAGGGGACGGTCGGCGGGACCTTTGACAACGTTTCCCTTCAGGTCGAAGCGGCTGCCGTGACAGGGGCAGACGATCTCCGACGGTGTGACGGTCACCGTGCAGCCCAGATGGGTGCAGGTGAGGTCAAGGGCATAGAGGGTATCCCCATCCCTCATGACCGCCAGGTGCCGTTCCTTGAACACAAGGGCGCCCCGTGGGGGGATCGATGCCTTGGCAACGGTGAATCGCTCCCCCCCGCCCCGCGCCGCGGGAACGAGAAAGCGCCACGCCGCCGCCAGCGAGGCCGTGAATGCGGCTAACGCCGCGATGAACCGCCGGCGTCCCCGGTCAAATCCCGCCATCGTTCCAGATACCCTTTCGTGTATTCGGGGGTCCGCACCCCCATGCGCCGCACCCGCTCCGGCTCCATGAACGTACCGTTGGCCATCCGCTGGCCGGTGCGGTCCCAGAAGGAATCGAGGGAAAGACCGTCGGCCCGGGTCCGGTAGATCCGCTCGTGGGGCGGTTCCAGCAGAAAGCGCCGCGGGTTGTCGTGACAGCCGTCGCACATGACCGTTTCGCGCCGGATGGTGTGGGGGGCAAAGGTCTTCCAGCGGGCGGCCAGGAGCCGGTTCTCCTGCCCCACTACCCGTTCGTTGCGGAAATCCGAATGGTAAAGGATGAACTGGGGCCGAGCCGGGCTCACCCGCCCCGCTTCGTTGAGCGCGAGGGGGGGGGCGTCCTGTCGCTTGAGATAGGCGCTCTTCACCCAGTCGTCCTGGCGGGTGACCACCTGGAAGCGGGACTGGAGCCGGGGGCTGTTGGTGAAGCGCAGCCAGAAGGTACCGTACTCCTGGGGTGCCCACGCGGCATGGCAGGCAACGCATTCGAGCCGGTCCCGGTGGGCGGCGATGCGGTGTTCGACCACGCGCGGGTCCGGTGTGTGACAGTCGATGCACCCCTTTGCGGTCCGCTTGCCCGCGACCAGGCTCGCCATGGAGTGGCAGTCGGCGCACCCCATCCCCGCCTCGGCATGGACGTCGGGCAGCATGGGGAGGAAGGTCTCGCCATTGGCCAGCTCGCCCCGCTGGTAGCGCAGGGCATCCTCCCGGGGCGCCCGGCCGTGGTAGTCGGTGCCCACGAAGTAGCCCCGGTGGCAGGAGAGACACTGGCTGTCCCGGGGCCGGGTCAGGGCATGGCCGCCGCCGGGATGGCAGTCGAGGCAGCCCGTCACGTGGCAGCCGCCGCACTGATTGCGGAAGAATGCACCATCGGCTCGCCCCAGGGTATCGGCCACGAAGCGCCGTTCCGCGCTCCGGGTGGTCATGGGGTGGTCGAAGAGACGGTCGTATCCACGGTGGCAAGCCACGCACCGGGCGGCGCGGTCGGCCACGAGGGCCGGGTTGCGCACCGTGGCCCGGTCGTCGCCGTGACAGGGGGAACAGCCGATGCCTGCATGGGGGCCGGTAAGGACATCCCGATGGCAGACGCGGCAGTTTTCGCCCGTGGCGGCGTCAGCGGGCCACGACGCGACCGGCGCTGCCAGCAAGCAGGCGGCGATGCAGAGCATCATCCAGCGCACGATAGTCGAGCTCCTTGCGGTAGATGGGATCGTCGGCCCGGGTGTGGCAGACGATACAGAGGTTTGCCCGCCAGACCCGTTTGGCCTCCGTGTCGTTCAGGGGGCGGGAGTTCTCGCGGGTAATGGCGGAGAAGGCCCGTACCAGGCCACCCTCCATGGTCTGGAACCCGTCCAGGGGCTTCTCTTCGTTCTTGGTGCAGCGTAATGTCCCGTCGATCCGTCCTTTTCCCGTCACATGCTGGCCAAAGCCGAGGAAGGCGGGGTTGGCGTGGCATTCGCCGCAGCCGATGGCCCGTTCGCCGGTGTTGTGGGAGTAGAACGGCGCGAACCGGAGCTGCCTTTTCCCCTTGAAGGTAGAGACGTAGCCTCCCGGGACAGGGTGCCGTCCGCCTCCACCACGGTGACGAAGGTCTGGCAGCCGGGAGTGACCGGCGCAATGCCCCCCCGCTGGTTCAGGGCCAGGGGGAAGGGATAGAGGGTCCGGTAATCCTCGGTTTCGGTGAAGAGCCCGGGGGTGTCCAGTCCCGAGATGAAGTCGGTGCCGGTGCGTCCCTTGTCGTATTTCGTATGGCAGCCGTAGCACTGGGGAACCGCCCGGGAATGGCAGGCGGTGCATTCGAGCCGGCCGTGGCCGACCACGGTGTGGGCCGGTGAGCCGGTAATGACCTTGCTGGTGAATACCCTGCCGCTCCGCTTGCCGAGCACCGCCACCCTGCCATCCTTCACGAAGACGTTGGAGTAGGGGCGCCCCTTGGCGGTGACGATCATGCGCATGCCCGGCCGCATCTGCATGGGGTAGCGGGCCGACTCCCGCACCGGCTCCTCGTTCTCCCGCGCGATCTCCCGCCAGCGGGGGGGCGAGGTTGCGCTGCCGTGGCAATCCTCGCAGCGGATCTCCACCTGGTGGTAGAGGTTTTCGTAGGCATAGCCGTCACCCATGATGTCGCGGGATGTGTGGCAGTCGATGCACTCCATCCCCCGGGCGTGGTGGATGTCGGGAGGGATGCTCGTCACGTTCCGGTTGCCGCTGGTGAGCTGGGGGCCCGGAAAGCCTCCCCTGGTCGGCACGAGGCCGTTGTTGCCGTCGTTCAACCCCAGGAAGGAGAGGGCGATGCGGCCGCTGCGGTTATGGCAGCGGAAACAGGCGTCGTTGCCGGGGAGCCCTTCCATCCGGTGGCTGGACGCGGCGGGCCCACGCAGTCGCATGGTCAGGTCGCTGCCCTTGTAGGCGGAATCGGCATTGCGGGGAAAGTGGCAGGCCGCGCAGCCGGAGCCGTGTCCCACGCCCCAGGCATAGCGGTTTTCGGTCCCCACATGGCAGAGGGAGCAGAACTTGCGGTAGAGCTCCCCCGAGAGGTTGTCCAGCTCGGCCACGCCGCTGACCCTCACCCGCTTCCCCTCTGCGTCGTAGAGGTCGTCCTGCCGCGCTCCGTAGCGCCGGCCGTCCTCACCCTCCCAGGTAAGCTGAATATTCCTGATGATTCCCGTGTTGGTATACATGAGCCCCGAACGGACCCGGCCCAGTTGATAGGGGTGGCAGGCGCCACAGCTCTTCTCCCACACGGCAGGATCCGAGGGGTTCCGCGGGGCGAACATGGTCCGGTGCGCGTCCTCCCTGCTCCGGGCCCGGCCTTCGCCGCCGTGGCAGGCGACACAGGAGGGGTGGGCCGGTGAGGCGTGCTCGATCTTCCCGTGGCAGGAGAGGCACGACGCGTTCTCCCCCCCGCTGCTGCCGCATCCGGCAGCGAAAAGGGACATAACGGCGACAGCCAGCACGGGAACGGTGCGGGAAATCCTGCTCATGGCATGGTTCGCTCGATAACGCACGGGGGCAATGGTACCACAGAAAACGGGCAAAGGTCCCTGCAAAAAAGGCCGGCAGCGGTACGGCTGCCGGCCATCACATGAAGGAGGTGCTGCGTGGGTGCTACTTGCCCTTGGCGCTGATGCTCACCTTCTGGGTGAACTCATGCCAGAGGAACGGATCGGAATTCATTGAGCCGAAGGGGAGATACCAGAGCTTCACCTCCACATCCAGGTCGTGGGCCAGGGTCTTGCGGACCTTCTTCCCGTCCTCCACCACGTCCTCGGTGGGGAAGAGGATATCGAACCGCTCGTGGATCTTCTTG